>CAZISY010000033.1:0-36490 GCA_964542025.1 uncultured Verrucomicrobiota bacterium
GTTCCGAAAGAGGTGTACGACGGGCTGCTGAAGGCGGAAGATCGCGACCAGTATTATCGGGACGTTCTGGTGAAAGGATATCAGGGTAAGAAGTTCAGCATGCCTTGAGGTTTCGCGGGACGGAATAATTCTCGAACGGTTTATGAAAGCAAAGGCTCCCCGGCACATCATTTGGGATTGGAACGGCACCCTGCTGGATGATGCCTGGCTGTGCGTGGAGGTAATGAACGGTATGCTCGGCAGGAGGGGACTGCCGGGTTTGACGGCCGCACGCTATCAGGATGCTTTTGATTTTCCGGTGGAAGCCTATTACCGCCGCCTCGGTTTTGATTTTTCCCGCGAACCATTCAGTGTGGTGGGGACGGAATTTATTGAGGGCTACGAGAAACGCCGGCAGGAGTGTCGACTGCAGGCAAACGCACAAGAGGCTCTGCAAACCTTTCAGGAAGCCGGGTTGCATCAAGTGATTCTATCCGCGCAAAAGCAGACCACGCTGAACGAAGCCGTCAATCAGTTCGGCATCGCGCATTTTTTCCCGTGCCTGCGTGGCATTGACGATCATTACGCCGCCGGAAAGAAAGAACAGGGCCTGGGGCTGATTCGCGAGCTGGCGGTTGATCCGGGGCTGGTGTTGCTGATCGGTGACACCACGCACGACTATGATGTGGCCCGGGCTATGGGCGCCGGGTGTTGTCTGGTGGCATCCGGACATCACGCATTCGACAAACTGACCACCTGCGGGGTGCCGGTTTACAACAGCCTGAATGCGTTGATGCGTGATGTTTGCGCCGGATGGTGAAAACCGTACTCCACCGATGAAAAAAACAATCTTTTGTATTGCCCGTCCCGAAAAATATGCTAGATGAATACTAGTATAAAAATTCTTCACACAAAGGAGGTGCCGTGATGAGTAAGCAGCCGTATGCCATGTGGACGGTTCTTGGTGCGTTGTGCGGAGTTTCCGCTTTGGCCCAGGTGCCGGAGACCTTTCACTATCAGGGGCGTTATGTGAAGGAAGGGGGTTTGGCAAATGGCGACTATCCGGTGATCTTTGAACTGACGGATGCCGCAGCCGCCGGGCAGCAATTGTACGCCGAAACCCAACTGATTTCCTTTGTGGACGGATTTTTTGATGCGGAAATAGGTACCTATGCGCAGACGGGTACATTAAAGAATGCCTTCGGCGCGCCCTCCGTGTTTCTGCAAATCACGATTGACGGCGAGACGCTCACCCCGTCCGAAAAGATCACGTCGGTTCCGTATGCGTTGCTGGCAGGCGGCATCGACGGGCCGCTGGATATGAATGGCGAGTGGATCACAAATGCCCGTTACCGCGGGGATGGGGCCGGACTTACGAACCTGGTCGATTACGTCGGAGTGAACGGCATTCAGACGCTGTATGGCTACTACACGCTGAGCAATCCGTTGATGATCGATGTCCCGGTGAATTACGGACATGGCCAGGGGCGGCCCACACAGCTCATTCTGAAAACCACCGGCGCAGATATCATGGTCGGGCGAAACATCACCGTCCCGTACACGGCGGGCGGGCTGTACATCGGCGATGCGATAACCGTGGGCGAAAACAGCCGGGGTATTGCCATTGGAAGTTCCAACAGCATTCTTGGCGATACGATTTGTATCGGCTACAAGGCGACGGGCGGTGCCGGCGGCAGTATTTCGGTGGGGCATGATACGTATGCGAATTACGGCGGCACGGCGATGGGGCATGACAGCATAGCCTTACTGCGCTCCGTGGCGTTCGGCCAAAAAGCAAGCGGCGGCTATGATGGAACAGCCCTGGGCTATTACGCGTCGGCCGGCAACCTGAGTCATCCGGATGGTTCCTGCCGCGTGGCTATTGGAACGTATGCGACAAACCAGCTGGCCGGTGGCGATTCGGCGGTTATTCGCGGCTCGCATTACGCGGACGGCGGGACGGGGATTTATTTTCGTGCCACATTCGGCAGTGGTGAATGGGCTGGTCTGTATACGGATGGAACCAACCTGTTTTTTAAGAATACGGCCGGCGCCACGCAAAAGCTCACCAATCTTTGAGAGAGCAATCATGAAAACCAGACGTCTTTTTTATGCCAGTTTCCTGTTCGTTTCTCTTCTCCTGCTCCCGTCGGGCGTTTGGGCCGATTATGTGTCGGGTTCCGTTACGCCGGCGGGCGGTGTTTGCAATGCCGGTTCCTCCCAATTGACGGGGTGTATTACGGTTGGCGGGCAGGGGATGAAATCCGGAGGCGGAGGGCGGTCAACGCTCTGTACCGGGGCGGTCGCCGCACAGGCTCTGCAAAGGGCTCTCGATTCGGATCGTGATGGCGTCAGTGATGAATGGGATGCCGATAATGATGGCGATCAGATGCCGGATGGCGCTGAAATTCATGCCGGTTATGATCCCTGCGATCGCGAAAACTGTCTCGAAATCACCGCGCTTCACCGCGATTCAACCGGTCACTCGAAGTTGCGTTGGAAGGCACAGGCGAACAAGACCTATTCCGTGTATTGTTCGGAATCGATTCAGGGGCCCTACGAATTGGTGGATACCGTGCAGGTGTCCCCTCAGCAGCAGGGCGCGTGGCAGGAAGCGGAGTTGGAGCTTCCGAATACGGAGGAGGGCGCGCACACTCTGTACTTCCGAATCAGGCAGCACGAATAAGCGACGGAAAAGGCTCCCTTTTGTCTCCGGCAACCGCTAAAAATCTTCCGGAGTTAACGAGGGGCTTGGCATGAATGATTCGGTTCAGTGTGCGATATGTCCGAAGGCCTGCATCATTGCGCCGGGACAGAGCGGCGAATGCCGCATACGCATCAATCTGGATGGCGTTTTAACGGCGGTGACGTATGGATTTCCGTGCGCCGTGCATGTGGATCCGGTGGAGAAGAAGCCGTTGTATCATTTTCTGCCCGGCAGGGCCGTATTCTCGCTGGCCACGGTGGGGTGCAATCTGCACTGCAAAAACTGCCAGAACTGGGAAATTTCGCAGATGAATCCCGAGCGGAGCCAGGCGTACGCGCTGCCGCCGGAGCAGGTGGTGGCGCAGGCCATCGGTCACGAATGTCCGTCCATCGCTTATACCTATACGGATCCGATTGTTTATTTCGAATACGCGCTGGATACCAGCCGCCTGGCGCACGAGCAGGGGCTGCGGAATGTTCTGGTGACGGCCGGTTATGTGAATCCCGGGCCGTGGAAAGAGTTGTGCGCCGTGTCCGATGCCGCCAATATTGATTTGAAGGCCTTTTCGGACTCGTTCTATCGAGAAATCTGCGGTGCAACGCTGAAGCCGGTGCTGAATGCGCTGGTGCTGGCGAAGTCCATGGCGCTGGACGTGGAGGTGACGAATCTGATCATTCCCACGCTGAATGATTCGGACGCCATGCTGACGGATTTGTGCCGTTGGATCAGGGAGAATCTGGGTGCGGAAACCCCGCTTCATTTTTCGCGGTTCTGGCCGAACTACCGCATGAAGAATCTGCCGCCGACGCCGGAGGATACGCTTGTTCGGGCGCGGGAAATTGCGCGTGCGGAGGGGCTGCACTATATCTACATCGGCAATGCGGCCTGCGAGGAGGCGGGCAGCACGTTTTGTCCGCAGTGTCGGGAGAAGCTGCTGGAGCGGCGCGGATTTCAGATTGTGCTTAACCGGATAAACGGCGGCGTATGTCCGTCATGCGGGCGCACAATTCCGGGAGTATGGCGGTGATGAAGCGGAGAACTTTTTTAAAACTGATGCTGGCGGCCGGCGTCGGCGTGTTGCTTCTCCCGTTCGCTTTGCGCGGTGGAACGGCGGCCCCGCCGACTTCGCCGGGCCGGGCGGTTCGTCCGCGCGGGTATCCGGGGCGCATCGCGGCGCTGGATGACGCCGTCGTGCGGCGCATGGGGCACTGGCTCGGGTAGCGGGAAGGCTGGCGTCGCCTGCGGGGGAAAAAGAAAGCGCCATGCGAATGCCGGGGCATTGCGCATGGCGCGTACAGCGATACGTCCGCCGGCAGGGCAGACGGGAATACGGGTTAGAACTCGAAGCCGAGGCCCAGGGTTCCGGTCACTTGTTCGGTTTCCAGTTCGCCATCAATTTCTCCGGTCCAGCCTTCATTGGCTCCGGCATAGTAATGCTGCTTTTCGGTTCCGTCGGCTTTGGCGTAGAAATAATTGACGCGCCCAAGCAGATAGAGCCACTCGGTGATGTAGAGGCGGCCTTCTCCCTCCACAAACCAGGCGTTGCCGTCGTAGTCGGCCGAGTTTTTCTTGCTGCGCAGGATGTGATCATCTTCGGCCTGCATGTTCAGGTAGGCGCTGACTCCGCCGGAAACAAGCAGGCTGAACCGATGGTGTTTCAGGTAAGCCTTGGCGCCGCCGTAGAGCATGTCCAGGTCGAAATCATAGGTGCCCACTTTTCCATCCACGCGGTCATGCCCAAGCCGGGGTTCGGTGGGATACCATTGATCCAGATTTTTCACATCCCAATCGAGGCTCTGCTTTTTGTAGCCGACAGTGGGCGCGATTCCGGCGGTCATGCCGGTTTTTTTGCAGGGTTTTGAATTGAACCACCAGCGGACTCCGGCATCGCCGGCCCAGGCGTTCAGATCGCAGTCCGATTCGGAATACACTTCTTTGACGCCGTTATCCCAGTCGGAGTCTTCCATCTTGTCGTCGGGTTCTGACGCGGCCACGCGCACACTGCCGAACAGTTCCAGCGCTTTGCGGATGGTGACTGACGCATCCACATCTACAGCGGCGACGTTGAGGGGGAATTTCAATTCGCTGAGCGGATCGTCCAGGTGGTAAACCCAGCCATCGACTTCGGCCCGTCCGCCGATGGTGGTGGTGACATCACCATCCCAGTAGGACACGCCGCCGGCAAGGTTGAATTGGACCGCGCATTTATCCGTTTTTTTCACGGCCGCGGTTTTGGGTTCTTTTGCCGCCGGTTCCGTGACGGTCGGTTGGGCGGGCGCGACTTCTACTGCGGCGGCGGATTGGATGGCGTTGGTTTCCACGGCTTCGGCAGGAATGGCGTTGGTTTCCGCAGCGGCTGTCGCCGTGTTGGTCTCAGCGGCCGCTGTTACGGCATTGGTATCTGCCGGAACGGTGGGCGGAACGGATTCCTGGGCCGGGGCGTTGAGTCGGAATGCCAGCAGGGCGGCCCCGACGATCATCATCTTTTTCATTCGTTGTTTCTCCTTATGTTAATAAAGGTGAAATGCTTCAAGGCATCTCCCGTGTTGATAGGTGTGATTCGAAGGTCAACGCCGAAGGATCGGCGAAAGGTCTCCACCACACGCACAGGGTTCGATACTAAGTCCTTGCTGCAAAATTCGTCAAGCGGGGACGCGGAGAACTTTGGGCTCGGTTTTATGCCGATGCGGGGATCACTCGTTTTGTGAATCGGGGAGGATCGTGATGGTGAGGGGAAGGACGGCGGCTTTGCCATGTGTTTTCAGTTTGGTGTCCGGGGTGAGTCGGAAGGAGGTGCGGCGGTTATAAACGCCAATGGCGATTGGGTAGTCTCCGGGTGGAATGCCTTCAGGCACCTGGAAGACGCGGCGGGTGATGAAGGTTTCGGGCGTTAATTGTTCGGCAATGGCGGAAGGCTCGATGTTTTCAAGCAGCACATGATCATCCTGAAAATGGCGGCCCTGACCATCGAAGTGTACGAAGACGGCGAAGTGGTCGGGCTGAACAGCGGGCGGGCATTCCCAGAAGTAGATGAGTTCCGGGGATTCGCCGGGCGCGGCTTCAATGCGCGCCGGGGTAATGCCGAGGAGTGTCAGACCGTTTGGGTAGCGAATGGGCAGGTCCAGTTCAGGCGCGAACGTATCCAGGGCCTCCTGAGTGGCGCGGTAGAGCGCCTGGTCGCCGCGCAGATGGGAGAGATCGGCCAGGGCGCGGAGAGCGTCTTTGTGTCGGGGATAGAGCATCACCGCCTCTTTCAGGTAGTCCAGGCGCAGTTGGGGATCATCGGTGTCGAGGGCTTCCTGGTAGTCGTAGTGTCCGCGGAATTTTTGGTTGCGGCGGTGATTGGAGAGTGCGCCGAAGCCGACCCATTTGAGGCCTGGATAAAAAGCGGTCTCGCGGGAAAAGGTGCCGGGCGCGAAGTCAAAAAGGATCCACGAACCGACGGGGGTTTGCCGCATGGGGAGGCGGCAGCGCTGCAGGAGGTCGGCGAGATTGGGGGCTTCGGGGGCGGCGACAAGGAGGGAATCCTTGGGGGAAAATCGGGTGATGTCGTAATACTCATTGGTGATGCGGCGTTCGCCGGAGTGAACGGAGCGATTGGTGAAGGCGGGCATGATGGTTTCGACGCGGCCGCCGGAGGCATCCCGGATTTTGGCGGAGAGCCAGCGGTCGGCAAAACACCGGACGATATGCCGTTCGCTGAACAGCTGAAGAAGGCAGGTGAAGTCGTCGGTGGATGGGGTGGGCGGCGGGTTGGTCTCCGCGCAGAGGAGCTGAAGTTCGGCCAGGTCGATGTCATAGCCGTATTGAGCGGGGGGCGGAAAAGAGACGCGGATTTCGTGCAGCGGTTCGGTGGCGGGCCAGCGGTACATCATGCGATAGAAGAGGCCGTTGATATACCAGCGGGGGCCCGACCAGAAGAACGGGGTGCTGTTGATGGGGGGCAGGAGGGGATGCCAGGCGGCGTTGTTTTGCGAGCGGCCCTCGACAGCGCAGATGCCGGGGTACCGGTCGTTATTGCACCACAGGCGTATTCCGGAGAGAGCGGCGGGTTTTTTCAGCGTGATGGTGAGGTGCTGAACCGTTCCGGTGGCATCGACGCGGCTGATCCAGGAGGTGTCGCAATCCTGGTCGCTCAGTGCCGGGGCCAGATTGTCGGGGGTGTTGGGGTTCGAGATGCGTTCGATTTTTTCCGAGGGGATTGGAAGGGCGGGAGCGGGCGGATTGGTGAAGCCGCTCATCAGGGTGAATGGACCGAACGGGGTGGAGGTCCATCCGGCATCGGAGGCGCGGAGGAAATCGCTCAGACGGAAGATGTCATCCAGGAGGGCGACGCGGTCGGCCTGGTTGCCGCGCATTTCGTAGGGGGCGTAGGGTTCGGCTTCGGCATCGCAGAAGAGCATGCGTTCCTGGGTGGCGGCGTTCATCCAGTGCAGCCAGCGGTGAACGAAGACGACTTCGACCTGATTGCTTTGGCAATAGTCGGCGATTTGCAGGGCGGCGAGGCGGCGCAGCGGATTATCGTTGTTGTTTCGGGATTGCAGGATGGACTGGGTGTCGCCGAGCATGAGGATGATCAGGGGGAGGATGGCGAGCCAGCGTCGGCGCATACGGTGGAAGAGCCATGCCGAACAGCAGCCGAACAGGAGGGCAAAGACCGGGGCGATGATGATGAGGGAGCGCAGCGATTCGATCCCGGCGAATGCGGAGGCGGAGTAGCACAGAGCGAAAACCGGGAGGAAGGAAAGGGTTATGCCGAGGTGAATCCATCCGGGGAAGGATCGGCGGGTTCTGACGGCGTGAATGAAAAGCGGAACGCTGCCGAGCAGGGTGAGGGTGAGGATGATCGGGCCGGTCCATGCGAACACCCCCCATTCAGAGGGGAGCAGGAAGAGTTGAAGCATGCGCCGGAAGAAGGGGGTCCAGTGCGTGGTGCGCAGTGCGGATGGGAAGAGCGCCGGGAGGAAGGAAAAACTTTCCCAGCGGTTGAACAGGTTCCAAAGCCACCAGGGGGCGCTGGTGAGAAAGAACAGGATGGTCACATAGAGCATGCGGCGGTTGAAGAGGCGAAAGCGAAGGGCAGCGAAGAGCCTGGCAACCGCTGTGATGGATGCCGCGAAAAGAATCTGGTTGGTCCACCAGGAGAGGCCGAGAAGTACGCCGAAAGCGTGATACATCCAGACGGGGGCGTGCTGGGCCGATGGTGTTTCGCGGCGTACGAGGTTTCCGGTCAGCCAAAGCAGGGCGGAGAAGAGGAGGAGTGTCAGGGCGCTGCCGCCGCGGGGCAGTACGGTGAAAACCCAGGCGGGATAGGGGCCGGCGATCAGGCAGGCGAGTGCGATCAGCCCGGCGAGGCGGCCGCCGGTTTCGCGGGTCCAGCGGTAGACGATGGGTAGGACCAGAAATCCGATGAGGGCGGTGGCGAGGTTCAGCAGAAACTCGTGGTAGCCGAATAATCTGAAAAACAGTGAAGCCAGCGCCGGTTCGAGACTGCCGAGTTGAGGGGCGCCGTAGGCGAAGGCGGTAGCGTCGGTGGAATGGGCCATGTGCAGGGCCATGAGGGCGGCGCGTCCGCGGTCGTGGTGGAGGTCATCGCGCCAGGCCCAGGCGGTCCAGATGCGCAGGAGGAATGCGGTCAGCAGGAGGATTCGTCCGGTGTTGATCATGAGTCGTTTTCTATTCATGGGAAAATTCCAGTGGCGGGTTACGGAGACGCCTGATGAGTGGCCTGAGCGATGAAGCGTTCTTTGTCTTCCTGATATTGCTCATAGGTGATGGCGCCCTGTTGGCGGAGGAGGGCGGCAAGTTCGGCGTACAGCGGGGAGTTGTTGCGGATGAGGAAGGCGTAGTAGGTGTCGAAGGACCCCTGATGATTCATGGCCTGGTTGATGCGCGGACGCAGCGCGGCGAGACGGGCGCTGAAAGGATCGGCCTGTTCGGGGAGGCGGTGCGGAACCATGAAGAGTGTACAGCCGGTTTGTCGGGCGGCCAGTACGGTATTTTCCACCATGTTGCTCCAGGAGCGGTCGGTGTGCAGGATGAGATTGGTGGAGGCCAGAAAGCGCCAGTCATCGCCGTAATAGTCGCCGGAGGTGTGCAGGACGATGAGGTCGGGGGCGAAGGCGGTGAGGTCATCGGGAGTGACGACGCGCCGGGCCAGTGCCGGGGTATTGAGTCCCCAGAGATCCATGGTTTCCCAGCGGGAATAATAGGGCAGGCGTCCGGCCTCGGTGGTGGCGATGCGTCCGGGGGTGGAAAGGGCGCCGAGTTTTTGGGCGAGCCGGGGCATGTTTTCCGTGGGGGTGCAGAGGGTTCGGTAGCCTTCCATCAGGTACCAGGGGGCGGTCAGGGCCAGACACCAGAGGATGGCGGCGATCAGCGAGCAGACGCGCTTTTTTTCGGCGCTCAGCCCGAGTACTCCCAGGAGGAGCCCGACGAGTGCGAACGGATATTGAAAGCGATAGGCGATGTTCTGTTCCAGGTTCATGCAGGAGTAAAAAAGAAGGGGGACCAGCAGGGTGGTAATCAGCACGATGATTCGTTTGCTGCGCGGAAAGGCCGGGGCGGACGATGGGAGCATGGTCATCAGAATAAACGGGAGAACTGCGGCCGCGAAGCGCAGATTGGTCATCAGAGAATCCTGATTGAATATCAGGAGGTAGCGGTCGAAGTGCGATTTTACATAAAACGGGAGCGGGAGCGGGAGTCCGAAATAGGAGTAGCGCCACAGGAAGTAGGCCATGCCCGGAAGCGCGGCCGCGAGCAGTCCGGCGGTGAAACGGTGCTTTCGTTTGGCGCGATCCATCAGCAGGAAGGCGGCAAAGAGCGGGACGGTGAAGACAACGCCGTCCGGACGGAGCAGGCAGGTGGCCAGGGTGGAGAGCGCCAGACCCCAGGCGTTTTCGTGGAGAAAGTACCACACGCACAGGGTGATGAGAAATCCGAAGGCATACGGAGAGAATCCGAGCGCGGCGGCGAAGAAAGGAGGCAGCAGCATCAGAAAAAGAGCGATGGCGAAGAACATGGCGGGGAAGAGGCGGCGGGCGTCCGGCTGAGGTGGGAGGGATTCACGGGCAAGGCGGGTTAGCAGGAAGGCCGTACCCAGCAGTGCGCCTGCGGAGAGCAGATTGGCAAACAGGAAGGAGGAAATGCCGAGGCGGTAGGCCAGAGCGATGAGGATCATCCAGAGGAAATCCGTGGCGCCCTCGGCCGGCGGCTGCTGCGGATGATAGGCGATGATTCCGTGGTCGGTGAGGGTTTCGCTGTATTGGAAAAGAATGGCGGCATCTTCCGAAGGGAACCCGGCATACGGCATGAGCAGGACCAGAAAGACCAGGCCGGCCAGTACCGGAAGGAGGAGTCCGACGGCACCCCAGGTGGCGAGTGGTTTATTCATGGGCGGCGACCTGTGGCGTTTGACGGGATGTTTGAATGTGTGGAGGGGTTTTCCGATTCATGCGGCAACGTTTTATCGGGTTTTTCCAATCATTGGAATATCTAAATCAAGGGAATTGAGGCGCGGGAATCAGGCGCGGTCGGGGGGCAGGAAGAGGCGGCGGATTTGCGCAAAATCCTTCGGTTCCGCAGCGCGTATGGTGACGGGCTTTTCGGCGGAAGGCGGGGTGAAGGTGAGGGACGCAGCGTGAAGCATTTGGCGCGGAATGCGGCGGAGGCGGGGATCCTCGAGTTCCTGTTTTCCGTACTGTTTATCGCCGGCCACGGGGTTTCCGATGGAAGCGAGATGGCGACGGATTTGGTGGGTTCGCCCGGTGTCGATTTCCACATGGAGATAGGACAGGGATGACGATGCGGCGAGGCGCTGATAATGCGTGACGGCCTGTTGCCCATCCAGCGGCATCCGGAGGGTTCCCGCGGGTTTTTCTACCTTGCCCAAAACGAGCGCGTGGTAGATTTTTTTGACGGTGTGATTTCTGAATTGTTCGATGAGCGCTGTTTCAGCCGCATCGTTTTTGGCCAGCAGGAGACAGCCCGAGGTGTCCCGATCCAAACGATGGACGGCGCGTACGGACGGGTGAATTTTGGCCTGCATGCGGGCTTCTGCGCTGTTGGGCGAGGCGTTGGCGAGGAGTCCGGCGGGTTTGTCGATCACGAGACAATCATCGTCTTCGAAGAGCACGGCGCAGGGGGTCGGGGCTTCTTTTTTTGGTTTTTCGGTTACCGTTATTTCAATGCGGTCCCCGGGACGGACTTTGTGACGGCACATCCAGATGCGTTTGCCGTTGATGAAGACGCTGCGTTCATCCAGGAGAGCTTTGGCCTGATTGTTGGAAAGGTTCAGCTGTTGCGCCAGAATTTGCTGCAGGGAGCAGTCGTTCTGTTCGGGTCGGATAAGGAATGTTTGTTTCATAATTACAGGTGTGTTTTTATTCGGCCGGAGCGGTAGGCGCTCAGCAGTGCGCGGAGTTCTTCAATGCGGCGCATCAGGAGGCGTCCGGTGTAGGTGTCGCGAATGCGAATCCGTTCGGTACGGGTTTCCAGCACCAGTGTGGTGGAATGGATATCGAGATTTTCTTCAACCGCTTTTTGCCGGGAGACGAATGGGCGGTGCGAGACGAGGCGCATGCCGTGTGAATTGTAAATCAGTGTATAGCCGGCGATGCCCGTTTCCGGCTGATAGGCGGAGGAGAGGCCGCCATCGATGACGATCATGCGTCCGTTGGCCTTGATGGGGCTTTCTCCTTTTTTGACTTTGACGGGGACGTGGCCGTTGATGATGCGTGACTGTTCGGGGTCGAGCCCGAATTCTTCCAAAACTCGCCGGCAGAACGTTTCGCTGTCGCGGAAAGTGTAATAGATGTCGTTAATTTCCGTGTGGGTGTCCTTCTCTGCGATGAAGTGGCGTTCGAAGGTGGCCATTTTATCTTTTCCGTAGAGCGGGGAGATGTCGCCGCTCCAGAGGTACCACATGGCATCCTGTCCGTACCGTTTGGCCTCGTTGTTTTCGCGGGTGAAAAAACCCTGGCGCGCGAGCTGCTCAAGGCGGTCCATGAAGGCTTTTCCGCCGTACCCTTCGCCGTCCACGATGAAATCGCGGAAGGTGCCGTCTTCATTCATGGCGATGCAGCCGTGATAGAGAAGATTGTCATTGCAGATGAGGTACATGCTGCCGTGGGAAAACAGGAAGCGGACGTGTTTTTGCAGTCGGTCGCTGCTTCGGAAGGAGATTTGCAGGCGCTCGGTGACGGCGTTTTCCTGTTCGGTGAGTTCGTAGGGATGGTCGAGATCGAGGGTGGGGAAGTGGGCGTCGAGGAGTTGGTGTTCCACGCCGTCGAGGCGGATGGTTCCGCGCGCCTTGTCAATTTTGTCCAGCAGGAGTCGGTGCTGCATGCGGTATTGGGGACGGCGCATGACGATTTGTCCTTCCAGTTTGAACTGGATAATGGAAATGGCCTTGTGCATGCGGGCGAGCAGGAGGCGTTCATTTTGCGTGTATTCGTCGGTGGCGGAGCGGGGCATGAATCGTTCGCACGGATCGTTGCCGTAGGTTTCCATGGCAAAGGTGGCGAGGGGAAGGAGGCTGATGCCGTAGCCGTCCTCGAGGGTACGCATATTTCCGTAGCGCAGGCTGATGCGTACGGCGTTGGCCATGCAGGCTTCGGAGCCGGCGGCGGCGCCCATCCAGAGGATGTCGTGGTTGCCCCATTGAATGTCCACGTTGTGATAGGCCATGAGGCGGTCCATGATGAGGTGCGCGCCGGGGCCGCGGTCGAAGATGTCGCCGAGAATGTGGAGGCGGTCAATGGCGAGCTGCTGAATCACGCCGGAGATGGCGATAATGAAATCATCGGCCCGGCCGGTGGAGATAATGGTGTCCAGAATGCTTTGGTAATAGGCGTTTTTATTGTCGTCGAATTCCTGTTCGTGCAGCAGTTCTTCGATGATGTAGGCGAATTTTTCAGGCAGGGCCTTGCGCACTTTGGACCGGGTATACTTCGAGGCGGTCAGGCGGCAGATTCGTACCAGCTGAAAGAGTTTTTCGCGGTACCATTCCCCCGGATTGGCGAGGTGCCGGGTGAGCATGGAAAGTTTTTCTTCGGGGTAATAAATCAGCGTGGCCAGTTCGCGGCGCTGCTCTTCGGACAGTTCTTCGCCGAAGAGAATTTGAATTTTGTCGGCAATGACGCCCGAGCCGTTTTTCAGCATGTGCAGGAATGCCTCGGATTCTCCGTGCAGATCCGACAGGAAATGCTCGGTTCCCTTGGGCAGATTGAGAATGGCGGAGAGATTGATGATTTCAGTTGCCGCGCTTTGGGTGTTGGGGTAGTCGCGGCTGAGCAGTTCGAGATAATGCAGGTCCACGCAGGATTCATTGGTATTCATATCCGTGAGATTAACCGGAAGTGTTTTTTTCTTCCAGCGGGAAATCGCGTTCACGCACCGCCGCCGTGAGGAGAACCCGGAAATTTTATGAAAAGACTCAAATAATACTGTTCTATTCTCACGTCAAAAGCATAATGGCTGCGGATTCTCGTTCGGTGCGCGATGGGTGGTACGCTGTGCGTTGGCGCCGCCCTGCAAACCCCGGATGAGGCTGGTAAACAAAACAAATGAAGGAGTTCGATATGTGGAAAAAGATAATGATCCCGTTGTTTCTGTTGTCCTCAATGCTCGTCGCTCAGGCCGATAATACGTTCGAACTGACGAACAAAACCGGCCTGGAAATTGCGTCCATTCAGTTCGGACCGTACGACACGACGGATCAGTGGGGCCCCAATGCCCTGACGGCGGCGCTGGCGGATGGGCAGTCCGCGAAACTGACCTTTGTTCCGCACACGCAGGCGGAGGATTGGGATATTCGTGTGGTGGATTCCAACGGCGAAGAAATCATTTTCTACATGGTCCCGGTGCCCACGATTAAGAAAGTGGCTCTGCGCTACACGGATTACGTTCCGGAATCGGATTACGAATAGGAAACAGTGATCGCAACGATCCCGTACCGGGTTTCGGTACGGAGGTCGTCAGGTTATGGCGGGGTGTTCGTTGAACACCCCTTCTTTTTGCCCTTTTTTGGTCTAAAAACGGGTGGGGGGATGGCCGTGGGGCGCACGTCCGGGGGATTTGTTAATAGAGGCAGCTCCTGTTTTTGCAATGTGTTGCAAACCAGCATGCAACGGCTGTGGCATTTATCCTGCTATCAGGATCGCATGAGACATGAAAAAAAACAGGCGGTTGGTATGGCAAAAAGCGTATGGCGAATTGGGCTGGGTGGGTTGGGCGTGCTGCTGATTCTTGTGTTTCCTGTTTATGCGCAAAAGGATGCGAATGACGCGGAATTTACGTTCGAGCGGCTGGCGGATCTGGAAAAAGAGCTGGCGGCATCCACCAATGCGACGGAGCCGGCTTTGTTGGTGAAAAATGCGACAAACGGAGTGTCGGAAGCTGCGTCGGGAGAAACCGAGGAAGCATCGGGGGACGAGGCTGCGGTTCCGGCCGTTGCTTCGGGGCGCTCGTTCAACATGTGGCGGTCGGTGGGGGCCTTATTGATCATTTTGGGCGGGTTGATCGTGGCGAACAAGTGGCTGCATGGTCGTTTTGCGGGGCGCACAACGCCTGGCGGCGCGCAGGAAGGCCGCCGGATGCAGGTTCAGGAGCGATTATCCATTGATCACCGCCGCCAATTGATGCTGGTCACGGTGGGTGAGCGGGAACTGGTGCTGGCGGTGGGGCCGAATGAAATGCACGCGGTGGGTTCCTGGGATCGGGCGGGTGCGGCGGCGGGTCGGAACAATGAGGTGGCGAAATGAAAACAATGCCCGTTTGTTTGAAACTGATTCTGGTTTTTGCGGTGTGTTTTTTTGCGGTGACGGAAGTGTCGCAGGCGCAGGTGGCCGGCGGGGCGCTGCCGACGGGTATCCGGATTCAGTTTGATCAGGATTCCACGCCGGCCGAGGTAAGCCAGTCGCTGCAGATTGTGCTGCTGCTCACGGTGCTGAGCCTGGCGCCCGCAATTATCGTCATGACGACTTCGTTCACGCGCATTCTGGTGGTGATCGGATTCGTACGGCGCGCGTTGGGTACGCAGACGGTGCCCTCCACGCAAATCATGACGGGGCTTTCCATTTTTCTCACCATTTTTGTGATGGCGCCGGTGTGGAAGCAGATCAACGAGAAAGCGGTGCAGCCGTACCTGAATGATGAAATCACGCAGATGCAGGCGTGGCAGGAAGGTCTCGTTCCGCTGCGGAAATTCATGGCGAGCCAGACGGGCAAAGGGGAATTGGCGCTGTTTTTGGAACTGGCCAACGAGGATAAGGCCACGAAGATCGATGAGGTGGGGATGGAAGTGCTGATGCCGGCGTTTATGGTGAGCGAGTTGAAAACATCCTTCCAGCTGGGATTTTTGGTGTACCTGCCGTTTTTGGTGATTGATTTGGTGGTGGCGACGATTTTGATGTCACTCGGTATGATGATGCTGCCCCCGATGATGATTTCGCTGCCGGTGAAGCTGCTTTTCTTTGTGTTGGCGGACGGATGGAATCTGATGATTCGCGGTATTGTTTCCAGTTTCACGGGTGTGACCTTTTAGGAAAGGAATTGCGCTATGACTCCTGAACTTGCCTTGGATTTGGCCTACATGGTGATGATTGTCTCCGCGAAAATTTCCGCGCCGTTTATGATTGCGGCAGTGGTGACGGGCGTACTGATCAACATCATTCAGACCGTGACGCAGATCAAGGACATGAGCCTGACGTTCATTCCGAAGCTGATGGTTTCTGCGGTGGTGACCGGTTTTTCGCTGCCGTGGATCATCAATGTCATGGTGGGTTTCTTCCACTACATCTTCCAACTGTTTCCGCAAATGATTGCGTAAGGAGCCGGGGCATGGACATTCAACTGGCATTTTATCCGCAGGCTCTGCTGCTGGTGATTGCGCGCGTGGCGTCAATCACGGCCGGCACGGTCGTGTTCGGAAAAAGCCTGGCGCCGATGAATGTCCGTATTTTGATGGCGTTTGCGATCGCGATGGTGGTGACGCCGCTGGCGCCGGAATCCTGGGCGCGTACGGCGCTGGCAATGAACGATCTGCCGAGTATGGCGGTGGGGTTGCTGGGCGAAGTGCTGCTGGGATTCACCGTTTCGTTGATTTGCGAGATGTTTGTGGGCGTATTTGTGCTGGCGGGTTTCATTATGGGGTGGGCCAGTTCGCTGACGATGTCGCAGGAAGTGGACCCGGTCAGCGGTGTGGAAAACAATACGCTGGGTATCGTGATGCAGCTGGTGTTTCTCGTGCTGATCTGGATGCACGGGGGACATTTGATTCTGCTGGAAATCATCGTGAAGAGTTTGCAGACGGTTCCGCCGACCTTCGCGTGGCTGGATGGACAGGTCACCGAGACGATCGTCGCGCTGGGCGGGTTGATGTTCGAGTGGGGCGTTAAGCTGGGAGCTCCGGTGATTGCGGCGGCGATGATTCTGAACGCCGCGATGGGGCTGATTGCGAAGATGGCGCCGCAATTCAATATTCTCTTTCTTTCACTGCCGATTCGATTGGGTTCCGGCATTCTGATGATGGGTTTTTTCCTGCGTTACGGCAGTGGGCATTTTCGGGAAATCATCAAGGAAATGCTGGAATACTGCTACAAACTGATTTTGTGAGGACGTGTTATGGAAGGCAAAGACGGGAGAACTGAAAAGGCAACACCGCGGCGGCGCTCGAAAGCCCGAAAAGAGGGGCAGTTGGCCCGGTCGCAGGAGATCGACAGCGTGGTGGTGATGATTCTGGCGCTGATCGGTATCGGTATAGGCGTCCCGGCGATGGGCGGCAAGCTGAGCGCGCTCTTCGCGCATTTGCTGCAGTATCATGTGGGCGAAACCTGGACGGTGGAACTGACGCGTGAATTGTTCGTTGGCATGTGTGTGTTCATGGGGGCGCTTTCAGCCCCGATCATGATCCCGATTATTATCGGCGGCATTATTTCCAACATGGCGCAGACGAAACCCTATTTCAGCACCGATCCGCTGAAGTGGAAATTCGGCGGGTTGAATCCGATCAAGGGATTGCAGCATCTGTTTTCCATGCAGAGCCTGGTGACCTTTGGAATTTCCATGCTGAAAGTGACGCTGGTGACCGGCGTGATTTATGTGATGATGAAAAGCCGCCTTCAGCAGCTGGTCTCCCTGCAATATATGGAAGTGGGCGCCTCGGCGATTTATATCTTCCGTACCATTCTTTATATGTCGTGGATCGTCACAGTGCTTTCGATCATTATAGCCATCATCGACTGGATTTATCAGTACCGCAAGCACGAGAAGAGCCTGATGATGACCAAAGAGGAAGTGAAGGAAGAGCGGAAAAGCCAGGAGTTGAGCCCGTTGATCAAGCGCGCTCAGATGCGCAAGATGCGCGAGCTGACGATGCTGCGGATGATGGCGGCCATACCGGACAGTACCGTGGTGGTGACCAACCCGACCCATGTGGCCGTGGCGCTGCATTACGACCCGAGCACCATGAAAGCGCCGAAAGTGGTGGCCAAGGGACTTCGTCTGGTGGCCGAACGCATCAAGCGCATTGCCCGCGAGAACGGGGTACCGGTGCTGGAAAAGCCGGAGCTGGCGCGCTCCCTTTACAAAGACGTGAAAGTCGGGCGCGAAGTGCCGGCGGCATTTTACGGTGGTATCGCGGAAGTCCTGGCCTATCTGTACAAAATCGGCAATGAACGGATACGCTCCAAACTGACTTCCAACAAAGCGGCGTAATCAATGGAGAATAAAGCCATGAGCGCGGAAAAAGAGAAAACAGGATTCAAATTGGCCTCGCTGGGCAACATGCGGCAGGCGGATATTATAATGGCCGGAGCCCTGATGGTGGTGCTGGGCGTACTCTTCTTTCCGGTGCCGCCGATGCTGCTGGACTTGCTGCTTTCGGTGATCATTGCGCTATCCGTGCTGGTCATGGTGTACGCCATGAGCATTACCAGTCCGCTGGAACTCTCCGCGTTTCCCTCCATTCTGCTGTTGCTGACGCTGTTCCGGTTGTCCATGAACGTGGCCACGACGCGCCAGATTCTGCTGGCTGGATACGCCGGGAAGCTGATTGAGGCTTTCGGTGAGTTCGTCGTGGGTGGAAACTACATCGTGGGCGTGGTCATCTTCCTGATTCTGGTTATCATTAACTTCAAAGTCATCACCAAGGGTTCCGGGCGTATCGCCGAAGTGACCGCCCGATTTACCCTGGACGCCATGCCCGGCAAGCAAATGAGTATTGATGCGGACTTGAATCAGGGGTTGATCGACGAAAAGGAAGCGGTGCGCCGCCGCGAGAATCTCCGCAAGGAAGCGGATTTCTACGGAGCGATGGACGGCGCCAGCAAGTTTGTGCAGGGCGATGCCGTCGCGGGCCTGATCATCACCGCCATCAACATTGGCGCGGGATTTGCCATCGGCATGACCATGCGCGAAATGTCGGCCACGGAATCCCTGGCCCGTTATACCATTCTGACCATCGGTGACGGTCTGGTTTCGCAGATACCCGGCCTGATCATTTCCACCGCCGCCGGTGTGATTGTGACGCGCGCCGCCTCGGAAGACGGTTTGGGCACTCAGCTGGCCAAGCAGCTGCTGGTTAAACCCAAGCAGATGATGATTACCGGCGGCATCCTGGCTGCGATCGCCCTCGTTCCCGGGCTTCCGGCGCTGCCATTCCTGCTGCTGAGCGCTGTCGTGGGCGGTGTGGGTTATGCCGCGCGCAACAAGGTCCCGGGCGAAGCGGCCGCCGCCCTGGGCGGTGCGAAGGCGCGCGGCGCGTTGAAGGGCAAAGGCGCGGCAGGCGGAAAAGAAGAAGAGGCAGGAAAAGAAGGCGCCAGGCCGTCGCTTCCTCCGGGCAGCGATTACAGCAGTGTGACCTCGGTTTCTCCGATGGATCTGGAAATTGGATTCGGGCTGATTCCGCTGGTGGACCGCCAGCAGGGAGGCCGCCTGATTGAGCGCATCAGCAATGTACGCATGCAGATTGCCGAGGAATTGGGCATCATGCTTCCGCCGGTCAACGTGCGCGATAACGTGGAACTGAGAAATACGGAATACCTGATCAAGATTCGCGGTTTGGATATGGCGCGCGACTTCGTACACCCGGGATCGCTGATGGCCATCGACCCGAGCGGCGAACTGAAAATGGAGGGATTCCGCTCCGCCAAAGAACCGGCGTTCGGCTTCTCGGCCTACTGGATTCCGGAAGGCAAGCGCGAGCTGGCGGAATCGCGCGGGTTCACCGTGGTGGATTGCGCGAGCGTCGTGACCACCCACCTGGCTTCCGTGGTGAAGCGCCATGCCGCCGATATTCTGACACGTCAGGACGTCAGCAACATGATTGATCAGGTGAAGCAGCATAATCCGGCAGTGGTTCAGGAACTGATCCCGGCGAAAATGAACATTGGCAGTATCCACCGGGTCCTGCAGGGTTTGCTGCGCGAACGCGTTTCAATACGCGACATGGTGATTATTCTGGAAACGCTCGCCGATCATTCCGGAAAGACGCAGGAAACGGCCCTGCTGGTGGAACTGTGCCGCCGCTCCCTGGGCGGCCATATCGCCCGGACCTACCTCATGCCGGACGGACGCCTGAAGGCCATCGGGCTGCATCCACGGCTGGAGGAAATGATACGCCAGCAGAGCCGAAAAGACTCCGTGGCGTTTGGCCCGCTGGTGATGGATCCCTCGGTGGCACAGCAGGTGCTAGGGAAGGTCAAAGAACGGATCGAAGAAGCGAAAAACAGCGGAATGGAGCCGGTTTTAGTATGTTCACCGTCAATACGTCCACAAGTCCGACAACTGATTCAGCACGACTTCCCGGATACGGCGGTGATCTCCTTCGCGGAAATACCCGATCAGACACCCGTCGATATGCTGAATCTGATCCCTGTACCCGAGGCTCGGGAAGAAAAAATGAGCGCAGCATAGGATGAAGCCATGAAAGTAAAAAACTACAAAGGCAAATCACTGGACAAAATTTATCAGGCCGTGCAGCGGGATCTGGGACCGAAAGCGGTGGTGGTCTCTTCCCGTAAATGCAGCGAGGGCGGACTGCTCGGCGGGCTGCTGGGCGGCAGCGGGTATGAGCTGGTGGCCGTGGTTGATGATCAGGCGGCCGACAAGTCGCTTTTTGAAAATGCGTTCAGCAACGAAGTCTGGTCGCGGTTCAGTGAATTGCAGGCCGCTCAATTTCGCCGGATGGAAGAAGCCGTTCGGGAAATTCGCTCGGAAATGCGCACGATGAAGCGCGATGCGGGCGGGTCGGCTCTTGCGCCGACGCCCTCCATTCGGCGTGAAGAGGCGCTTCCGGAGTATGCCAAAGGCTGGGATCCCCGGTTTATTAAAAAGGTGCGCGGCCAGATGCCCGCGTTTTTCGAAGGGCAGCAGACGGCCCGTCAGGCGGAAACGCTGAGCAGTCTGCTGCGGGTGGAATCTCATTTTCCGGTGCGCCAGACGCGCCGTCCGCATACCGTGGTGCTGGTGGGGCCCACCGGCGCCGGAAAAACCACGACGGTGGCCAAGCTGGCCTCGCGCTGGGGAATGGAAAGCGGAATGAAGGTGGGGATCATCACCACCGATACGTACCGCGTCGCGGCGGTGGACCAGATCAAGGAATATGCGACGCTGCTGGGGGTGGAACTGAAAGTGGTGTTCAATGCCGCCGAAGCCAAACGGGCCGCCCAGGCATTTGCAGACCGCGATGTCATCCTGGTGGATACCGGCGGACGCAATCACTATGACCAGGCCAGCCTGAAAGAACTGCGGTCGATTCTGGAAGCGATGGGTCCGTTCACCGTCATGCTGGCGCTCCCGGCCACCTGGAACATCAGCCAGATTCCGGAAGTCATTCGTAATTACGGGGTGCTGCGTCCGGATTACCTGGTGATGACCAAGGTGGATGAAACGAAGAATTATGATCTCTTGACGGTCGCGCGCTGTGAGAGTACTTGTCCGGTGGCGTTCCTGACCAATGGGCAACGGGTGCCCCAGGATATCGAAGCGGCGTCCGCCGACCGACTGGTCAAAATGCTGCTGCAGAAATAAGGAGAGATCATGGTGAATGACCAGGCCGCGACCTTGCGCAACAGCGCCGCGCCGGATCCTTCTCCGGAGCGCGTGCCTTCCCGTTTGCGGTGCATCGCCGTGGGCAGCGGCAAGGGCGGCGTCGGAAAAACCATGGTTTCCATCGGTCTGGCCTGTGCGCTTTCCCGCTGGAATTACAATGTGCTGATCATTGATGCGGACCTGGGTCTTGCGAATGTGGATTTGCAAATCGGCGTGGAACCCGTGTACACGCTGCAGGATGTGGTGTTCGGCAGCTGCCCGGTGGAAGAAGCCGTGGTGTCCACACCGTACGGGCCCGATCTGCTGGCGTCTTCCTCCGGTGCGCCCGAGATGGTGAATATGGGCGGCGCCCGGCGCGACCTCCTGGTGAATGAGCTGATGCGCTTTGCCGGGAAGTATGACTATCTGATCATTGACGGCGCGGCCGGTATTGGACAATCCATTATCAGTTTCTTCTCGGCGGCCCCGGAAGTGGCCGTGGTGGTGGCAAACGAACCGACTTCCATCATGGACGCCTATTCACTTATCAAGGTGCTTCGGCAGAATCCGCAACCGCCGGCCCTGCGGCTTGTGCTGAACATGGTGAGGACCCTGGGCGAAGGCGAGCAGTTGGCCGCGCGGCTGAATCTGATCACCCGAAAATTTCTCGGTATCGAACTCCCTGTGGCCGGAGTGGTGCCGTACGATTTTGCCGTGGGCAACGCCATCCGCGCACGCAAACCGATCAGCGCCTATGCGCCCGGTTCGGCGCCGGCCCGGTGCCTGGAGGACGTGGCCCGCTTTTTTGTGAAACAGGGCGCGCGCCGTGGCGAGGTCCCCGATGGACGAATCTTCTTCGAAAAACTGGCGGAAATCGGCGCACGCGGGCCGGGAGAGTAGGAAGCCGTGAACGATGTGCTGAAACAACTGAGTCTCCTGATTGGCGGGGTGCTTTTCTTCATCTCGCTGGTGACCGGCATTGTCACGCACAACGAAGTCACCGGCGAAGTCCTGTTTCGGGCGCTCATGGTGTTTTTCGTCAGTGCCATGACGGTCGGGATTTTCTTCCGTTTTTTCGCAGGCGTTCTGTACAACTTCGTTGTGCAGAAAATGGAAGAGACCCGCCAGGAAGAGGAATCGCTGCACGAGCAGGAACAGAAAGCCAAAGAATCCTCTGACGCGCCAAAAAAATGAGCCGTGTTTCCCCGCCGCACTTCGCATGTTGACCGGTGAAGGTCGTTGCGCCTGTGCATGAACCCTGCTACATTAAACCCGTTACCCTGCTGCGCGGCCTCCGCTGCGGTGAACAGCATGGGGTGCAGCTTGCGAAGAAAGGAATCTGTTATGAAAACAAGCAGGACAGGAAGTATCGCGGCGGCGTTTTTTATCATGGCGGCCATGACGGTCTGTGCGCAATCCGCGGAGGATTTGGAGAAGGCGGGAAAGTGCCGCGCGGAAGCTGCCTATCTGGAAATGAAGGGCGACACTGCGGCGGCGGTCAGCCGCTATGAGGAAAGCCTGACGTATTACAACGATGAGTCGGTCGTCCGCAAAGTGGAGATCCTGAAAAACGTGCTTCAGACGCAGGAACGACAGGCGTCCGAACCGTTTATCCGTGCCCCGCGGGATGGTGCACTGGCCGGCGAGGTGCTGGCAACGCTGGATATGGATGCCGACCTGCTTGTTTATTTGAATGCCGAAACGCTGATTCCATGCCTGCGTGCGGAACTGGGAAAAATGAACACGGCCATTCTTTCGGCATCTTCTCCGACGACGGATGGGCAGGCGGGTGCCGTCGGGTCCGTGGCCTCACTGGTCGATCCGCTGATTGATTGGCTCGGGCTGTATGGCATACGGGCCGTGGGGATCAGTCTCGCCCCGGTTGAAGAGGGGGTCAGCCGCATGAAAACCTGCATTCGCTATGATGAAGGGCAGTTCGACCGGGTCATGCGGCGGCTGTATGGGGAGGCGAAAATTCCGAAAATGCTGAATTATCTGCCGGCGGAAACGGTGGCGATGGAAATGATCGGCGTCAGCCCGGCCACTCTTTGGGCGGTCATCGAAGAGGGCGTGGATGCGTTTGCCGCGCCCGGGGTTTCGGAGTCGATGAAGAAGGAGATCGAACGGTTGAAGGATTCGCAGGGGATGGATCTTCGCGCGCTGGCGGCCTCGCTGGGCGATGAAATGGTTGCGGCATTAACGCTTTCGGAATCCGTGACGGTGGAAATTCCGCTTCCGAACGGACGTTCGATTGTTCTGCCGGAGCCCGGGCTGCTGATCGGTGTCACGACGAAGGATGCTTCATTACTGGATGCCGTGCTGGCGCTGCTGAAAAAGAATCAGATTCCACTTTCGGAGAAGACGATTGGTGGAGGGACTCTTTATTCGGTGAACATTCCCGCCAAGCTTCCGTTTTCGTTGCAGCCTGCTCTGATGATGCACGAGGGGTGCCTGTTGCTGGCATCCACGCCGGCCATTTTGGAGCGGGCTCTGCAGAGCGTTGCGGATGGCGGTGAGTGGATGGGTCAGGATGCGGTTAAGGCGGCGTTTCGTGACCGTCCGGCCGCGGTGAGTGCGATGGCGTATGCGGGCAGCCGTTTTTCGCAGGAGTACTGCCGGCTGCAATCGTCGCTGGCGGATTTGGGCATGGACCGCCTGACCGATGGTTCCTGTTTGGGCGCCGTGCTGAATTATTATGTGGATAATATCGTTATGGCCAATGCGGATAATTTCTGTGCCACCTATCAGGTCAATGATGCTTCGGGGATGATGAGCGTGAGCTACATGAAAACCCCGTACGGCAATCCGCTGGCACTGGCGGCCATGACACCGGTCGCGCTGGGCGCCATGATGGGGATTTCTGCCATGGAGCAGGCGGAGAACAACGCCGCGCGATCGGCCTGCGCGCTGAATCGGCAGCAGATCGATATGGCGAAGAGGATGTGGGCGATGGATCAGGGCGTTGATGCGGGGACGCCGACCTGGGAGGATTTGGCGGCGTATTTCCCGGACGGCGCGGCGCCGGAATGTCCGCTGGGCGGAGAATACACGCTGGGCTCGCTGGAAGAAGACGTTGCCTGTTCTCTCCCGGATCATGCGTGGGCGGACAGCGATGAAGTGATCGAGTATGAAGAAACAGTTGATGAATCGTATATGGACGAGGAGGGCGACGCTTCTGAGGAGGGTGCTGTCGCCGGCGAATAGAGGGGAACTCTCTGAACGGATTTCCGGCGGTGTTTGGGCGGGGTTGGGGGCGGGCGTGTTATGTCCGGCGGTAGGCGCGGAGCAGTTGCCGGGCGTCGCTGCGGGTAAGAACTCCGGCCAAGAACACGAGTACGAGGTAAAGCGCCGAGGAAGCAAAAAAGAAGAGCAGGGAGGCGGGCAGGCCGTATCGGTGTTTGAGCAGATAGAGCGGGCTGAGCAGCAGCGCCGCCGCGATGGATTGAAGCAGGGGTTTCATCATGCCTGCGAAGTGTTTTCGATAGATCAGCAGGAAGAAAACGCTGAGCGTGATATAGCCTGCACAGGTGGCGGCAGATACTCCGGCGGCGTGCCAGCGCGGTGCGGCCGGGATGCTTCCCGCCACCATGACTGCCAGTCCCAGCGTCACTCCGATGGTGTAGACCCCGGGTTCTTTTTTCAGCAAAGAGTAATTCATGCCGACGGAAGCCGGCAGCAGGGCTGCCACGCCCAGCATGGCGATAATGGCGTTGGGATATACGGCGGCGTAGTCCGCGCCGAAAATCAGCACAATGACGTAATCTCCGAACCAGATCAGCGCATTGAATGCCAGAAAAGCCATGATCATACAGCAGCTCAGCGCCTTGCCCTGCCACTGGTCAATGCGTTCCTGTTCGCCGCGTGCATGCAGCTGCGTGAGCGAAGGAATCAGCGTGGTGAGAATCAGGCAGAGGAACTGCGAGAGCAGGAGGAGAAGTTGGTTAGCCACATCATAGTAGGCCACTTCATTCGGACCCGGCGAAAAATGGCGGACCAATACATTGCCCGAACGCTGCATCAATCCGTAGAAAAACGAGGGGATGTAAAACTGCACACCAAACAGCAGATAAGGGAGATACTCCTTCACCGTAATGGTCACCGGTTTTTCCAGCAGCCAGGTCCAGGTCCAGCTTGCAGCAATAACGGCCAGCAGGAAGGAGGTCAGCACCAGCCCCCAGAGCGCGCCGTCGAGTCCGAACAGCAGGTACATCAGAAACACAAAACAAAAGGTGAATGCGCTGCGGAAAATTTCCTTTAGTGAATAACGCTCGATGCGGTTCAGGCTATAAACAAATGAATAGAGAATCCCTTCGATTTGGGTAAACAGCAGTTGCAGGCAGAGGGCGAGCGTCCATTGCGGTTTAAAATTCGGAATGGGAAACAGGGTGGTGTAGGTGAGAATGCCGGCGATGAGAAGACTGGTCATGCCCAGTCCGAACGTCAGGCTTCCATGCAGTAAGTTGCGGGCGAGTCGCTGGTCGCCCCGTGCCAGCGCCTCGGGGATAAAGCGTCCGAACATTTGGATAACGCCGATGTCGGTAAAAATGTCCAGCACGAGAAAGACCGACATATAGTAGGCATATTCTCCATACGAGGAGTCGCCCATCATTCGGGGAAGAACGGACATGGAAAGCAGCACAAAGGGATAACGCAAAACACGCAGGAGCGCACCGCCGGAAACGGCGCGCAGGGCATGGTGCCCGCTGGATTCGTGTTTGTTATCGGCCTGCTGCATAAGGGTGAGAGGTGTAAATCATTTCCGCAGCGATGAAAACCTTTTTCATGCGGGTATGTTCGCACAGGGGCACGGTGTTTTTCAGCGCGATTTTATTGGGCGGTTGCCGTGACATCGGTGATCACTTCGGGGGTGCCGGACATTGGGATGAAGCGCAGCCGGTTGACAGTGAAATCAATTTTTTGCAGATCTATTTTACGCAGATTCAGGTTGGTGTAGGTGTGAAAGTACATCACCCCGTGGGTTAAATCATAAAAGGTGGTCCACTCCGTGGATTCACTGGAGGTGATGTGTCCGGCGGCATCTTTATCCACGACCATGCCCGCGACGATGTCCAGTGAGTTGGCGATGTGCTGTGCCTGGTTCAGGGCGCTTAACGCATCCGGTTGCCGGTCGGAAAATTCTTTGGTGATGGCCATGCGCACAAAGCGGCTGGGAGGGGTGATGTCGCCCGGGAGTCCGAACATTCCATTACCGTGACCGGTACCGTTAAACGGAACTCCGCAGATGGTGGCCGATGCTGTCCGCTGGTTGCTCATGCCAACGTAATTGCGCAAATTAGCCATCATCCAGGGAAAATTCGGGGCATTGGTGATCAGTCCCAGCTTGTTGTCATAGACGTGCACTTCGCCCTGATCGCATTCAATCACAATACATCCGCCCTGCGCGTCGTATACGATGTAATGCAGGGGCACAACGCCGCCAAGTTGAGGCAGCGGAAATCCAAAGAGCTGGATGCGATCCAGCGCCGCCTTCACTTCGTCCACGGTTGAAAATTGACTTAAAATCCAGGATCCCAGGTCCAGATGCGACAGGGCCCGGCGCTCCTGCCCATCGGCAACCTGCGGCCATTGCATGTCGCTCTCATACCACAGCGCACTGAAGGCCAGCCCTTTTTCATTGAGTCCATCAACGGCGGTTGTTTGAAGGCCAAACGCATTGCAGGCGACAAATCCGAACACGGCGTTCCACGTCATTCCCGTGTTAGTGTTTGGGGCGGGGCTCTGGAAACTCCATCCGTGCGGCACCACAACAATGCTGGACTGTGTGTCGATTCCGAATTCCATGGTTCGTGTGCATATTCGTGTTCCATCGGCGGCCGTCACTTGAAACGATGAGCAGGCAAGCGAAACGGCGGCTCCCGCCAGAAGAACGGTTGCTGCGATCCAAAGCAAATCTCGGTGTTGTTTCATCATCTATTTCTCCTTGGTGCCGGGCGCGGTGGCGCACATTCGGAAACGGCGGAGAGTATAGCCAGAGTGTGCAGGGATGGCACGGTCTTTTTTCGTGGATACCGCATCCGCCAAAAGTACGGGGGCGGCCGATGGCACAGCCTGCCGCAGATTCGCCATGACGGGCGGCACCGGCAGAGTCAGGGAGGGAGAATGTCGGCCAGTTGTGAAGGAGTGTCCAGCAGCCAGGTGGGATTGAGGACGCTCAGCACTTCGCGCGCCTGATAGCCCCAGGTGACGGCCGCCACGCGAATCCCTGCCTTTTGGGCGGCGAGGACGTCGGCATCCGTGTCCCCCACATAAATGACCTGCTCCGGGGCCAGTCGATATTTGCGCATGAGTGCCTTTACTCTTCGGTCTTTGCCGAACATGTCGTGCGAGCAATAGATGAAATCGAAAAAGTCCTGCAGTTGATGAGTTTGAAGAAAGGCTTCGACGTTTTCAGTAGCGTTGGAGGTGAGGATTCCCAGGTGATAGCCCAGCTCTTTGAGGCGGGGGAGGACCTCGGCGATGCCCGCTACGGGGGGGACTTCCGTGATATGACGCGCCAAGTCGCGCCGCCCCTGAATAGCCAGCACCGGAAGAAGAAATTGCGAAATGCCGCGCGCCGTAAAAAATTCACGGGCGGTTTTTCGGCGCATAAGCTCCACATCCCGTTCTTCCACCGGATGATATCCGTAACGGGCTGCCAGCTGATTAAAGAGATGATGTACCGTTCGGAAGGAATCGGCCAGCGTACCGTCAAAATCAAAGATAAACCAACACTCACTGCTCATGGTGAAGAACTTAAGCATAATTGAACGAGGTAGGCAAGAGCCGACGTCTTTGGAACGGCGGATTCTGCATCGGGCCCCTGAATCTGGGGGGAATCACAGCACCCGTAATCCTGTGGCATGCGAGTTGCTAACTATACGGCCCGGAGGATGGTTACTATGAATACAATCCAGCGAAAGATGATCACAGACCAGAATATCAGCCAGATGATATCGTCATATCTTATTCGCAACAGGGAACTTCTGCTTTCACTGCGCGAGCAGGTCGTGTGTGAGCCGGTTCCGTTGGCTCCGCGGAAGGATATTGCGCCGCTGGTGCAAAATATTCTTCAGTAGGTGACAAAGAGCGACACCGGATTGGCCGGTGGTCTGGAATGGACAGAGATGGATAGGCGAGGTGTGTTATGCGAATAACCGATGCGATGACGAACAGTATGCTGAATTCTTATCTGGTAAAGAACAAGGCGGCTGTTTATGAAATTCAGCAGCAGACCTCCAGCGGTGTGAAGGTGGCTAAACCATCCGACGGCGCCGGGGCGTATGACCGGGTTATCAGCATGCGCTATACCGGAACAATGATTGATCAGTACCAGGCCAACAGTAATCGACTGCAGGGGGATCTGTTGGACATGGATGCACAGTTGCAGAAGGTGCAGGATCAGATTCTGCGTGCCTCCGAAATTGTAACCAGCGGGGGTGACGGTACGAAAAATCCCCAGGACCTCGTGGCGTTGGGTGAAGAAATCGATCAGATTCTTGAGGATATTGCGGTGCTGGCCAATTCGAAAAACGATGGCAGCTCCATCTACTCCGGGCTGCGGCAGGATGTGGATGCGTATGTGGTAGAGCGCAATGCTGAAGGCCATATCACCGCAGTGACCTATCAGGGCAGCGATGAAACGCGCAAAGTGGAGATTGCCGAAGGCGATTATCTTTCATCGACGCTGGTGGGCAGTGATGTGAACAGTACCAACGGCATTTTTCAAACCTCGGAAACCGATGTTTTTGCGCATTTGATCAATATCCGGGATCGGCTTATGGAGGGGAAGAACCTCGCTGAACCGGAGTCCTTCACGGTGGATCCTGCTGCGGACACCCTGACTGTGGCGGGGATTTATGCCACGGGATCATCCGTAACACTGGAGTCAACCGAATCGCTTCCGGCCGGTCTTTCAGCCGACACGGCCTATTATGTGATTCGAGTGTCGGATACGGAGATTCAATTGGCCGATTCACTGGCCAATGCCCGCGCAGGCATTGCCATCGACCTGACCGATTCCGGCAGTGGGACCCTGGAAATTACACAAACCGCCGCCGCCGACATGGAGCGGGACGAAGAGCAGATTGTCAATGTACTCAGCCGGCTGGGCGCTTACGAGGAGCGCTTGAAGACCAGCATCAGCGCATTGTCTAAGGAAGAAAGCAATCTGCAAACAAAGCTGGAAAAAGAAGAGTCAGTCGATGTGGCCGAAGCGGTCACGGAATTATATGAAAAGCAGGCGGCCTATGAAGCGGCCATGAAGGTGACTTCCGCCGCCTTCGGTACATCTTTGCTGGACTACATCTGATTCTCCGGCGTTTCCTGACATTCCCCGTGCAGCATCCTCCGCTTTCCATTGATGGAAAAATAAGCCCCTTTTTTAGTGTATATCCTCGGAGAGATGCGTAAAATGCCCCCGTTATTTAACAGGAAGGTTCAGGGTGCCGCCGATGGAAAAAGATACGCTGAGTACAGCAGACAAACACTTGTTTCCCATTTTAATTGTCAGTCGTAGAACATCCATCAGGCTTTCTGTGGAGCGGTTTCTTTCATCAAGCGGTTATTATGTGCATACCGCCGAGGAGGGAGAAGAGGCCATAGAAACCGATCGCGATTTTCTGAGCCAACTGCTGATCATTGATACCCCGTTGGCCGATATGCCGCTGGAACAGTTGCTCACAGAATTGCTTAAGTCACGCAATCTGATGAAGGATGTGATGCAGGTGACCAACGTTCCGGTGATCCTGCTGGCTGGTCCCAGCGAGCTCGACATGGATGAGCGGAAGTTTAAAAAGTATGGCATTTTGGCGCGGATGGATAAGCCGGTGAATCTCAGCACGCTGGGTAAATGTGTACATGACGTAGTGACTGGAAAGTTAAGCATCGAAGAGGAAAGCGAAGTGCCGATTGTCGTGCTGGACCCCGAAAAGCGGGCGCTGGAATACTTTTCAAAGCTGCTGCTGGCTGATGACGTGGAAATTCATACCTGCAAGGATGAGATCGATTTGCGCCCCATTGAGCGCGTGGGTGTCCTGATCGTGGAAGTCATGGGGTTGAATTCCGACAATCCCTGCGATTTTCTGAAGGAATATAAGAAGGGCCATCCCACGACGGAAATTCTGGTAACGACAGCTTTTCATGATGACGACATGGCCAAAGAAATGCTGGAAGCAGGTGCCAGCAAAATCATCACGAAGCCGATCAATCCGATCACTTTCCGGCAAAATGTTCGGGAAGCCGTGGTCCGTTATCAGGCCAATCGACAGCGCGAGGAGTAGGCGCATCCGCCGGTACTCGGGCCCAGTTAACATTTCAATCAGTTGATGCGGGATAATAAAACGACAGGCTTTGTGTTGCAAAGTACTTTGTGAATTTGGTATTTCGGGCTGTGTATGGAAGGAACAGGTATGCTCTCCGTTCACCTAAGAGATGCGCTGGCACAGGTTCGCCAGCTGCAACAGGCTGTCTTGAGCCGGCAGCGTTTTGGCGGCTATTCCGGCCCGGCGCGGGCGGTGTCCGGAACCTCTGCGTTGCTGGCGGCGGCTATCATGTCGTCGGATCGGTACCCGCAGACGCATCGCGCATTTTTTCTCGGGTGGGGTGCCGTATTTGTTTTTGCATTGGTTTTAAACGGTGGCGCCCTCCTGTACTGGTTCCTGAATGATCCGAGAGTGCGCAGAGAGGTCGGGCGGTTGCGTCCGATCGGGGACGGAATTCCATCGCTGGTCGTGGGTGGAGCGCTGACCATCATGCTGGCGATGCACGGAGTGACTCAGTATCTTTTCGGAGTGTGGATGTGCATGTTCGGGCTTACGAATCTGGCATCCCGGTATGTGCTTCCCCGTTACATTTCCTTTGTGGGCGTTTTTTACGTTATTTGCGGCGTCGCGTGGCTGCTGCTTCCGCAGGCCACCTTTATGAATCCCTGGCCGATGGGTCTGGTATTTTTTATTGGCGAGTGGGCGGGCGGATTGCTCCTCTACTTTGATGAACGCAGATATCTGGCTCTGGTTAGGTATCAGAACATTGATGAAGAACCCGAACAGGAAAGCAGAAATGCACACGATGAATAATACAGGCAATGTGAATCCCTACGATTCTCTGCAAAAGCTGTTTCACGAGCCGCATCGGCTGGCGATTATGTCGGCCCTTTGCGCTGCAGCAGGAAAGGGAATCAGTTTTACGGATCTGAAACAGGAGTGCGGTTTGACCGACGGCAACTTGAACCGGCACTTGAAAATGATGGAAGAGTCCCTGATGATTGCCGTCAGTAAATCATTTATCGGCCGAAAACCGCGAACCATGATTTACGCCACCGATTCGGGACGAGAACATTTTTTGCATTATCTGCACGCCCTTGAAGAGGTGCTGCATAAAGCGGTGCAAACCTTTCAGCCGGTGGAAGAACATGAAGCGTCAAATCAGGGCGTGACGTTGCTGACCGCTGAATCGGCGGGTTGATTTTTTTTAAACAGAAACTCTGTGAAGCAAAGTACTTTGGAGGCGAGGCGCAGATGAAGATCGGTATTGAGTCTATCAGTTTTTACTCTCCGCGTTATTATCTGGATCTTAAAACCCTGGCGGCTGTTCGGGGGATTGATGCTGAAAAATATTACAAAGGCCTTGGCCAGGAACGGATGGCGGTTGTTCCACCCGATGAGGACATCGTGACGATGGCTGCGAATGCCGTGGAATCGGCACTTGAGGGCATTGACTATCGGACTGTGGACACGCTGATGCTGGCTACGGAGTCCGGTATTGACCAATCCAAATCAGCGGCCATTTATGTACACCGTTTGCTGGGGCTTCCTTCCACCTGCAAGGCGTTTGAGTTGAAGCAGGCCTGCTGTGCGGCTACGGCGGGGGTTCTTTCCGCGCTGGCGCTGGTGCAGCAGCGGCCGGAGAAAAAAGTGGTTGTGGTGGGCACCGATATTGCCCGGTACGGACTGGGTACGCCGGGCGAACCGACCACCGGTGCGGGCGCGGTGGCGATGGTGATTTCTGCGGATCCCAAATTGGTGGAGCTGAGTCCGGTAAATGGCTGTTACACGGCGGATGTGATGGATTTCTGGCGTCCGAATTACATGGACGAGGCGATGGTGGATGGGAAGTATTCCATCCGCGTTTATTTAAAAGCGCTGGCTGAGGCCTGGAACGAATACGTCAAAGAAACCGGACTGGACTTTTCGGATCACTACCGGTTCTGCTATCATTTGCCGTTCACCCGCATGGCGGAAAAAGGGCATTTGCATCTGGCGAAGTACAGCGCGCCGGAGGGCATGAGCGAAGAGGCGCTGCTGGAACAGATCTATTCCGCGCAGCGGTACAATCGGTTGACCGGAAACCTCTACACCGGTTCCGTCTATGTGGGATTGACGTCTCTACTGGAAAGTCAGGAAAAACTGGATGGGAAGCGACTGGGTCTTTTCAGTTACGGTTCCGGCTGTATGGGCATCTTTTACGGCGGAGTGGTTCAGCCGGGCTACAAGAAGTTTGTGAAGGAGGAGAAGCATCGCCGCATGCTCTCGTCGCGGATTGATTTGCCGTATGGCGACTATGAAGTGATGTATAAAAACACGCTTCCGAAAGACGGCAGTGAATACATGAATGGTCATTATCAGGTGGGCGGCTACCGGCTGGCCGGCATCAAAGATCACAAGCGCATTTATGAAGAGGTTTCCAATGGCGGTTCCGGAGAAGCTCCCGCGCAGAGCACCCGTGAAACACCGCATCCCCAACCGGCCCGACAACGATCCGTTTCCTCCTGTCCATGATCCTAATAACCTTCTGATCATGCGACCATGGGACGCCCCCCGGAGCCATTCCGGGGGGCGCTCTTTTTCAGGATCCGCACAAACGTGGCGCGTGGTTTATCCGTGCGGTCTTTTCAGTTGAAATCATTCATGGAATACGTACTATGAGCGGGTAAGCATCGCGGGCGTCTGTCGCGATGTATAAGGAGACGGAAGGTATGAGTAAGGCAAGAGACAGCAAGAAAGAGACAAAAAAAGCGCCGCAGAAAAACGCCAAGGAAAAACGCCAGGCCAAACTGGCGAAGAAAAACAGCTCGGCTGCATCCATTTGATCGAGACGCAGCTGCTTTTTGGGCGGGAGTTTGCGAGCGATGCCGCAAACTCCTGTTTTTTTTAGCCATGTATTTGGTAACGGCGTTTCGATTGCGGCACATCAGGGACTGGACTGTTTGCTTTATGCCGGAGGAATCGGCAGATAGATGGAAAAAATTGTTCCCTGGCCCGGCGATGTCTTCACTTGGATATACCCATTGTGATTGAGCACGATCCCCTGTACCACAGAAAGCCCAAGCCCACTGCTTTCTTCGCCGGCTTTTGTGCTGAAGAACGGCTCAAAAATACGTTCGCGTGTAACTTCATCCATACCGCAGCCCGTATCAGATACACATAACACGGCGTAGAGTCCGCAGGGTGCGCCAAGTCGGAAAAGGGCATGACTCGCAGATATTTGTTCTGTGCGCAACTGAATGGTCAGTTTTCCGCCATCGGGGCGCATGGCGCGGCAGGCGTTGAGGCAGAGGTTCAAAATCACCTGATAGATTTGTGTGGAATTGATCGGGACCGGCGGCATGACCTCCTTGTTGTCAACGGTGACGGTGACGTTTAGCGGTATCGCCGGTCGGATAAATGAAAGCACTTCCGTTACCAATACGGCCAGATCGGAAGGCTTGCGCGACGTGTTTTCGGCCCGCTGACTGAAGAGCCGTATCTGACGGACAAGATCAGCAGCCCGTTGACTGGCCGTGACGATCTCCTGCAGGGCGTTGCGGTGCTGGTCCGGGAGGATGGCGGAGTCTTCGAGCAGGGTTTCCGCATGGCAAAGCACGGCGTTGAGAATGTTGTTGAAGTCATGAGCGATTCCGCCCGCCAGCGTACCGAGCGCTTCCATCTTCTGGGATTGACGGAGAAAAGCTTCAAGGCGGCTTTTGTCTTTTTCCATTTGCCGTTGTTCCGTGATGTCGCGCATGGCGCATACAACACGGACAGGCCGCATGGTATCTGTGTGGAATTCAACCACCTGAGCTTCGGAGTGGGCCATGCGCAGTGTTTGGTCGGGACCGCAGAAACCATGATCCATGCTGAATGAAATGCCTTTTTCGCCGATTAAGGTAAGGGCCCGGTCAAAGCGCTCACGGTCCTCGGGAGAAATTTGCGCAAGCAGATGGGCGCGGTCGATGGCCGGTGCGGGTTCCAGTCCGAAGAGGAAATAAAGCTCGTCGGACCACCAGAAGCGATCTGAAATGACGTCCCAGTTCCAGCATCCGGTGTGAGCGATGTGCTGGGCGATATGGTAGCTTTCCTGGATGCGGTGGAGTTGGTCTTCGCTGTCGTTCAGGCGTGTTTGAAGGGTTTTGAGTTCCGCCACTTTTTTATCCAGTTTTCGCACAATGGCTCCGGCATACTTGGCATCCAGTGCATTTCCATCGACGGCGGGAATGGGGGGGGGCGTGGAGGAGGAGGCGGTCAGCGGGAGCATGCGCTGTATTTGAACGATCAGATCTTCGGGATCCATGGGTTTGATCAGGAAAAGAGAGGCGCCCAGTTCCTCGGCCAGTTGGATGTCCGGCGGGGTGGTGTAGGTGGCGGAGTAAAACACGAAGGGAATGGAGGACAGGTCAGGATGACTTTTCACGGCACGGCAAAGGGCAAAACCATCCATTTCCGGCATCATGATGTCCGAAATAATCAGGTCGGGGCGGGCCTGGGTGATGGCCGTAAGGGCTTCAGCGCCGTTGGAAACCCCGTTGGTTTGGTATCCGCAGGAGTCTAGTATTGTGGCCAGCAAAATGCGTGAATTTTCATCATCTTCGACGATCAGTATTCTCATAACTGTTCTCCCAGGATGCGCTGAAGCTGCCCCATGACACAGTCCGGGTTGATGGGTTTTTCTATGTATCCGTTGCATCCGGCCTTCAGCAGGCGTGCTTCATCGCCGGCCATGGCGTAAGAGGTCATGGCGATGATGGGAATAGAATCTTTGATTTCGGAAGCCCGGATGATGGATAGCACTTCGGTGCCGTCAATGTCCGGCAGTTGAATATCTAAAATAATGAATTCGGGCCGTTCGCGCAGGGCCTCTGCGACGCCGTCCCGCCCGCAGAAAGCTTTGAGTACTTCGTAGCCGTTGGCTTCCAAAATGAACGTGATCAACTCCATGTTGTTCTCGTTATCTTCGATGACGAGTACCCGTTTCATGCCGGGGAAACTCCTTTCTGCTCAATGGTTCCGGAGGAGATGTGCATGGGCGCGGAGATGATAAAGGTGCTTCCGCGCCCCGGCTCACTGCTCACGGAGAGTGTGCCCTGAAGAATGTCATGGGTTATTTTTCGGGTCAGGTAGAGGCCGAGCCCGGTTCCGCCGGCCTTAACGCGCAGATGGGAATCCAGGCGGACGAACGGCATGAACAATCGCTGCTGATCTTCTGCGGATATGCCGATGCCTGTGTCGCTGATTTTGATCTCATAGTGATTGTTCTGCACGTTGAGTTGAATGCGAATGGTCCCTGATTCCGAGTATTTGACGGCATTGCTCAAAATGTTCAGTACGCATTGACGCAGGCGCTTGCGGTCGGTGAAGACCTCTGTTTGAACGGGGATCTCCTGCTCCAGGGTGAGGGCTTTGAGTTGTGCCTGCGGCCGTATGGAGTCAACGGCTTCACGGATCATTTCATCCAGAAAAAATCGTTCGGCAAAGACTTCCACGCTTCCTGCTTCAATTTTTGAGATATCAATGATGTCGGTGATCAGATCCAGCAGGTGATGGGCGGAGTGATAGACCCGATTGAGCTGATCACTCTGTTTGTCGTTGATGGGACCTGCCATGCCCCGGAGGATCACGCCGGTGAACCCGATGATGGAATTGAGCGGGGTTCGCAACTCGTGTGAAACGGAGGCGATGAACATATTTTTAAGCCGGTCCAGTTCCTGCAATTTGCGGTTCATGGCCTCCAATTCGCCGGTATGCCGTGCCAGTTCAGCCTCGGCCTCGCGGCGGAGCGCGACCTCCTTTTTAAGACGCCACGTCCAGATGGAAAGGGCCGACACGATCAGCATGATCATGGAAGCCACCCGTACGCCGATGCGCCAGATGGTCCGTTTATCGACGCCTGTTTTATACTCAACAGCCACCCACCGCCGTTCTATTTCGCGACATTGTTCCAGCGGTATGCGGATTAGGGCCTTGTTGATAATCGATATCAGTTCCGGCCAGTCTTTGCGCACCGCGAAATGCAGCGTACAGACTTCCGCCGAGGCCGGAGCGGCGATTTTCAGATTGATCAGGTTGAGTTTTCGGATCCAATAAGCCGATGAAGAAAGATTGGCGACGACGGCATCAATTTTTCCACCCGAAAGGGCCATAAGTGCGCTCTCCAGGGAGGCATAGCGAATGGGCTGTATGGTGCTGTTTTCTTCCAGGAAGCCTTCGTGGGATGTTTTTTGCTGTACTCCGACGCGGAGGGAGTTGAGATCGGAAATGCCCGTAATAAACGGCATATCCGCACGGGTCAGAATGACCCGCTGATAGGTGATATACGGATCGGAAAAGAGCAGATATTCAGACCGTTCCTTCGTTATGCCCACACAAGGAAAAACATCGACCTCGCGGCGCTGGATGGCGAACACCGCACTTGTCCAGTCGAGCTGCTGTTCAACGCGCAGGGGGATGCCGAACACCTGATTCAATATATTGACATAATCTGCGGCGATTCCCTGATAGGTATTGTTTTCATCCCGGAATT
>CAZISY010000034.1:0-5293 GCA_964542025.1 uncultured Verrucomicrobiota bacterium
CTGGAGGGTTTTGCTCTGTCAAAACCACGGACGCGACGGAGCGCGTCCCTCCACCTATTCATTCGCGATTCGTATTTTCTGCGATCTCTGCGCACTCGAGCGAAGCGGGCGTTAATAACGTGGCATGCGGGGCACATTAAAAAGCGCATGCCGACCATGCGATCGGCGGTCCCGTGCCAAACACCAGGCGGCGGAGGCCCGCCGCCCTCCACACGAACAAAAGACACACTGGAAAAGGCCGGGACTTCTTGCTCGCCGCAAATGGGCTGCGCTCGGAGAGCGCGGCCCTACTTTGTTCCATCCCCGTCTCATTCATGTGTTAGCGTTCATTGGCGTGCATTTGCGGTTCGCATTTCTCTGCGTTCCCCGCGCGTTCGAGCAATGCGAGCTGTTTTGGATTAAATCGTGCGCAGTCCCCGAATCCCTGCTTGAGCGCGCGTAGGGCGAGTGGTAGTCTGCACGGCAAGTAGCGCGGCAGGGTTGTCCGGTGCGCGATGAAAAGGAGTGGTGCGTCATGGATCATTACAGGTGTTGTGTGGCGGGCGTTTTATTATTTTGCAGCTGTGGCTTGCTGTCTGTCCAATCGGATGATGCCGTGACGGTGGGGCCTTCGGAAAAGCCTGTGAGCGCCGTCCCCAAATCGGCTCAGACTCTTCCGCGCAGCGTATTGGATGGATGCTGGGAAACCAATGATCTGCTTCAGCTTCCCGGGGTGGATGTAAAGCAGCTTCTGCGTGAAGATGCGGAAAACAAGTCCGGCGAAAAAACCACGCGTCTCGGGGTGGTTCAGACGCTGGATATCGCCATTGCTCCGAACGACTCGAAAACCATCAACGGCGCCTGGCGCACGCTTTCGGATGGCACGCGGGTTTGGCAGCAGGCCATCGCCGCGACCGGAGCTTATGGAGTGCGGCTGCATCTGACGGACATCAATATGCCGGATTCCTGCGATATTTATGTGTACGAAACGCAAAATCCGACGGCACTGCGCGGGCCGTACAACAACCGTACGCTCAACGGACGCGATGCGTTTTGGACGGGGACGCTGTTTGCGGAGCAAATCACGGTGGAATGTTACGCGCCGGCCACGGTGGAACCTTCGTCGGTTCGTTTTCAAATTCAGGAATACGCGTTTATCTACCGCGACCCGACGGTGATAGCCAAGGAGGGTAACTGCCACAACGACGTCTCCTGCTATGCCGACTGGGCTTCCGAATCCAGGGCACTGGCGGGCATTGGTTCCTTTGACAGCAGGAACTATGTGTGGTGTACCGGCTGTCTGCTGAATGATACCGACCACTCCACCTTCGTGGATTATTTCATGACTGCGCACCATTGCGTGGGCAGCCAGACTGAAGCAGATGACACCGAGTTTTACTGGTTCTACAAAACCGCCGCCTGCAATGGTGCGCCGCCTGCACTCAGTTCGCTGCCCCGTACGGACGGCGGAGCGGACTATCTTTCGAGCGCATCGCTGGAGGCCGGCAGCGATTATGCCTTCCTCCGGTTGCGTCAGGCATCGCCGGGTGGCGTGACCTACGCGGGCTGGACGACGGTTGCCCCGTCGGGATCGGAAACGCTGACAGGCCTTCACATGCCGGACGGCTCGTATGAGCGGATCAATTTTGGCGGCCTTTCCGGATCGGAACCGAATTACTGGTGGATTATCTGGGCCAGCGGCGCGACGGAGCCGGGCAGCAGCGGGAGCCCGCTGTTCAATGCGAATGGGCTGGTCATCGGGCAGCTTTACGGGGGGCAATCGGACTGCTCGAACCTTGGCGGCGAGGATTATTACGGTCGATTCGACCGTGCGTATCCCTCCATTCGGCGCTGGTTGAATCCTGCGGCGGACAGCTTGGAACGAAATTACCTGCCGGGCGACTACGACGGCGATAATCTGGTCGATCTGTGCGTGTACTATCCGGCAAGCGGCGAGTGGAACATCTGCTTTAATGATGATGGTGATTTTGTCCGCGTCTTCTCCGTGAACTGGGGTTGGAGCGAGGCCCAGCCGGTTCCCGGCGATTATGACGGCGACGGCACAACCGACATCGCCGTGTATCATCCGGACAGCGGCTACTGGTACGTCCGCCCAAGTTCGAACGTGGCCGGCACGAACTACAATGTGTTCTGGGGTTGGCGCGAAGCCAGGCCCGTACCCGGTGATTATGATGACGACGGCATCACTGATTGCGCCGTCTATTATCCGGAAACCGGCGCGTGGATCGTCCGTAAATCGTCCGACCAGCACTTGCTCACGCGCAACTACGGATATTCCGGCGCTATGCCGGTACTTGGCGATTTCAACGGCAACGGCTATGACGATTTCGCCGTATATGTTCGTGAAAACGGTACCTGGGGCGGCGTGGATCCGCTGACCGGCGCGGTTATCATGGAATTGAACAACCAACCCTGGGGCTGGAGCAGCGCCAAGCCGGTTCCAGCCGATTACGATGCCGACGGAAAGACCGACCGCGCGGTGTATTACCAGGGATCCTGGTATGTGTGGCTGAGCGGTGATGCCCAGGCGGCGACCTGGATTTGGGGCAACGGCGACATGCTGCCGGTTCCCGGACAGTATCGGGACAGGAGGTACTGTGAAAATCCGAAGGGAACCCCGGCGCCCCGTACGCAGCTCGGCGTGTATTTTCCCGCCACGGGCGAATGGGCGCTGTGCGATAAGTATGGGGATCAACAGCCCTTCTTCAAGCAGTTCGGCTGGAGCGAAGCGCTTCCGCCCAATCTGTGAGAACGCGGATTAGCGGTTGAACCGCCGCCGGGAATGCGTTAGGTTGCGTCTGTTTTACAGAACAGCACACGGGGACGATGTCATGAGAGGAATGCGTTGCTTGGTATGGGGCTTGGCGCTGGCGCTGATCTCGGCGTGCGGGACCACAAAACCGCCCATGGAGCCGGATGTTCCGGCCCGGGGGGATGATTCCGCCCTGGAACCGCTTCGAATCGGGTGTTCTCCGAATTATCCCCCGATCATATTCACCGAACACGGGGCTGTCACCGGGTTCGAGGCGGATTTGGCACGGCTGCTGGCATCCGAGATGAACCGCAGGCCGGAATTCGTGGAAATGGACTTTGAGGCGCTGATTCCGGCTCTTGAAGAGCATCGGATCGACATCATCATCTCCGGGATGTCCATCACCGAAGCGCGGAGCATGCGTGTGGCGTTCACGCACCCGGTTTTACGCGTAGGGCAGATGGCGCTGGTACGCAATGAGGATGTTCGGAAGTATGACAACGTGGGCATTCTGGTGGGCAAGCCGGTAATCGGTGTTGAAAAGGGAACCACCGGCGCGCTTTTTGTGGAAAGGAATTGCCGCAAAGCGAAAGTCAAACAATACGCTTCTGCGGAGAAGGCCGTGCAGGCGCTGAGGCGCGGGCAGGTGGATGCTGTCATACACGATGCTCCGCTGGTCTGGTGGCTGGCGGCCCGCCATGAATCGGACGGCATTACGTTCCAACCGCAGCCATTCACCAACGAACTGATCGCCTGGTGCGTGGCGCTCGACAATCAGGAGCTGCTTGAGCTGACTGATGCCGTACTGACGCGCTGGCAGGAATCGGGCACACTTGAAAAATATCAAATCCGGTGGCTGCCGAAGTAACACCCCACTCATCCCCAACCCGCAAAAAACGGCGAACGTCTATGAACAATCCCCTTTCACTCCGTCCGATTCGCACCAAAGATGCCCACGCTTATTTTGAAATTTTCGGGGATCCCGAAATCTGCCGCTACGATGATTTCAGCCCGATCACGGAAGACGAAAGCCTGTCCGACGTCGTACACATTTTGGATCAATATGCCCGGCAGGATCCCAATACCGAGCTGGCCATTGAGCTGGCCGGCGAAGGGAAAATGATTGGCGTTTTTACCGTGCTGTGCGGAAGGAAATACCGCTACATCGGCTACCACTTCAACAGAAATTTTTGGGGTCGCGGATACGCCACCATGATCGTAAAGACGTATCTCGATTCATTAAAACCCGCCGACCGCGCACTCATTCGGGCGCGCGTGGATTCACAAAATGCCGCATCCATCCGGGTTCTGGAAAAATGCGGCTTTCGCCGGGGACGCTCACGCCGCCTGGAAAACGGCACCACTGAAATCGTCTATCACTGGCAGTCTGCCCGAAAAAAGTGAATTTTCGGGGCGTTTTCGGGGTATAGGCGGCGATTTCCTGCAAAAATCCTTTTTTTGCGGGCATGCGACGTGAGGAGCGCTGCTCCTTTCCCCGCGCCACCTTCCCTTGTGGCAGAGCCAATGCTTACCCCCCATAAATTGTAGCGAAATATTTAACAAAATAGATATACCGGGGTACATAGGCATCATAACCAGTTCGGAGGTACGCAGATGAATAGAAAACTCACTGAGCTGCTGCCGAGTAAGACCATTGCCGCCTGCAAAGGAATCCATGAGTGCTGTTTTGCGGCCGATACCCTGATCATGACGCCGGACTGTCCCAAACCCATTCAGTCATTTACGGAAGGGGACGCCGTGATGACGTATGATTTGTACAGCGGAAAACTGATCAAAACGCTGGTGGAGAAAGTGGATCTGCACATCGGATGTTTTAATTTACTGGAGGTCAGCGTCGGGCGTCACAGCCGAGCGGTGTATTCCACGCCGGGGCATCGGTTTTTCGACGGTACACGCTGGATTCCGTGTGAGGAAATGAACATGACGCTGACGGGCACCGGCGAGCTGCATGCCGCCTACGGATTCCGAACTGATCGAACCGCACACGCCGTCTACAACCTGCGCACCCAAAAAGGCACCTATCTGGTCGGCGATGAAGCCGCACTGGTCAGTGGCGGATTGCTGAAGGACGTACAGCCTGAACCGTCTGAAATCATCGAACACTCTTCACTCTCCCATAAGTGGTGATTTTTCATCGGGTGCCGGAAAATACCCTTCTACGCTCCGGGTATCCGCTCCCGATTCTTCCGGTGGCCCCGGACTGAAGCCCGCCCTTAGCTTCGGACCGGGGCTGCCGGATTTTTATCGCCAAATCATCGCCTTTTCGGATGAAACGTGCTAAGAGCAGCCGCATTGCATCAATAAAGGAGCGTCGCAGCGGCGTGAAAAAGACATGAAGGCGTTTATAGAACAGGTGGTCCGGCAGGCGGGGCGTATGGCCGTGCAGTACCGGATGCAGACGGATCTCGACGTGCAGAAAAAGGATGATCCGAAGGACATCGTCACCCGGGCCGACCGCGATATTGAACGCTTTTTGCGCGGCGAAATTGAGCAGCATTATCCCGGGCACGGCATCATCGG
>CAZISY010000034.1:5393-26192 GCA_964542025.1 uncultured Verrucomicrobiota bacterium
CTTCGCAACAACCGGGCGCGCAACAATCTTCCGCTGTTCGCCGCCATTGCGCCGCAGGTGCGGGATACCCGGCGATTCGGATCCGCGGCGCTCGACCTGGCCTATGTGGCCTGCGGTCAGCTCGATGGTTTTTGGGAACTTCACCTGCACCTCTATGACATTGCCGCCGGCGTACTGCTCGTTCGCGAGGCCGGAGGAGTGGTCTCCGATTTTCAGGGCGGCGCCGCCGGGCTGCCCGGCGAAATTCTGGCCACCAACGGGGCGCTGCATGCGCCCCTGCTTCATTTGATTCAGCAGGCGGAATCCACAGAACGGAAAACGGAATCGTGAGCAAAACCAAAACACATCATGAGCCGGACCACCCCAACTCCGTCGGCCTGACGAGCCCCCGGTATGTACGGCTCGCGGATGCCGCTCATCCGCTGCAACTGGAAGCCGGCACCTGGTTGGCGCCCGTGGATGTGGAATACGAATCGTACGGCACCCTGAATGCCGCCCGCGATAATGCGGTGCTGATAACGCACGCGCTTTCCGGCGATGCGCATGCCGCCGGATGGGACTCCCCGGAAACCGCCGCCGAACGACCGTGGCGCCTGCGCAAACCGGGATGGTGGGACGCCATCATAGGCCCGGGAAAAGCGATCGACACCAACCGCTGGTTTGTCCTGTGCAGCAACGTCCTCGGCAGTTGCTACGGCACCACCGGACCGGCCTGCCCCGATCCCGAAACCGGCAGGCCGTATGGACTGCGCTTTCCGATTGTGACCGTGGGCGATTGGGTCAGCCTTCAGGCGCGCCTGCTGGATCATTTGGGCATTGAACGGCTGCATGCGGTCATTGGCGGATCGCTGGGAGGACAGCAGGCGCTTGAATGGGCCTTGAAGTACCCCGACCGCGTGTCGAAATGCGGCGTACTGGCCGCGGCCGCCCGGCTCTCCGCGCAGGGCCTGGCCTACAACGCCGTCGGGCGCTATTCCATTTTGCATGATCCCGCCTTTTGTGACGGGGATTATTATGGCGCTGTGGGCCCCACGCACGGTCTCGCCGCCGCCCGAATGCTCGCGCACATCACGTATCTCTCCGAGGAAAGCATGAACGTCAAATTCGGGCGGCGCCGCAAGGGCAATGACGGCGGTTACGGATTTGACATCGAATACGAGGTGGAAAGTTATTTGGAGTATCAGGGGCAGGCTTTTGTTCAGCGGTTTGATGCCAACAGCTATCTCTACATCACCCGCGCCATGGATTATTACGATGCCGCCGCCTGTGCCGGGGGCGATCTCACCGCGGCCTGTTCACGCCTGCAATCGCAAATGCTGGTGGTTTCCTTCTCCACCGATTGGCTGTATCCAACGGCCCAATGCCGCGACCTGGCGATGGCCATTGCCCGCAACGGAAAAGGGGTACACCACGTCGACATCCAAACCCGTCACGGACACGACGCCTTTCTGGTCGAAACCGAAAAAGTTTCACGGTTGCTCAGTCGCTTTCTCAGCGCAGGAGGATTCAACGCATGACCGACACACCTCATTCTTCGTGGTGCGATGAAGCGCACGCTCTTCTGAAAGAGCGCATTGGTCCCCGTCTTGATCCGGCCCTGACAGCACTTAACGGGGAAACGCTGCTCTCCCTGATCAATCGCCTGGGCGAATCGGCGGGCAGCCCCGCGGCGCAGTCCGCACGCTGGCAGGATGAGTGGATCGAACAGCTGGTTCCGGTCGGCGCCTCGGTGCTCGACCTTGGGTGCGGCGAAGGCGTACTGCTGGAACGGCTGGCCCGCCTGCGAAAGGTGCGCGGGCAGGGTGTGGAATTAGACGCCGGCGCCGTCGAAGCCTGCGTAGCGCGCAGTGTCCCGGTTATTCAGGCCGACCTGGACCTCGGCCTGCTTGGCTTCCCCGACGCGCTTTTTGATATTGTGGTGCTGGAAGAAACACTGCAAACCCTTCGCAATCCGCAAATTGTACTGCGCGAAATGCTGCGGGTCGGGCGGTGCGGCCTGGTGTCGTTCCCGAATTTCGGTTGTTGGCGCGTGCGTCTGGAATTGGCCCTGACCGGTCGCATGCCCGTCAGCAGCAGCCTGCCCCATGCCTGGTATGAGACGCCCAACATTCACCTGATGACGCTGCTTGATTTTGAAGAGCTGGTCGCGCGGGAGAATTTCGTAATTGCCCGCGGGTTTGCTCTGGATGACGGCCGGGTACGCCCACTGGCGCCCGGCGACAACCTTTTCGCGGAAGAAGTGCTGCTCGAAATACGCCCCGCGCCGTAGAAACGAAACGGGGCGGCATTAGGGGGCGATCAATCAAACTGCAGAATGGTCAGCTTGCCATCCACGGCTTCAAAAGAAGGTTGAAACGCGGTTAGGAAGTCCTTTCGCTCGTCATAATGTTCCGTATCCAGGAAAACGACGATAGGCTTGTCTCTGGCCGGGTCGCGCAGCAGTTCTTCAAAGCGCTGAAGGGTCAGTGCGCGGTGTTCCGAGTCGGGATATTGCAAACCGTATTCAAACTCTCCGTAACTATCGAAGAGATAGACGTCCGCCCGGTCATAGAAGAAGCAGGCCGAGTGTGTGAGATATTTATCCACGGCCAGGATGGCTCCATTTGCGCGGTCACGGTGCTGAGCCAGAAATGATTCAGCGCTTTCCGTGACGGCCAGCCGCTTGGGAAGCGCCACATGTACCGCAAGGAAAACCCAGAGCGGCGCCAGTGCGAAGAGAACCAGCTTGCGCCGATAATCGGGATGCCGCGCCGCTGCAACGGCAAAGGTCACCATCCAGGCCAGCCCCGCGAAAATCAGGAGAAACTTGCCTTTTTCCGTGTCGCGGAACACCACTTCGGGCCAACCGGTCATGAAATTAAGCGTCAGGCCCAGCGCCACCAGTGTGAATAGACCGGCCATAAACCAGGCGCCCCGATTAAACGCGGATTTGGCGCCGCGCCCGAAATATTTGAAAAGGCCCCAGGCACCCAGAATGGCCAGCGGGGGATAGCACGGCAGAATATACGTCCCCAGTTTCCCGCTGGAGGCCGAGAAAAACAGAAACGGGAAAACCAGCCAGCACAGCGCGAAACGGATCAGCGGCTCGCCCTTGTGCGTTTTTCGCAGGCCGATGAAGGCGGCAGGCCAGGTGAAGAGCCAGGGCATGGAGCCGCCCAGCAGAATGGGTATGAAAAACCAGAAGGGTTCCTCATGTTGCGTTTCGCGGACGACCAGGCGGTTCACCGTCTTTTCGCCGACCAGTTCTTTCCAAAAGGCGCTGTCGTGCAGGGGTTGAATCAGCGATTCCGGCACAAAGCGGTTGATATGTTCTTCCCAGAAAAAGTAGCTCCAGAAATCCGCTTCGCGCTGATGAATGGCCAGCGCCCAGGGCAAGATCAGCAAAAAGGCCGTCAACAGGGGAATCCAGGGCAGTGTGAAGAGCCGTTTCCAGTCCTTCTGCCACAGCAGAAACGGGATAAGCGCGATCACCGGCACGGCAAAGGCCAAAAAGCCCTTGGTCATGAACGAACAATACGCAAACACACCGCACAGCAGCAGATGGATGAGGCGCCACCTGCGGGATTCGGCCCGGTAGGCCAGATAAAAAAAGGTCAGAACACCCGTCACAAAAAAAGTCAGCATGCTATCGAGTACGCTTGTTACCCCAACGGCGAAAACCTCCACGAAGGTCGCCTGCATGGCGGCCCCCAACAGCGCAATGCCGCGGGAAAACGTGGCCCGGCGCAAAAGGAAAAACACCAGGAGCGAGGTCCCCCCCACGGCCAGGGCCGACGGCAGGCGAATAGCAAAACCGTTCGGACCAAACGCCTGAATCGCCAGGGCATTCATCCAATAACCCATGACCGGCTTTTCAAAATAGCGCAGACCATTGAGGCGGGGAACCATCCAATCGCCCGAGGCCATCATTTCGCGGGGAATTTCTCCGTAGCGCGATTCATCAATGATGGCAATCGGCCGGCATCCGAGCGGCAAAATATAGATGAGCAGATAAACCAGCAGTGCCCCAATGATCAGTTTTTTCATTTTTCATCCCTGTTTTTGGTATTGTCGGCGCGCATAGTAGCAGCCGCGAATGGCCAGGACTACCCATTTATTCGCAAAATTCGCCGACCACGGCCGAGGCCATAACGCCGGGCCCCGCGCGAACGGGACCCGGCGTTTTAATGGCTTAATTATGAATAACGTCCGTTATTTCGCCGGATAAAACACCATGCCGAAAGACTGGTGAAATTCCGACTTGCGGACGGCCTCGATTTTGCCGATTACGGCCATGCCTATTTTGGGCTTCGGTATTTGCAGTTGCCCGGTGATGGTCAGTCCGTTTTCCAGCTGAACGATACCCAGCCCCAGGGTGGCGACATTGAAATCGCCGGGCAACGTGTAGAGTTCGGTGAAGGTAACCAATTTGCCTTTACGGGGCAGCGGAACCGGATCGAACTCGTTGTGTTTGTTTTTGCCGCATTTTTTGCAGACCATGCGGTACGGATAATGCAGTTCTCCGCATTTCTTACACTTGTACGCATAGATTTCCATGGCCATGATTATTTCTCCCGGATGAAGGTCAGGCATACCACATTGTTGCCGAAACCGCCAAAATTGCAGGTGAAGCCCACTTTGGCGTCCTTCACCTGACGTTTTCCGGCCTCGCCGCGCAGTTGCAGGATGATTTCATGCGCCTGCCCGACGCCGGTGGCGCCCACGGGGTGCCCCTTGCCTTTCAATCCGCCCGACGTATTGATCGGGAGTTTCCCGGTCAGGCTGGTTTCGCCGCGTTCGAGTGCGAGGTGCCCCTCTCCCTTCTTGAAGAAGCCGACCTCTTCGCTCTCCACGATTTCCAGAATCGTGAAGGCGTCGTGCAATTCCGCCACGTCCACATCGGAGGGTTTCACGCCGGCCATTTTGAACGCCTGTTTTGCGGCGCCGCGCACGGCGAGCAGATCGGTCGGTTCGGCGCGTTCATGCACGCAATGTGTATCCGTGGCCTGCCCAACACCTGCGAGCCGAATCATCGGTTTTCCGCTCTTTTTGGCGGTTTCCGCATCCGCCAAAATCACGCAGGCACCGCCGTCCGACACCGGACAGCAATCAAAGAAGCGCAGCGGATCGGCAACGAACGGGTTGTTCGTCATCGCTTCCGGCGAATCCAAAATGCCCTCGATGGTGATGGGCTGGCGCAGGTGCGCAAACGGATTCAGGCAGGCGTTGGCGTGATTCTTCACCGCCACCATGGCCAAATGCCGCGACGTCACCCCGTACTTTTCCATATAGAGCCGCGTGAACATCCCCGCGAGCGACGGCAGCGTCACTCCATAGATATATTCCGCGAGCGGATGAGTCAGCGTGGCCACGAAATCCGTGGCTTCCAGGTTGTTCACCTCGCGCATGCGTTCCGCGCCGATCACCATGACCACATCATGCAGCCCGGAAGCCACCGCCATCCAGCCCTGTTTGAGGGCCGACGCGCCCGATGCGGGGCCATTTTCAATGGTCTCGGCGCCGGCGGGCGTCAGGCTGAGCGTATCCACCACCGCGCTGGCCAGGCCGGTCTGCCCGTTCACGCGCCCGCCGCCCATATTGGCCACATAGAGGTGGTCGATTTTGGAAATACCGGCGTCCCGCATGGCGAACATGGCCGGATACGCCGCAATTTCAGACAGCGGATATTCCAGCCGGCTGAAACTCGTCATGGCCGAACCGATTGCATACACTTCGCGCATGATTACACCTTCCCTTCCTGCTTCCAGCGCTGGAGCATGATGCTTGTGCCGGTCGGATCTTTCAGGGCGCGCGTCGCGGCCAGCAGATCCACCGGCGGTTTGGAGGGATTGGACGGCGGTAAAATGGCCGCCTGCGCTTTTTTCAGGAGCGCTTCGGGTACGGGGCGCCGCCCCACCACGAGGGTATCGCGCGCACGGTCGAACAGCTCTTTCGTCAGCGCCCACGAAGGTACGCCGCCGAGTTCATGCGGGGTATCAAACCGTTTTTCGAGCTTGTATTCGATCATCCAGCGGCGGAAGCCGATCGGCGATTCCGCCACAATCAGCACTTCCTTCTGCTTCAGGTAATCGAAATGATACTCCATTTTCGCGGCAAAGGCGTGTGCGCCGATGCGCAGTCCGCGCCGGAGTGCCAGCGTGTGCAGGGAAACTCCCACGTCGGCATTCATGGTGCGTCCGTTCACGATGGCCGCCAGTTCGCCGTCGATCTGCGCCACCAGGACATATTCATCCTGTACGCGATGCCGAGCATAACCGAGCAGTTCGGCATATACGCGGGCCGAAACAATGTCGTAATAATCCCGTTCCACATGAAGCAGCGGGGCCACATACGGCAGGATATCCGCCACCTCTTCTCTTCCAATCTGGCGGATAACCAATTCCTCACCGCTGGCAAGAGTCATGTGCTTGGGGGGAAACGGTGGCGCAGGATGGTCCACCGGACGAAGGATCTTCTCCAGTTCTACAGCCATGATACCTCCTTTCAAGGTATGTACACACACCAGACGATTGCTTGAATAATCAAACGACCCTGGATGGTTCGAGTGTAGTCTTATATCCCGGTCTTCCAAGAAAAATTGCACACCATCATCACGCCCGAACCGCAAAGTCGGGTCACAATTTCTTTGGAATGGCGGCTTGCGCCTGCTAAGCTCCGCCCGTTTAAAATTAATCCGGGAAAACATACTTATGGAACAGACAGCGGGCAGCAGGAAGCCGGGATGTGTTTTGGGGTGCGCTTTTTTTCTGATCGTGCTTCTTTTGCTCGTCAGCCTGGCCGCCAATGGCGTGCTGGCGTTGAGCCTGACGCTGGAAAAGGGCGGCGCCCGGTCCGGCTTTGGACAGAAAACGGCCGAGGATGAATTTCCAACGCTGAGCGAAGTGTGGTCGTATGGCGACGGGGAAACGCGGGTGGCGCGTATTGCCGTGAGCGGCGTCATCACTCGGTATTCGGAAGACGGTCTTTTTTCGACGTCCATCGACATGGTGGAATCCGCCATACAGGAAATTCGCGCGGCGCAGGCCGACGAAACCATCCAGGCGATTATTCTGGAAATAGATTCGCCGGGAGGCGGCATCACGCCCACCGATGAAATATACAAAGCACTGATGGATTTCCGGGCGTCCGATGAAAACCGCCGCATTATCGCCTTTTGCCGGGATGTGACCGCCTCGGGCGGCTTCTATCTGGCCGCCGCAGCCGACTGGATCATCGCCGAGCCGACCACCATGCTGGGCTCCATCAGCGTCATCATGCAGGCGCTGAACTGGAAAACGCTCAGCGAGAAAATCGGCGTCACCGATGTCACCATTACCTCCGGGGAATACAAAGATCTGCTCAATCCGTTCAAGGAAGTCCGCGAGGATGAAAAGGCGATTCTTCAAACCATGGTGGATGGCCTGTATCTGCGCTTTTTGGAAGTCGTGTGCAAGGGACGTAACATGCGGGTGGAGGATTTGAAACCGTTTGCGGACGGACGGGTGTTTCTTCCGAATGTGGCGCTGGAGGCCGGGCTTATCGATGAAATCGGCTACTGGGATGCCGTGATGGACCGCGCCGCCGAGCTGCTGGATGTGGAGTCGGTGAAAGTGATTCGTTACGAATATTCGGGGTCATTTATGGATATGCTGCGCGGCATGCGGGTGGGAATTACCCCGCAGGGTATGCTGCGTCAGGCATCGCCGCGCTTTCTGTATCTGTGGAATCCCGTCCTGTGACGGGGAGGGAGGATCAATGAGCGGACATGAAGTGATTGGATTGGTGGGTTTGGGGTATGTGGGAATGCCGCTGGCCATGGCTTTTTCCGAACGCTACCGGGTCGTCGGCTTTGACGAATCGGAACGGCGCGTGTCCGAACTGAAAGCCGGAAAAGATTCCACCGGCGAGTTCAGCCGGGAAGAACTGTCCGCCGCGAAAAACCTGGAGCTGACCACGTCGGCTCAGGCCCTGAGTGAATGCACGTTTATCATTGTGGCGGTACCCACGCCGCTGGGGGTCTTTACGGAACCGGACCTGACCGCCCTGCGCAATGCGTCGTCAACGGTCGGAAAAATCCTCAAGCGCGGCATGATGGTGGTCTATGAGAGCACGGTGTATCCGGGCGTTACGGAGGAGGACTGCCTGCCGCTGCTGGAGAAGGAATCCGGCCTTAAGCTGGGAGATTTTGATCTGGGGTATTCGCCGGAACGCGTCAACCCGGGCGACAAAGAACACACCGTGACGCACATCAAAAAGATCGTAAGCGGTCACCATGCCGCCGCCCTGGAGCGGGTGCGGCAGGTGTATGGATCGGTGATTGATGCCGGCGTGCATTGTGCGCCGAACATTAAGACGGCTGAAGCCGCCAAGGTCATTGAAAACGTGCAGCGCGATCTGAATATCGCCCTGATGAACGAGCTCTCCAAAATTTTCGCGCTGATGAATATCGATACCCATGAGGTGCTGGAGGCGGCAGGTACGAAATGGAATTTCCACAAGTATCATCCCGGGCTAGTGGGTGGTCACTGCATCGGCGTGGATCCGTATTACCTGACGCATCGGGCTGTTCAGCTGGGCTATCATCCGGAAGTCATTCTGGCCGGGCGGCGCATCAACGATTCCATGAGTCACTATGTCGGCGAGCGAACCATCTGCGCCCTGGTGCGCGCCAATCGCTTCCCGCAGCAGGCGCGCATTCTGGTTCTCGGGCTGACATTCAAAGAAAACGTACCGGACATCCGCAATTCAAAAGCGGTGGATGTTGTGCGTTTTCTGAGCGGGTTCGGCGCGGACGTTTCCGTCTGCGAGCCCATGCTCGAACCGCATGAAATTCAACGGCGGTTCGGCTTCAAAACAGCCACGCTGGATGAAGCGGACGAACTGGACGCCGTGGTACTGATCAACGGCCATCGGGCCTTCCGTTCCATTCAGCTGGCGGCGCTGAAAAAGAAGATGCGGACGCCGGTGCTGGTGGATATTAAAAATTTCTTTTCCAAAGACGAGGCGCTGGCGCTGGGGTTCCAGTATGTCAGCCTGTAAACAATTTCCCTAAAACACAACAAACGTATCAAAGGCTGTATGAATGCGGAATTGATGATTAAATTGTTTTTCACGGTGCTGGGCGGCTTGGGCATCTTTCTGCTGGGCATGAAATATATGTCCGAGGGAACGCAGGCCGTGGCCGGGGCACGACTTCGCAAATGGATCGGTTCGGTGACGGACAACCGGCTGATGGCCGTGGGAGTCGGCGCCCTGGTGACTTGCGTGATTCAGTCCAGCTCAGTTACCACCGTGATGGTGGTTGGATTTGTCAATGCCGGGCTCATGAATCTGATGCAGGCGATCGGTGTGATTTTCGGAGCCAACATCGGCACCACCATCACCGGATGGATTCTGGCCATCCAACTGGGCAAATACGGATTGCCGATCATCGGCGTTTTTGCCCTGATCTTTCTATTCTCCCGCAATGAAAAGCTGCGCTTCTCCGGGATGGCGCTGATGGGCATCGGCATGGTCTTTTTCGGACTCGAATTGATGACCAAGGGTTTCGAGCCGCTGCGGACGCTTCCGGAATTTTGCAAATGGTTTCACCTGTTTCAGGCCGATACCTACTTCGGCGTCATAAAATGCGCTCTGGCCGGCTGCATTCTGACCGCCGTCGTGCAATCCTCTTCCGCCACCGTAGGCATAACGATGGGCCTGGCCAATACCGGCGTGATCGGCTTCGAAACGGCCGCCGCGCTGGTCCTCGGCGAAAACATCGGAACCACTGTCACGGCCCTCCTGGCCTCCATCGGCACCACGACCAACGCCAAGCGGGCTGCGTATACGCACACCATATTCAACGTCCTCGGCGTGTTGTGGATCACATCGCTTTTCCCGTATTACATGGATCTGATCCGGGCTCTGGTTCCTGTGGATCCCGGGCTGGCCGTGATGAAGGACGGGCTGGCCTCCTACCCGCACGCAATGCCGGCCATCGCGGCGGTGCATACCGGATTCAACGTGGCCAACACCATCCTGTTCATTCCCCTGATGGGTCTGCTGGCCAGGCTGGTGACTAAGCTGGTTCCGGACAAAGAGGTCCGCGAAGAAGCGCACCTGACGTTTTTGGATTTTCACCTGGTGGATGGTCCGGCGCTGGGCGTTGTACAGTCCCGCAAGGAAATCGTCATCATGACGGAAGTGGTGGATAAAATGATGGGGACGCTGCGGCAGATTCTGGAAGGCGCGGCGGACACCGAAGCCCTGGAACGCAAAATTTTCCAGCGCGAAGAGCGCCTGGACACGGTGCAAAAGGAAGTGACGGTTTTTCTCAGCCGCGTGGTGGCCGGTCAGGTCACGCATGATGTCACCGAAGAAGCCCAGAAGCAGCTCCGCCTGGCCGATGAGTATGAGTCCGTCAGCGACTACGTGGCCGCCGTACTGAAAAAAGTGATCAAGCTGCGTAAAAACAATCTGCAACTGACCAGCGAAGGCAAAGCGGAAATTCTCAATCTGCACGACCACGTTGCCGGCTATCTTTCGCGCGTTTCTCTGGCGGTGAAAACCGATTCAAAAGACATTATGAATTTCGCCCACAGCGAAGGCACCCGAATTCACGCCCTCATGAAAATTTACCGTAAGCAGCACCTGGAACGCCTGGCCCGCGAGCAGGCAAACCCCCTGAGCAGTCTGGTCTTCACCGATATTCTGACGGATTACCGCCGCATGAAAGATCATGTGCTGAACATTGCCGAGTCACAGGCCGGTGAAAAATAATCACGGCGCCGGATAGAAATATATCGTTTTGTACTCCGGATAGACGGCCCGGTACCAGGTTTGCGCCTGGCCGCAGGTCATGGTGTCCGGCGCAAAAATAAAGATCACCTTCAATTGATCGGGATGGCCGCTCAACACCTGTTTCAGCGCTTCGGGGGACGCGACCGGATATGACTGAACTTGGTATTCCGGCGAGCCCGCCGTATCCGACCATGACTCTTCAATCAGCTCGACGCGTCCGGTGAAGCTGCCGTGTCCGTCTTCCTGCAAATACAATTCCCAGGGTTGATTCGGGCGGCCGGCGCGGTCGGCATATCGCATGTCCGGGAGGAACGCTTTGTAATATAGTTCTCCCTCGCCGCCCGGCGAAAGTCGCGCCCCATCCGTGGTGTTAATCTGTTGAAAAAAAGCAAACAGGCGCCGAGCAGACGCCAGCGTCATTTCGGAGTCGGGCCGAACGGTGATATATAGATCGTGATGATTGGTCTGATACGTTCCGAACAGCGCGAGCAGCTGCGGAAGGTCCGCCCGAGAAAGAAGCGTTTCATTGCGCGCGTCGGACACGTCGAAATAATATGATCCGGACGCCCCGCTTCCCGGGGTTGTGTCGATCGCCCGAATGGACAGTTGCACACTGCGCGTTCCATCACCCGGAGGCAGCTGCTGCAGCCGGACAACCATCAGCGCGCCTGCGGGCGGCGCGCACTCGGGGTTCGGCGTCTGCGTGCCGTACACCGCCCCCTGTTCATATTGCCGGGGCACGTCCAGCATGGTGCGCGGCTCATTATAAAGCGAAATGATGCTGTAGGGATCGCTGATTTCAGCGGCGCGCACGGACTGTTCATCCGGCGAGTCGCCGTTTCGTTCCAACACCGATCCGCTGTACACAAACCCCTGCTCCGGCAGCGTTTTCCCGGTCCGGCTATCCAGCACAAACCGCTCTGCCGGGATCCACGGCGCCGAACCGGTCGGCTCCCCCGTCTTCGCGGAGGATTGCAGCGAAACGGCGATTCGTTCCCCGTGCGGCCACAGTTGCAGGCGGCTGTAATCAATGGGCATGCCCGCCGGCACACCAATAAAATCCAGCGCCGCCCGAATGTGCGCAGGGGTTGCTTTGGCTACAGCCAGCGCCTCATAATCATGGCCGCTTCGGGGACCAACCAGCACAAACTCCACCGGCTCATTGGTGGAAATATCCGTCCATTCAGCCAGAAGATACACGGCCTGCTCCCCGCGTTCGGCCCATACGCCCGGGCGGAAAAACATCATCGTGTTTGTCGCCGCGCGCGCTTCCATGCGGCTGTTCCATTCGTCCGCCGGAGAAGAGGGCGTCGCCGTTTCGGAGGCCCGGGCGGAAAGCCGGACACCAGGCACAACAAGCAACGCTGCGGTAATGAGGCGTGCTGCGAAATAGTTCATCTTGAATGGCTCCTTTCGTTCCCTGATTCAGCGATACTCCCGAATTTCTGAGAGGGGTTTCCTCTTCTTCTCCGGCCGCTCCCGCCCTTCCGCGGGATAGCCAGCACTGAACAGAATATCCACCCGTTCACGGCGGTTCAGTCCTAAAACTTTTTTTACGGCCCGCTCATGGAACCAGCCCAGCCAGCAAGTGCCGAGCCCCTCCTCGGCCGCCTGCAGCGCGAAATGTTCGCCGGCGATGCCCAGATCAATCAGGCTGTATGGAACACCTCGCAGCATCCCGCCCAGCCGCGCCGCATACCGGGAGACTTCACGAATGATCACCACCAGCACCGGCGCTTTTCGCGCGAACTGATTCATGGTGTACATGCCCGAAAACGCGGCATCCGCCAGCCGTTCGCGCAGATCGGGCGAATCCACAACAATAAAGCGCCACGGTTGCGAATTGCAGGCCGAAGGAGCCAGGCGGGCCGCCTCCAAACAGCGCTCCAACACGTCCCGCTCAACGGCGCGGCCTGAATAATCCCTCAGACTGTACCGCGTTTCCGCCAGCTCAAGAAATTTCACGGCACTGTCTCCAGGTATTGAACCGTTCGTATTCATACAGAAAATTCGGCGTGAATAGGGTCGCGTTTTCAGGGGCGAGAATTTCAGCATCCGACCAGAAACGGCCTTCATCTATTTCGTCCGCCTGCACCTGGAAGGGGCCTTCGTTCAAGGTATAAAACGTGCGGACCAGTTCGGTTTCCACGGCACTGCGCCAGAGATACTGATACGCAAAATGCAGGTCGGCATCCGGGCATCCGAGTTCTTCCGCCATTTCGCGGCGGGCGGCCGCTTCCGGCGATTCTCCGGGTTTCATGTGCCCTCCCACCGAAGTGTCCCATTTGCCCGGCTGAATATCCTTGTTCATGCCCCGCTTTTGCAAAAACAGTTGGTTGGCCGCATTGAACACCAGCACATGCACCACCGAGTGAATCAGCGCCGGATTGCCGTGACATTCCGAACGGAGTGCCCGCCCAATGACGCGCCCCGCCTCGTCTACGGTTTCAAACCATTCTCCGGAAGGAGTCCCTTGTGATCGTTGTGTTTTTTTCATGCGATGGGCCATCAATAGGCTTTGTACGGCGGGCCTGCAAGCTCGGACTGTGAACAGGATTTGATTCACCACTAAACAGGTTTTTGACTCGTGTGTAGAATAGGATGCGAAGCCCGCTGGGTATGTTCGGAGGTCAGATCATAAAGGATTACATGCCTCTCGACTGTTCTGCGTGAACGTTGAAGGCGAGGGTCTTCGGACCCACTAGTCTGGATCTGTTAACGTTCCCTTACCTGGCGGGGTCCTTTTTATCCCGATTCGCAGTTTTTCCACGCTGTCGGCTTGACATCCGCGCCCCATCCCGCAATTATCCACCCGTTCTTTTTCCCCGTATGGGCGATTAGCTCAGTTGGTTAGAGCGCCTGCTTCACACGCAGGAGGTCACAGATTCGAGTTCTGTATCGCCCACCATTTTTCCCCTGCACACACCCCTCCCCGATCTTCCCCGAACCGAAACGAGTGATCAGTCGTCTGTTTTTCGCCCTTTTCGGGTTCGATAGAGAAGTTCGCGAAGGGACTGATAATCCGTATCGGCCAGCTCGGGGATGCGCTCCAAAAGGGGTTCTGCAAGCTGGCGCGCTTCGTCGATACGCTCCTGCCTTTCATAGAGTTCGGCGAGATGGAGAATCAGGAGCGGATTGTCGGGTTGCTGTCCGATGGCCTTTCGCAACTGGTGTTCGCTTTCATCCAAACGCCCCTGCCGCATCAGGATGAAGCCGTAGGTATCCATGGTGTTTGGGTTTTCGGCATCAAGGCGGATGGATTCTTCAATCAGGGCCAGCGTTTCGGAAGTATCGGCCTGTCCTTTGTGAGCCAGGAGCCAGGCGAGGTCGTTCAGAGCCAGCGGGGAGCGTTTAACGGCAATACTGGCGCGATAGGAATTTTCCGCAAGCGCATTTTCGCCCCGGCTGGCCTGAATCGTGCCGACAATATAGTTGGCCAGTGCGTTATTGCGGTCCAGGGAGAGCATGATTTGACATTCTTCCTCGGCCTCGTCGCGCAGCCGCAGGTTGACCAGCAATTGCAGAAGCTGCTCGTGCAACAGCATTTCATTCGGACGCAGCTTGAGGGCGCGGGTCAGATTCAGGCGGGCAATTTCATAGTTGCCTTCACGCAAATTCAACTGAGCCAGAGCGAGCGAGAGCATGGGGTTTTCGTTGACGGCATTTTCCAGAACGGCCTGCGCCTCGCGCACGGTGGATTCGTCGTTGTTTTCATTGGCCAGCAGCGCCAGCGTGGCCCATAAGCGGGTGTTTGCGGGATTTTTTTTGAGCATGGCGCGCAGCATATCGCGGGCTTCCGAATAATTATCGGAATAAGCAGCGAGGGCCACGAGGATTCCCTCCTCGACATTTTCGGATTCGGGAACGTCCAATTCACGCAGGCGATCCAGGTAGCGCCGGGCTTCATCGGGATCACGGCGGGTCAGCGCAAGGTGGGCCAGGCCGGCCAAAGCCTGCATGTTGGCGGGGTCTTCCTTCAGCAGATCCTGATACATCTGCTCCCCGGTCTCCCGATCATCGGCATTGACATACAGATGTGCCAGCAGGGATTTCATGGCCGGTGTTTCGCCGCTCAGGTCTATGGCGCGCCGCACTTCACGGATGGCGGCGGAAGATTTGCCGGAGATGGCCCAGGCGTACCCCTGGGTCATGTAAAATCCGGGATCCCGAATATAGCCGAATCGTGCGGCGAGTTGCCAAAGAGATATCCGCTGCTTTTGCGCGGCGGCCATGCTTTCCAGTTGCTGCTGCAGCGCGTCGGCTTCCGGCTTTCCGTCCCGGCGCAGCAGAGAGAGGCGGTTCATTAGCGCGCAGATGTTCTGGTCATCCAGTCGTAAAGCGGATTGATAGAGAGCGTCCGCTTCCTCCGGGAGGTTATAATCTTCAAGGGCCACGCCGAGATTATTGTTTATCTGTGAAAGAAGCGTTTTCAGCGAGGCGTACCAGCCGGCGCCCAGATTTTCCGGGTTCACGCGGCGCGTCCAGCGCGTTTCTTCGGCAAGACAGGACGCGGCAAACCCCTTTAGCGTTTCGGCATCCGGCGCGTTTTGCGCGTCCGCCCCGGCGTAGAGAAGTGGAGAGGGAAGCGCGGTTCGTCCCAGACGGGCCCACAGGTCGGCCGGTTGTATGATACGTACGCGACTATTAAAATCAGGGTCCGTCCTGCTCCATTCATCCATGAACGGCCGCCACCCGATGATGGCGAGATTTTGAAGGCGCGGATCGTCAAAGAGAGAGGCCACATAGCGCCGATAGCTCTTGCTCACGCAATACGGAATATTGATAAGAGCGAGTTTTTTATTCTGCTCATGCGCGGCCAGCGCGATGGAATGGTCCAGAAATCCGCTCCCGATCAAATACGCCGATTCAGGAAGCGTTTCGGCCATTCGGTGAGCCAACCGATCAATATCCGCCGCCGGACGCGCATCGGCAATCCGGTAGTTCTGCCGGGCGACATATCCTAAAAAGAGCGGCAGCGCAATGGTCAGGCCCAGTGCGGTCAGACGTTTCATGCGCGGAGTTCTGGATCGCTCCGGGTTTTCGGCCGTCAGGACATAAAGGATGGTTCCTGCGAGCCGGGCCGTCCAGGCGGCAAAGAAAATATAGGGCAGCACAAGCAGCGGATATGTGCCGGAAAAAAGCCAGGGTGCGGGCGGCAGGTTCAATAGAACAACCCCGGCCATGAGCGAGAAGACCAAAAAAAGAAACCAGGTTGGCAACTGAAAACGACTTTTCCTCTGCTGATTAAGCGGCATCAGGAGCAGGGCAAGCCAGGGAACCACCAGCATGAGAAACACCAACAGCCAGCCCACCGATACCATGCCGGCTTTCAATTCCAAATACTGATCGCGCCACAGATACCAGAATACCTGATGCACCCCCTTGAAATCGCGCCAAACGAAGGCCGGCGAGTGAACGTAGGCCAGCGCCTCGATGATGTAGATGGAGCAGCCCAGCAATCCGGCCATAAGAGCCGACAGAATATGCCGGGCGTTGAACCTGCCCGATCGCCAGAGTTGAATGACAAACAGTGGGATAAACACCGGTGCCAGCACAATAAACGCACCGTACTCCGTGACCCCAATACCCCAGACAAGGGGAATCAGCAGGGCCAAAAAGGTGGACGGAGCATAATAAAATCGTGCGAGAAGCCCCAGCGAGAACATCATCATCGCCACATCCAGCGAGATGGGAAGAAGGCGCGTACCCGCCACCCAAACAGGCAGCGTCAACGTAAAAACCACCGAGGCCAAAACGCCCGAGCCGTGCCGGATCAGCGAAGCGTACCGGTTGTGCCGGTATTTTTCCGGCAGCGTGGACCAGCTCCACGCCTGCATCAGCGCACACAGCAAACCGGACGCTGCTCCCAGGCACAACGCCGGAAACAGAGCCGCCTTTAAGACCGACGAACCCGGCAGCGCATACAGTATGCGCACAAGGAAACCCCACACCGGATGCGTCATCGGAGGAAAGGGTGACAGCCCGAGATGCTCAAACACAGGCGACGCGGACAAAACAGGATCGATGCCGCGGCAGGCCGTGCAGAAATGCAGGAGGAATGTGAACAGACCTGCACCAACGCAGATCAGCCAGGGCAAAAAGGAGCGAATGTTTTTCATGCGCGGCACGTTACACGATGCAGCCGGAAATAATCAAGTATACGCATGTACAGGCCTGGCCGGTGCTGCGAGCCGGCCTCTTCGTGCATATTCTTCTGGAGGGTTCTGCTCCGTCAAAACCAAGGACGCGACGGAGCGCGTCCCTCCACGGACCCGAAAAACCGCCAAAATGCCCAAAAACAGACAAACACACCCCAAAACAGCCCATCCACAAGCCAGTACCAGTTGAACGTAGATTCGACACCCACTGCAACAAGCCTATCCCGAAACGGCTCCAGAACCTGAATCACCCCGTCCATATTCGTCTTCACCCGTTTACGGAAAACGTGCTGTCCCTCCGTGTCGCATATGGACAGAAAAACATTGTTTCCATGAAGGTCTGCTCCAGCATATAACTTACTCGCATTGGTCGTCTGCATAACTACTCCTTTCGTTTGTAATGAGACAAAGAGCAGTATGTATTCGACCAGTGCTTCTCTTAAAGCTTCAAAGAACCTCTATATGGTTATCAGCCCTTAAATATTAAATATTGGTGTATTGGGCGCTATTTATTTGTTGGTTGCGGGCGAATGTGAAGAAGCGATTTTGATCGGCTGAGTTAAGGATTGGCGCATGATAGAGAGCATACCGACCAGACGGTCGGCGGTTCCGGGGCGCGCAAGTTTTAAAACTCCAGGCGGCGGAGGCCCGCCGCCCTCCACACAAAAAAAAGACACGCATGAAGCGGCCGGATCACAGCGCCGGATGTACTTTGGAATTTCCGGTCATTGGCATCCATTCGCGGTTCGTATTTCTCAGTGCTCTCTGCGCCCTCGAGCGAAGCGGGCGGTGAATAAAAGTCCCTTCTCATTATGTGTCCAACATACAGGAAAAGGCCGGCACTTCTTGCACACCGCAACGGGGCTTCTCTCGGAGAGCGCGGCACTGCTTACAGACGGATCGCAGCGACGGAAGTTCGCCTTGTTCCGCGCTAGGGATTGAAGGCTTTGACTGTTTTTCTCAGGGACTGCGCCTGGCCGGAAAAGGTTGTGAAGTAGGTGTTGGTCGGGTCGGCATTAAGCAGCGGCACCTTGAAGGCTGGATCGTCGGTCCGCAGTGGCGCGTCGGGTACCACATACGCTTTGTCATGGGTGATCATCAGGCCGATGAAGAAGCCCGTCTCGGTGAGCAGGTAGTCGCCCTGGCGCAGCTCGCGGCGGCTGAAAAGACCCTTAGTTTGCACGGGTTTGACGGTTAAGAAGCGCTCATCCAGCGCGGGTGTCAGCAGGACCCGTACGCTCGTGTCGGGATTGGCCGGACTGAACGCGAGGGCCTCCTGGATGCGCTCCTGTTTCAGCCGGGCCATGCCGCACAGGGTGAGTCCAGGCAGGGCGCCGTTGGATACCGAAACAGGCAGGTAACAGACGCGCGGGGCTTGAGGATCGGCCAGAATTGGGTGGGTGAGGCGGATGCGGGCGGCGTTGGTGGAGGGACTGGAAACAGTGTACTCCACGGCGTTCATGTTATCCCCGTACTGCACATGCCATTGGGAGAGGCCCAGCTGATCGAAGTCGGCCACGAGGCAGGGCTGTCCTCCGATCAGGGTCACGGGCAGGTAGAGATCCTCCTGAAAGAGCGTCCGCTCTCCGGTGTGCCGGCTCAGCGCGCCAAGGCTGACCGAGCAAACCGTAAGTGCCTGATCCCGCTGAATCCAGACGGATTGATTTTTCTCCGCCTCGATGGATTCCATTTTGGCCTTCAGTTCAGCGCTCTGCTGCTCGGCCTGCTGAAGCCGCATTGTTACTTCCTGTTCGGCGAGTTTGGTACTCACAATGCGTTCGCGCAGGGCGTTGATATACGTCTGCGAGGATTCGGCGCGAGATTCGGCGTCTTTGGCCTGCGCCTCGGCCAGGCGCACCTGAACGAGCAATTCGGCGGCTTTTTTGCGTTCCGCATCGGCCTGCTCCAGCGCGGTTTTTTCGCGGGCGGTCAGTTCTTCTTTGGCCTCGAGCAGCCGCTGCATCTCGGCATGGGTCATATCGCGTTCGTGCCGGGTGTCCTGAAGCAGTTTTGAGGTTTGAATCTGCTGATCCAGCAGCGTGGCGGACTCCTGCTGCATACCGGCGATACGCTGGAGCACTTCCTGTTCGCGTTCGCGGGCGGCGCGGGCGGTGATGGAGGCTTCGGCGGCGGCTTTTTCGGCCTGTTCGGCTTTAAGCAGCGCTTCTTTTTTCTCCACTTCGGCCTGGGCGCGCACCTGTTCGGCCAGCTTTTTCTGTTCGAGCGCGACCTGCGCCTGCAATTCGGCGGCGCGGGCTTCTTCGGCGGCTTTTTGCATCTTCCGGTAGGCTTCCGATTCGCGCTGCGCGAGGTCGGATGCCTGGCGGGCGGCGGAATCGCTCAGCACTTTATGACGGTCCAGCAGTTCGCCGGCCTCCATCGCTTTTTTCTCGGCCTGTTCGGCGCGGATTTTTAAATCCTGAAGCTCCTGCCTGTACTCTTTCTCCCGTTCCAGCCCTTTTTGAATGAGGGTGTTCCACTGGTAAACCGGGAGGAGAAAAGAGGACGAGGCGCCGCGCCCGATATTCAGGGAGAGTACCGAGAGTACCATCACGTCGATCATGACTATCAGCACGGAACGCTTCATGATCAGTCCCCTGCGGGTTAGGAGTGAACATCCGCCGGGCGTGCCGAGTCATCCCGGATCAGTTGCTGACGGTACGGCGTCAGATATGCCAAGCGGAGCGAGACGGACACAATAATGCCGAAGCCCGTGGAGACGTAGGCAAACATCAGTCCGGCCGCCGGGAACGCCGTGATTAAAATGAAGGAAAGCACGGTACCCAGCAGTCCGAAATAGAGAGGCAGATCGAAATAGACTTCGCTGTTTTCCAGTTGCCGGATTTTTTCGCCTGCATCGGCATTCATCTGCCGAATTTTGTTCATCTTGCGCACGGCGGCCGCCCAGGCGCCCATCTGCATCAGCGCCGAGAGTACGACCACTCCCCACGACAGCCAGACGCCGATGCGTTCCGCGTGCTGACGGAGTTGGCCCAGCGTGGACTCATCAATCGCCGGAACCGCCCCGTCCATCGCCGGATCCGGCGCCTTCGTATCATGCAGCAGCGCCAACCCGATAATAAACATCAGCAAAACCGTAATCAAAACCAGGGCCGTCTTCATGGCATCATCTCCTGACTGAATCCGCATACACAATAGTATGAGGACCATTTAGAACCCAAATCGCAAACATCAACCCCCGCCACCGGAAAAACCGCGTCAGTTTCGATCCTCAAATTCTTCCAGGCGCTGTTTGGCATATTTCTGCCAATAGGTGCCTTCGGACGCGCTGATCAGATCCTTCCATTCCGCGCGCGCGCGCCGGGTTTTCCCTTCGGCCTCCATCAATTCCGCCTGCAAAATGTAGGCGGGATAGTAGGTGGCATCCACCACTTTGGCCTGTTCAAATTTCATTTCTGCGGCATGCACATCGCCCTTTTCCTGCAACGCCATCCCCTCCGCCGCCATGTCGCGGGCCATCCCATTCACGGCACCCTCTTTCAGGCCAAAGCGCACCACCAGATTGGAAATGGATGCCTGGCGCTCGGCAATCGGCGGAATCATGATCGCGGGCGGCAGTGGTACCGGGGTGGCCGTCGGCTCCGGCGTGGGAGTCAGCGTGGGCGTCGGCTCCGGGGTCGGGGTGGGCCTGGGGGTGGAAGTCGGTTTGGGAGTTTTGGTCGGTTTGGGTGTGGCGGTGGGCTTAGGCGTACGAGTCGGTTTGGGCGTAGCGGTTGGCTCCTCGGTGGCTTTAGGTTCGGGCGTGGCCGTCGGCTCCGGCGTGGGAGTCAGCGTGGGCGTCGGCTCCGGGGTCGGGGTGGGCCCGGGCGTGAAAATCGGCGTCGGTTCCGACGTTGGCGCGGGGGTCGGCGTGGGCGGC
>CAZISY010000034.1:26292-34134 GCA_964542025.1 uncultured Verrucomicrobiota bacterium
GGGCGTGAAAATCGGCGTCGGTTCCGACGTTGGCGCGGGGGTCGGCGTGGGCGGCATGAAGGCCAGAATATCCGCAGGAATCAAATCAGAAACCGGGGTAGCCGTCGGTTCGGGGGTGTTTTCGGCGGCCTGGTCGAACTTGGCCAACTGCTCTTCCATAAAAGAGAGTTTTTCGGCAGCTGACTGGTTAACCATCTTTCGGGAACCCGGCCGAGGCGCGTCGTCACGATCTACGCGCCACACAGAAAGCCCGGCCAGAAAAATAATTTCAAACAAAATAACGAGCCCGATGGAAACGAAGGTCAGCGTTTGAATGGAACTGATCCGCCGGGCATGTTCGGCCACGCGTGTTTCGGCCTGCTGATACAGCATGACGGTGCCGCCGAGCTGAATGCGATCACCGAAGAAAAGCCGTACTTCGCGCTGATCCGCCTCGTTGACCCGTATCCGCGCAGAGGGCGTCAGCGCCCGGAGAAAGGTACCGTCGCTCCGCCATTCGATCACGGCATGCCGGGCTTCCAGCTGCTGATCCTGAATCTGTATGTGGGTGTTCGGTCCGTTGCCGATGATCACCGAACCTTTTTTAACGGTCAGGTGTCTTCCCTTCAGCGGCCCGGATTCAAACGTAAGTTTGTACATGCACACATCCTTCAATCATCGCCCGTCAGTTTCTAAAAGAACGCGCACCTTCTGCAAGCCTAGAATGATGAAATTCCGGACTTGACGCCCTTCAGCAAGTTGCGCACGATGCGCCCCATTATGACAACACGCAAGTACCCTCTTCCGATGGATGCGCTGGCTTCGCTCTGCAAGCGGCGCGGTTTTATTTTCCAAAGCTCCGAAATTTATGGAGGCATCAACGGCTTTTGGGACTACGGTCCTCTGGGCGTTGAGCTGAAACGCAACATTCGCGAAGCCTGGTGGAAAACCATGGTGACGCACCGCGAGGACGTCGTCGGGCTGGATGCCTCAATCATCATGCACCCGCGCATTTGGGAGGCTTCCGGCCACCTGGCGGGCTTCACCGATCCGATGGTGGATTGCCGCGCCTGCAAGAAACGTTTCCGCGCCGACCAGCTCTGCGAAGATGCCGGGTTGACGTATGAAGCGGGGAAACCGCTGCCTGAAAGCATCAAGTGCCCGGCCTGCGGCGCGCCTGCGCTTACGCCTCCGCGTGATTTCAACCTGATGTTCAAAACATTCATCGGCCCCGTGGAGGAAGGTTCCTCCGTGGCCTACCTGCGCCCGGAAACCGCGCAGGCGATTTTTGCGCAGTACAACAATGTGCTGTCCGTCGCGCGCGTGAAAGTTCCGTTTGGCATTGCGCAGATCGGCAAGGCGTTCCGCAACGAAATCAATCCGCGCAACTACACCTTCCGCTCCCGCGAATTCGAACAGATGGAGCTCGAATTTTTCATCAAGCCCGGCACCGACGCCGAATGGCACGCCTACTGGGTGGATGAGCGCATGAAGTGGTACCAGAAAGTCGGCCTTCCGCGTGAAAGCCTCCACTATGATGTTCACCCGAAGGAAAAACTCGCGCACTACGCCAGTGCCTGCACCGACGTGGCCTACGCGTTCCCGTTCGGCGTACAGGAACTCGAAGGCATCGCCGCGCGCGGCAATTACGATCTTTCGCGCCATCAGGAATACAGCGGAAAATCCATGGAGTATTTCGACCAGGAATCCGGCGAAAAATTCATTCCGCATGTGGTGGAACCCTCCGCCGGGGTTGACCGCATCGCGCTGGCCCTCCTCTGCGAAGCCTACCGGCCGGAATGGATTTCCAAAACAAACGCCGGCGACATTCAGGAGGCCGATCCCTCGACCGACCGCGCGCCGGAAGGTTATGAGCTGCGCAACGTGATGAAATTTGCGCCGTGCATCGCCCCCATCAAAGCGGCCGTCTTTCCGCTGCTAAAAAACAAACCCGAACTGGTCGATGCCGCGCGCGGCATTTTCAATACGCTGCGCAAACGCTGGAACGTCTTCTACGATGAAGCCGGCGCCATCGGACGCCGCTACCGCCGCCAGGATGAAATCGGCACCCCGTTCGGCATTACCGTGGATTTCCAATCGTTGGAAGACCGCACCGTCACCCTGCGCGAACGCGACGGGATGACCCAGGAGCGCGTTTCGATCGACGCATTATCGGAAAAAATCAGCACCGCCGTCGATCTGTAAGCCCGCACGACACCGCACAAACACTTCATCGGTCGGAACCCGACGTTCCGGCCGGGTAGTGCGTTTGAAAGTAGCGCGGATGCCGCGTCTGGAAAAGCGACGGAATATCTGTGGCGGGCGGGAGCACCCATAACTCGCATTCCCGGCCAGCCAGCCGATTGGTCAGGGCGATACCCTGCATGGCGGCGAGCGCGTCACCGCCCACGAGCTCCTGAAGGCGCTCTGCCGTGGTGTGTCCGTATCCGCTTTTGATCAGCCAGTGGGTTTTTGCGCGAAGTTGGTCGGGGGTGACCAGTCCATAGGTGCGAATCAGTTCCCAGGGATACGCCTCCACCGTGATGCGCCCGTCCGCCAGAAAAGCGAGCGCATAGGCGTCCCAATAGTCCGTCAGAAACACGCCCGGATGCTGCTGCAACTCGGGGACCAGCTGAAGCGCCGTATCGCGCCACTCCGCATTTATTGCGCGCTCGCTGCGCAAACGGTCCGACCAAACCGGCACCGACAGTATGAACAGGGCCGCCGCGTAGGCCGTCACGGTCCGCCGCGAAAAAGAACTGTTCCAGCAAAACACCGTCAACGCCCAGGCGGTGGTCGGCATCATGGCAAAGCAGTAGCGGCGCTGTTCGGTGTTGAAGGAAAGCGCCGGAATCGCGGCCATCAGCGCCAGGATGAGCAGCGTACCGCCCAGCCAGGCTGCATCAGTGAGGGTCATACGCCGGCGCACGAGCGCGATGAGTGCGAGCAGGGGCACGGCGAGAAGTCCGGCCCAGGTTGTCCGCGCGTGCGGGAGGTGGTCCCCGCTCAGCGTGTACAATCGCGGGATGATACCGTCAAACAGCATGAAAAGATCCTGCCGGATTTCCGGCCATGACCCGATGACCGTGCCGATTTTCAGATCGTAGGGCCAGCGGTCGGCCACCAGCCATTCGTGCAGCACGTTGGGAAGAATGCCGATCAGCAACCCCGCGGCCAGCGCCGCTGCGGCGGAAAGACGCCGGGTGCGGTAAAAAAGGGCCAGCACGGGAAGTGCGGCGATGGTGTAGAAGGCCACATGCGGACGACAGTAATAACCGAACCCCGTCGCCAAACCGAGCACCAGCCAGAGTGAGGCGGGAGCCGCTGCGGCGGACGACATGTGCTTCTCCATTCGCGCAAGGGCGTACATCACCACACCAATCAGAAAGAACATATTCTCCACGCCCGAATTGATGCCCAGCTCAAACACAAACCCCGGCGAGCAGAGCATCAGCACAAAAAAGAGAAAACCCGCCTGCACGCGCCGCGGTTGATCCGCCAGACGAAGCAGCAGCGCCTCGAACATCAGCCACAAACCGGTCGCGCTGAAAAGGCACCCGGCCAGCGCAAACGAAAACACCGGCGGCACGGATACCGGCAGGGCGGCGCGAACCCCGGCATACAGGTAGGGCAGCAGTGAAATCAAATAGTTTTGCCCCTGCATCCGTGTCGGCGCGTAATGATACGTCAGAATGTCATTACCCATAATCCCGAACACTGCCGAATCGGAATTGATCCCGCGGTACGGCAGGCTCAGGTGCAGCAGGGCCATGAACAGGACAAAGAGCAGCAGCGGCAGGCGCAGAACCATCCCCGCGGCGACTCGGCCCATCCGGCAATCCGCTTGATCACTCATAAATGTTCCCCGCCAACGAACCCGGTGAATCTACGCCTTTCGCGCAGCCAACGCCTCGATTTCCACCAACACATCCTTCGGCAAACGGACCACCTGAATCGCCGACCGCGCGGGTGGCTGCACGGGGAAGAACTCCGCATACACCGCATTCATCGCCGCAAAATCGTTCATGTCCTTCAGAAAGACCGTCGTTTTCACCACGCCGCTCAGCTCCGAACCGGCTGCCTTCAACACGGCTTCCAGATTGCAAAGCGCCTGCCGCGTCTGTGCCTCAATCCCTTCCGGAATCGTTCCGGTTTCAGGATGCAGCGGGATCTGCCCGGAACAATAAATCATCCCGCCCGCCGCCACGGCCTGCGAATAGGGCCCCACCGGCTTCGGCGCACCCGCCGTCGTAATTATTTCCTTTTTCATTGTGCTTTTAATCTCCTTTTTTCGCCTGCCTGTTTTTCAGGATGGCTCCATTACAAGTTGGGAGTGGGTAGTAGTCGCCGACGTCATAACAACAGAGGTGCTTTTGGGGTTCATGGGGTGTCTCCCTGCAACTCACGGGCTTGGGCCAGGGAGAGGCGCAGTTCGCGTTTCAGCAGTTTCTTGTCCGGCAGTTCGGTCAGGTATTGTGCCACGCGAATACCGGCCTGGTCCAACTGCAGCAGTTCGATCTGTTCGTGTCCGCCTTCGGCACAAAGAATCAGGCCGAGGGGGCTCTCCTCGCCGTCTTGCCTTTCGTTTTTCTCGAGCCAGCGAAGGTAAAGCTCCATCTGCCCCTTGTAGGCGGCCTTGAAACGTCCCAGTTTCAGTTCAATCGCGACGAGTCGGCGCAATGTTCGATGATAGAAGAGCAGGTCGAGATAAAAGTCTTCGCCATCCACGATCATGCGCTTCTGGCGTTCGACAAACGTGAACCCGGCGCCCAGTTCCATGATGAACTGTTCGAGGTGCAGAATGAGGCGGTCTTCCAGGGAGGCTTCGCTGTACACACCGCGCAAGCCGGTAAAGTCGAGAAAATAGGGGCTTTTGAAGACGACATCGGGGGATATGGATCCTTTTGCGCGGATATCGGTAAGCGCCGATTGAATCACTTTTTCGGATTTTCCGCTAATCAGGGAGCGTTCGTAAAGCATGGCGTCAATTTTCTCGCGCAATGTTCGGACACCCCAGCGTTCGTGCATGGACATGGTCAGGTAAAAATCGCGCTGGACGGGATCGGTCAGCGGTAAAACCTCGATAAAGTGCGACCAGCTCAAAAGTCGCGACAGCGTCGCGACAATCTCCAAGTCGGGGAAGAGGTGGGCAAACTGCATCATGCGGCGGATACTTTTCTCATCGAACCCGCGTTTGCCGAACTCGTGCTGCAATTGTATAGACAGCGTCGATACAATCTGCTCGCCATAATCGGCGCGTTTACCATCAAGTATGTCGTTATTAATCCGTTTGCCGATATTCCAATAGAGCAACGTGGTTTCGCAATTGACCTGAACGGCCACACGACTGCGCGCCTCCTGAACCATTGCGCGAATATCGCGCAGAAGCGCGGTCGTTGCTTTTATGCTTGCCGCAGCGTTTTTCAATGTAACACCCCTTTCTTTACCGGAATCGTAACGGCAAATGGCGCTGCATACATCGGGTCCGGCAGAAGACAGGCGCGCATGAGCGTCTCAACGCGGAATCCCTTTTCATGTTCGGAGCAGGCTTTTTTGCGAATATCCGGCAGAAGGTCCAGGAAAGTCATCATTTAGCATTCCTCCGCAGCACAGATCGTCCCGAGTCGCCCTGCTGAAAACTCCCCGGATCACAGAGCGGACAATATGGACTGATGTAGCAGGGGGCTAATTGCTAAACAAGAGTAAACGCGAAATGACATGGGCAGACATGCTCCGGGATCCTTCATCCCGGCGTTCGGGGATCGTCTCGTGCGGCGTTTTTCACCGTTCCGAGCGCAGCATGATCAGCAGCATTTTGAACGGAGACTTGGCGGCCTGTACATCGTGGGGAATATTCGCGGGCATGATGATCATTTCGCCGGCCTTCACCGTTTGCGGCGCTCCGGCAATAATAAACGTTCCCTCGCCCTCGACCACTTCCACCACGGCATCAAACGGCGATGTGTGCTCGCTCAACCCCTGACCGGTATCGAAAGAAAACAGCGTGATGTTTCCGCTCTCCTTTTTCAGCAGCGTACGGCTGATCACCGCGCCATCGGCATAGTCCACCAGCGTTTTCAGCGCCAGCGGTTTTCCCTTCAAATCATCCATCTCACACCTCCAGTGATCGTGTGCTGATTAACTCGCCGTTCAGCGAAATCACAGCTTCCTCCAGCACCAAATCCGGCCGACCGGAACGCTGCGCCGCCTTCTGCGTCATCGCCGTCAACCCGCCGCAACACGGCACTTCCATGCGCACCACAATTACTTTCGGAATGCCGTTTGAGGCAAAGATCGAAGCCAGTTTTTCCACATACCCCTCGGTGCGGTCGAGCTTCGGGCAGGCGATCACAATCGCGCGCCCGCGGATAAACCGCCAGTTCACATCCGGCGACGCCGACGCCGAACAGGTACTCAGCACCACCAGTTCGCGCCCCGTGAAAAACGGCGCCTGCACCGGCACCAGGTGAAGCTGCGTCGGCCACTGATTCAGCTCGGACGGGATCACCTGACCCGATACGCCGGACGGACTCGCCGGGGCGGGCGCTTTCTTCGCTTCGGGCTGACGAAAACGCACCTGACTGCCGGGGCAACCGGAATGCGGCGCCGGAGCTTTCAGCGCCTGTACATGCTTCGTTGCGGCGGCTTCGTCAAACGCCGCCGCCTCGCGTTCGATGATTTTCAGCGCGCCGGTCGGGCATTCGCCTATGCACGCGCCCAATCCATCGCAGAACACCTCGTTCACGAGCCTGGCTTTGCCGTTCACAATTTGCAGGGCCCCCTCGGCGCAGCCCGTCACACACGCACCGCACCCGTTGCACAGCGCCTCATCAATTTCTATCATTTTTCGTTTCATCATCGACATCCTTTTTTCCAACGATTGGAAAAACCGCCTGAAAAGTTTCCAACGGTTGGAAAACCGTTACTTGCTCACATTTTCTCTCACCGCAGAGACCGCAAAGAACGCTGAGAATTTATTTTTATTTTCTGCTCTGCTCCACGGTGAAATATTTGGTTTTTCTCTCACCGAGAAGTGGAGCTTCATTCATCTGTTTCCGGTAAATCGAGAACGACCCGTTTGATTCCATCTTTCAGCAACTTGACGTTGAAATTTATCAGGTATCCCAAATGATAGCCGGACAATTTCAAGTAGGTCAGTAATTGAGCGGAATGAATGGGTAGCAGGTGATCCACGGCCTTCAATTCCAAGATATTTTCCCTTCAACCAAAACATCGAGTCGATATCCCTCGTCGAGTTCAAGACCTTTGTAACGGATGGGCTGGATTACCTGGCGATCAGCCTTGATCCCATGTAAAATCAATTCATGAACCAGACAGCGCTCATATGCACTTTCCATAAGTCCGGGGCCCAATTCGCGATGGACATCTATTGCCGCACCGATGATTTGATTGCCCAACTCTTTCATACATCTTTCCCTCTGCGTCCTCAGCGCACTCCGCGGTGAGTTTTTTAACATTTTCGCTCACCGCGGAGGCGTGCCGATCACTTGCCGGCCATCATGGCGTCCACGTCGGCCTGTACTTCGCCGATGGGTTTGATGTGGAAGTTTTCCACGAGCACTTTGGCCACGTTCGGGGAGAGGAACGCGGGCAGGGTCGGGCCAAGGCGCATACCCTTGAAGCCGAGCGCCAGCAGGGCCAGCAGTACGGCGACGGCCTTTTGCTCGTACCAGGCGATGTCGAGCGAGAGCGGCAGCTTGTTGACGTCATCAAGTCCGAACACTTCTTTGAGTTTGAGGGCGATGACGGCGAGGGAATAGCTGTCGTTGCACTGCCCGGCATCGAGTACGCGCGGAATGCCGCCGATGTCGCCCAGGTTGAGTTTGTTGTAGCGGTACTTGG
>CAZISY010000035.1:0-17943 GCA_964542025.1 uncultured Verrucomicrobiota bacterium
CATGCCTAATCCACGCCGCCAGCGTTCGTTCTGAGCCAGGATCAAACTCTCCATAAAGAAAGTTCTTTTCCTAGTTTGCTGTTATTCACAGCTTTGAGTCAATTGAATGACCCTAAACACAAGCTTGTATCTTGCAAATCACACCACTTCTGATTCGAAGTGATATTGTTAGCTATTCGCATATCAAAGAGCAAAAAAAAGACCAACCCTTGCAAATTCCATTGCCCTATCACAAGGGGTGGCTCAGCGGCTACTCTTTCGAGTTGCCTTTCAGAAACATGGGAGCAACTTACGCTGCTCTTCATCTTTCGTCAACAATCTTTTTGAACTTTTTTTTCGCTGCTCTTTCGAGCTTTGAAACTTCCGTTCAGAAAGTGCCGAGCTTTATACGCCTGCCCGGCGGCATCGTCAACAATCTTTTTGAACTTTTTTTTCGCTGCTCTTTCGAGCTTTGAAACTTCCGTTCAGAAAGTGCGTGCAAGATAGTGGGTGCGCCCTGATTCGTCAACAGATATTCTCTGTTTATTTTTAAGGCTTATATAATTGCCAGGAGCGATCCGGGCCTTTCGCCTTGATTTTCAGCGAATATAGCATTGAATAATATCATGAAAATAAACGCTGCTGATATTTTCGTCGGAACTGCTTTGCGGACCGTTGGCTGTTTGTTGATTCTCCTGGCCAGCGCGGCATGTTCCTCCATTGATCCAGTAACCGGTCAGTCTGTTCAGAACATCTATTCCATTGCAGATGACGTCGCCATGGGCACCGAAGTCATGCAGGGATATACATCGTTAATGGTATCCAACAATGTTTCTATAAATAAGGACGCCGGCAAGTTGGCTTATCTTCAAAACATGATGTTCCGCATATCCTCCGCTTCTCATTTGCCTGATCTTCCTTACGAAGTAACGCTGTATGATGCTGATATCGTTAATGCCATGGCGGCGCCCGGGGGGAAAATAATGGTGTTCGAGGGATTGTGGAATACGACCAACGGACTCGTGCGCGATGAAGATGAACTGGCCGCCGTCATGGCGCACGAAATTGCCCATGTGAATTGCAGACACAGTACGGAAGCGATTACTCGCGCGCTTCCGGCTCAACTACTTCTGGCCGGAGTGGCTGTATATGCCGAAATGGAAAAGGACGAAGATGTCGCCACAGCCGTTACGGCCGCCTTTCTTTTATATCAGGGGCTCTACCTCCCCTTCTACTCAAGGCGGGACGAACTTGAAGCAGACCGCGTAGGCCTTATGTATATGGCCAGAGCCGGCTACAATCCTGAAGCGGCTATACGCATTTGGAAGCGAGTGGATGAGCACGAGGGCAGCATTCCCCTGCTCAGTATTTTTTCAACCCACCCCGCTCATGAAAAACGATATCTGGAATTACAGCAGCATCTACCGGAGGCACAGGCCATATACTACCAAACCAAATACTCTTCGAATGGCATGGCCCGCTGATATTTGGACTACCCCCGGAGGAACTGAGCGGCATCCGGTTCTCTTCACAACTCAATCAGCGTTATTCCCGGATTTCCAGTGTCCGAACGGTTGCTCAGCGCCAGTCGGGGATATCGCTTAGCAAGTCGCCTGATTTCGGCAGAACGCGGTCCGCACAGTTCTCCCGGAACAAATGATCGTATCCGCCCGCGTCGACTCAAAGCATCCAACTGACTTCGCACAGCCTGGCGCAGACTACCGCCAACGCCACTGGAGCCGTATCCGTGAATAACACGAATTATTGCAGACTCCGAGGCGTCAGCGCACCGCAAAGCCGCATCCAGCCTGACCAGCGCCTTTTCCACAGAGGGCATTCCCTCTTCCAAGTTCACGGTGATGATTCGATGACGCCGCTCATTCGGAATTATTGATAGGAGCTCCGGCTGTCTGGCCTCGCAAAAAGGACACAAGGCCGAACAGGCGGGGATCTCGTTCCCGCATACATCACACTCTTTCATCGGGGCTCCTCCTGTTTTCGCTGCAAACGCCGCCGATATTGCACTGCTTTTTTTTCGTTTCCGGCGCTTTGATACAGCAACACCAGGTGGTAAAGAGCCTCTTTATGATGAGGGTTTAAATATAATGCTTTTTCCAGGTAACGGATTGCCTCTCCATCATTGTTGCGCGCATTTTCCAAAAGCCCGGCCAGACAACAGGCGTCGGCATTCAAGGGGTTCTGCCCTAAGTAGTGCTCACATAAACAGAGGGCCTCCTCGACATTTCCTGCATCGGCCAGTCGTTGAATAGTATCGAGCGACGTGTTTTCCGAGCCCGTTTGTTTTTGGTTCCTTGCAACGTGTGTGATGATGGCTACATCGTTTTTCTTGCTAATGGTCTGCGGAAATACTCGTTTTACAGCACTATTTTTTGAGGGTTTTTTCAGCGTAGGACTAGGTGTTTTCTGCTGAAGCGGCGGGCGCGGGGCGGGATGGCAGAAAGCAAAGGCATGCGGGGCCTCGACACTCTGCCATCCCTGTTGGTTAAAAAAGGACACCTCGGAATGACCGACAAACAGCACGCCTTGCGAATGTAAAAGTCTTTTCAGATGACGGAGCAAAGTTTCCCGCGCTCCGGCAACCAGATAGATCAGGAGATTTCTACAGAGGATCACATCGTACGGTTCATGATTCCTCAAAAATTCCGGCGAGACCGCATTATCCTGAATGAAGTGAATCCGCTCCCGATATGGTTCGTGGATATGAAACATCCCTTCGGATTCCGCGAAACAGCGAGTGACCCAATCCGCCTCAACGCCGCGAAAGGAGTATGAGCCATAGGTGCCGGCTCGAGCCTGCATTAGGGCCTTTCCGCTGATATCCACAGCGTCCAGCTCTACGCGATCCATGGGAAACCCAGCGTGGCTCAACAGCATCAGGACCGAGTAGGGTTCTTCGCCGGTGCTGCATGGAATGGATAATATGCGCAGCATTCCCTGTGAGTGCGCCGGTATCCAGCGGACGCATGCGTATTCTGTTAGATAATGAAGAGCCGGACGCCCGCGCAGAAACCAGGTTTCCGGAACAGTCAATGCCTCGTATAACCGCTGACGTTCTTCTTCGGAGGTTGCAAGGCGTGCGAGCAGGTCGGCCCATGTTCCGCCGGAGGCGCTTCGCATCCGCTCCATATATTCAAGTACGCGGGCGGCCCCGATGGAATCCACATCCAACCCCAGAGTCTCCGCCAAATACAGATTTAATTCAGGAACGAGGTGCATGAAAGACCTGCCAGTCGGTTCACAGCAGGCACGAATAGTTCAAATACATCCGGTAATCGGTGTAGTCATCTCCATCAGAACTGAGCGAATTATTTACCGAGGCGGCACGTAACCGTACGCTCAGTCCTTCCAACATGCCTGGCAACTTGTAATCCACCGTAAAGTTGACTTCATCTTGAGCAGGATGGAGGACGGTCCCGTCCTCAGGTGACCATGCCCCGGTGGCATTCAGGAATGAACGCAATCCGGTGAGGCCGCACTCGCTAAAGTCATACCCGAGCACCAGCAGCCATGCTTTTTCGGAAGCCAGGTTACAATCTTCCTCCATAAGGGAGGTATAACCGGGATACCCCGACCAGGGATTGATCATGTCGCGATTTGCTGCCGTCTGTGTGAACCCGGCACCCAGATTGAGGCCGCGGTGCAGCAAATCAACCTGCGAGCCCCAGGCTCCGGTATTGGCCGCCCCGTCCAGCGAATCGCCAACATCCTGCTGGGAAGTCCCCTGCAGGGCGAATGACAGCGTGGTATTATCGCTGATGGCCCGTTCATATTGGATTTGTCCATAAATGATATTGTAGTAATCTGGAAAATAGTATTCCCACAATTCTAAAACTGGCGCGGATTCACGCGAGAAGGTGAATCCGGTCAGGTACAGCGGCCGGCTTCCCCCCTCGTAACCGGCGGCCTCCGTCATATTGTAAAAGGCAGAGGAATCCTTTGGCTTCATGCCGTATACATACGATCCCATCCAAAGCAGATCACCGAAATCAGCGCTTTCAGCCGTAACGGCTTCATAGGTGATGGGAATCATCCGATTGTCATCGGCATTCAGATAGGGAGTATCCAAAACTTGGCGATGACCGCGAACCCATGTTTTTTTATGGGCTAGTTGTAAATAGGCCTCGCTCAACACCCCATAATTATCACGATCATCGGGGACGATGCCGATCCCGTTGCGATCTCCTTCGTTAAACCCCAGCGACTGACCTCCGGCCAGAGCCAGCGCACCGCTTAAACCGAGGCGTTCAGGCGTGGCATAGCGAATCCAACCCCCTACGCCAAGATCTTCCTGATCATCGGCTTTTTCGAAATGCCGATTGATATATACCATGCGCGGGTGCACCTCCGCCGTGCCCCAGTCCAGCCGATTGGATTGCGCGCCTTCTTCTTTTTCTGCAGCTACTCCGAACGAAGCCAACAGCACCACGCCACCGGCCAACATATTTACGGCATATTTCGTTATCATGTTTTGTTCTCCTTTGTACTCAATATGGCTTTCAACGGGCCTGTCAGCAATTTCTGAGGATCAATCAATTGAACCATCTCACTTTGCGTTACAAAAACACCTCCCAGACAGGGGATTTTTCCCTCCGCCACCTGCAGGGGGTGGATGGCGGCGGAGTTGATGGGCTTTGTTTCCGTAGCCCCTTCCACCAGCAAGGCAAAATGAAAATACCCCTCGTCGGCCACTACGCGAAGGATGGCCATACGCGTACTCAACCGGTTTCGGGCGGGGGAACCACCCATCCAGTTTGAAAGATCCACCACCGGAATTACCGTGCCCCGGTAATTCAATAAGCCGATTACTCCATCTGGGGCTCCTGGAAGCGGGCGCAGGCTCACATAGGGAATCACCTCTTCCACACAGGAGACTTCCAGTGCGTACGATTGGTTACTCGCCTGAAAAATAAGAACAAGCATATCGTTAATTCACAAAGCGCTGCATTTCGTGATCCAGCAACGCGGAGGCACTGCGCAGCTCCTCCGTGGCGCTCATAAACTCACCCAGGGCATCACGCGTCTGTTCCGCCATCTGTTTCACTTGATCCATCGCCTCGCTGATCTGTCTGGCGCTTTCGGATTGGGCCTGCATGCCCTCGTTGGCATGGTGGAATTCCGGACCAAGGCGCCGGGTCTGTTCTATCAGGGCTTCCACATCACTGCTCAGCCGCGAAAATTCATCCGACCCGTAACGAAGACGATCACGCACGGACTGCATTTCCACCACGCCATCGCGAACCGCCTCCTGCATCGTAACAATCATTTCCTCGATGTTAAGCACCGCCACGCTGGTTTGATCGGCCAGAGCGCGAATCTGTCGGGCCACCACGGAAAAACCCCGCCCCTGTTCGCCTGCCTTTTCCGCCTCAATGGCGGCATTCAGGGAAAGCAGGTTGGTCTGATTGGCCACTTGGGTTATGGCGGTAATGACCTGTCCGATATCATTGGTTTTTGCCCGGATCAGGTCGAGTTTTCCGAAAAAGGCTTCGCTGGATTCCAACATTTCCCGGTGGGTTTGGGCGATACGCGAAAGGCTTTCCTTCCCGGTGCCCGCCAATTCCGCGGCATTGGACGCATCATCACTCAGCGTCTGCATTCGTTCCGCCAGCGCGCCGGCCACATCGCAAATGGACCGACTGGTGGCATACACTTCGCTGGTGGATACGGCCTGTGATTCGCCGGTTTCCTGCAGGTGCCTGGCAGACGCGGCAATTTGTGTTGCAGAGGACGAAACTTTAATGGCGCTGTCCTTCACCTGAGCCAGCAGTGCCGTGAGATTTCCGGCCATGCGGATGAAGGAATCCGCCAGACGGCTGTATTCCCGCGTGGTCAATTTCCTGGCGCGCGCCTCAAAGGCGGGAAGCATTCCCTGGGCCTCCTCCAGATGCCCCTCGGCAAGCATTCCGGCCAGGCGCGACACCTGCTCCACCGGGCGCGTGAAGCAGCGCCCCATGATAATCCCCATCAGCGCCAGCGCCAGGAACCCGCCACATCCCACCAGGCCGAGTTTTTTGTTGAGCGCATACAGGTCGGCCAACAGCTCGCGTTTTGGAAAAACGACCACCAGTGACCAGCCGGTAGAGGTGATCGGCGCATAATACATCCAGCTCTCTTCCCCTTCGGCCTCTTTGGCGCTTAGCGAAACAAACGCCTCCCCGCCGCTGATCATATCGCGCCCCAAATTCCGCATCGCTTCACTCCCGATGCTCTCCGCTCTGTCAAAAAAACTTTCGATCAATACGCGATCCTGGTTCGGATGGGCAATGAAGGCGCCATTCTTGGAAATAAGCAGGGCATAACCGGTTTTGAGAATAGAAATATTTTTAATCATGCTGTTCAGCCAGTCGAGTTGCACATCAGCGGCGGCAACTCCGACAAAAACAGGCTTGTCCGCGTCATCCGCATAGAGCGGCTGGGAGTAGGTGGCCATCAGTGTCTGCCCCGCCACTTCGCTGTAGTATGGCTCCGTCCAACCGGCTTTCCGAAGCATTTTCGGAATTAGATACCAGTCTCTGTAAAAATAGAGGATGTTGGAGGCATCCAGCATGGTCTGCTTCAGGGTGTCGCCGTCGAGATAGGTATATGGGCAATAATATTCCAATGCCGGATCAAAGGCATACGGCTCATAGGCCACGGTAAAACCATAGATGCCCTTACCCTCGGAAAAAGCGGAACGAATAATTCGATCCAGCACGGGCTGGGAAGGATGCAGCGTTTCGACGAGGCGCGCCGAATAACGCGTGACCGACTCAATCGGGCTGAGTTCCCGCTCAATTTTTTCAATGGCCCCATAGGCCAAATCGCGCACTTCCTTGCTGATTTTCTGTTCCAGCATCTGGCGCGAATAGTAGAAATTGATGGCCAGCGCCAGGGCATAAATCACCGCTGTTCCGGTGATAATTAAGAACGCCAGCCGGGTGGCCAACCCGATCTGAAACCGTTTATTCCGCGCAGTTTTCATAGAATTGTTTGTAGGGAACCACATCCTTCAGCAATCCGGCGTCCCGCATGGATTCCGCCACCCGCTGATATTCCGCTTCCGGGAGCTGGCCCATTTCAGAGGGCTGACCGTTCGGCATAACTAAATCCTTCATTTTGGCGAGCATCCAGCGCTGGTGAACACGGGTCGTCGGCACTTTGGCGGCCTGCACCCGCTCCATGATAACATCCAGCGTTTCCTCCTGATGCTCGAAGGCATACAGCCAACCCTTGAGGGCCGCCTTCACAAACCGACGGCAGACCTCGGGTCGTTCCTTCAGCAGTCGTTCCGTGCAGTACACGCCGTCCTCTGGGAAATTTAACCCGTACTCTTCGTACCGGAAAACCCGCAATTCATCATCATTGATCCCCGAATTCAACAGCTGGTGATACTCGTTGTACCACATGGCTGATACCACATCCGCCCCGCCTCGCAGGAAGAGATTAAACGAGTACAGCTGTGGAATAATTATGGGGTTCACGTTGAATTTTCGGAACAACGCGCGCGGTTGCACATCGAAAAAGGTCCAGAGCGTCACAATTTTACCATCCATATCCGCCGGGGACTCAATACCGGACGATGCCCGGGTGACCAGCAGCAAAGCCGACCGTTGCACGATCTGCCCGATATTCACCACCGGCGTCCCTTCCGCGCGCACTTTCAGCGCCGAGGATAAAAAAGTGGTCCCCACATCCAGTTCTCCGGCAGCAAGCGCCTGCATCGGATCACGCCCGGGACCACCCGTCAGCATTTCCACGGACAATCCCTCTTCAAGATAAAAGCCCTTTTGCTGTGCCATGTAGAAACCGGCGAATTGCGCCTGCGGCACCCAGTGCGGCATGAAACGCACGCTCTCCAGGGTCTGCGCCATCCCCGTCATTCCGCTCAGCAGCGTCACGGCACAAAGCGCCCAGCAAATTACCCCGGGACATCCGATGCCCCACTCTTTTTGTTTATATGCGCGCGTTTTCATCAGATGCTGAATTGAGCGACCTCCCGTTGCAGCCCTGTGACGGCCTCGTTAAGCTGTTCAGTAACATGCTGAAATTCGTGCAGTGAATCGCGCGATTGATCAGCTGCGGACGAAAGATCACGCATCGTCGAACTGATTTGACGCGCGCCGTCCACCTGCACATTCATGCCCTGCTGAACGGCATCAAACTGCGGGCCCAACTCGCGCACCTGCTCAATGATGGCCCCCAACTGCCCGGCAATACCGGCCACTTCCTGAACACTTTGCCGCACGCCCTCGCCGAACTTGTCCATTTCCATCACCCCGGAACTGACGGAAGACTGCATTTCCCGAACCATGTACTCGATATCCTGCGTGGCCGTGGCGGTTTGATCGGCGAGGCGCGTAATTTCGCGCGCAACCACAACGAATCCGCGGCCGTGTTCGCCGGCTTTTTCCGCTTCAATGGCGGCATTCAGGGAAAGCAGATTGGTTTGATCGGAAATGGCATTGATGGTGGTAACCACGCCGGATATGCGCCCGGCCTTTTCATTGATCACCGCCAATTTGGACGAAATAAATTCTGTGGCATGCACCAGATGCTGCATGGCTTCCTGCATATTCTGCATTTTTCCGCGGCCCGTTTCCGCCGTATCCGAGGTGGTATTGGAGGTGGCATGCACCTCATCCATCGTATGAACCAGGGACTGGGCGGTTTCGGTGATCTGATGGGTGGTCTGGGAGACGGCCCGGGTGGACGCCGCCTGTTCCACCGCTGTCGACTCCAACTGGCGGGCGGCGGCAGCGATTTCCGTGGCGGATGTAGTCACCTGGAGGCCGGATTTTTGCACCTGTCCGAGCAGGGCCGCGAGACGGTCCGTCATGGTTCTGAACGATCCGGCCAATTCTGAGATTTCATCGCGCGCCATGCGCCGGCGTCCATCCTGCAAACCGTTCAGCGCGCTCAAAGCATCCCGCAGATTACCGGCCGCCACCAATTTTGCCACTTGATTGATTCGCCCCAGAGGACGCGCCATGCGGTTTCCCATCACAGCGGAAAAAAAGACGGCCAACAGCAATACGCATACGCCTGCCACCAGCAGATGCACCAGGCTTTCCCTCGTTTCATCGCGAATCCGGTCATTCAGCGCATAGTATTCCCCTTCAAAGGCGCTCGCTCCGATGATCCACTGCCATGGCTCGAACCAGGTATACGCCATAACGCGGGATTCGCCCGGTGTACCATCGGCGCCCGGCAGATCCAGCCGCTTGAAAAGAATCTCGCCGGGGGCTGCATTCGTAGCGGCATCAATCATTTCGCGAACATAGAAACTCCCGCCGGCATCTTTGGCATCCCACAGCTGTTTTCCGTTCTGAACGCCCGCCTCCGAAATAATGGCGCGCCCCCGTTCCGGACCATCGGCACTGACCACCCAAACATATCCGCGCTCGCCTACGCGCGTATTCTGAATGATGGTTTTAAGGAAATCCATGATATCGACTTTTCGCCCCACGCCCATCATGCCAATCACTTCTCCGGTTACATTACTCACCGGCAAACGACATACAAGATAGGCGTTATCCAATACGGTCTCAAATGAACGGGATTGCTTTCCATTCAATACCGCCGTGACCGCGGCATTCGTCAAACCATCCGCGCCGACGGCCGGAAAAACTGTCCCCAGCGCCCGCCGGTTTTTATCCTTCTTTTCAGAAAGCGTACTGGCCACACGAATCAGATCGCCCTTTTTATTCATCAACTGAAACAGGGTGCAATCCATCCCGGTCATTCGGATGACATCATCCACCACGGGGATATACTGACTCATCAGCGTGTTGGTCGGGGAATACACATAATCATTCACACACAGAGCCGGAAGGGATACCTCATGCAGGGATTTCGAGTCATCACTCTTCACGGTCCAGGTCACGGATTCCCCCAGCATGACCGGTCCGGATCCATACAAAAGTTCACAGGCCGCGGCCACGCTTTGATTCAACTGGTCGGTGAACATACTGTCGCAGATGGTGCAGAGCCCATACACATCCCTGGCAATCTGGGCCACGTTGGTTCGTGCCAGGCTTTCGAGGCCGACGGTGGCCCGCGACACGACATCCCGCTCAAGCTGCGTGATCAGCCAGAACATCACCACAATAGGCAACGCCGCCGATGTCATGGCCAGCATCACGATTTTCTTTTTATACGTCCACTTCATTATATTTTGCGCCCGACCGATCCCGCTCACCCGGCAAGCCCGCAGGCCCTGCTTCCGCTCGAAGGGGGAACCGACATGGCGCACATTATACGGCTTCTCCGGTGAATGCCAATCCCTAAAAAGGCAACGACTCGCTGTTCGCTGCGGGTGCAGCTTCGGCAATAACAAGCACCCGCGGACCGGGAAACGCACCGTTTCACGCCTTAACCTGAATGTGACCCGGGGTCGCAGGCGGAATTGGACTGGATTGATCGGGCGGAATCGTTTTCAGCGGTTTTTCGGACTCGGGCGCTTCTGCCTGTCCGATCAGCTGCTGGGCGCGGCGGCTGAGAATCACATCGTCATGAATAATCTGCTCGACGACGGGAATCGGATTTTCCGGTGACTGCGGGGATTGCTCCGCCGCATGCTCGTCCTGTTTTTCATCGGCGTTCTGCTGCTGCTTTTTTTTACGCATGAAGCCATCATAAAAATCGCGGCCGCCGCTCGCTTCATCCGGATCCGTTTCCCGCACGCGATACTGGTCGCCGGGATTATAGTGTCGAACCGAGGAAGTTTGGTTTACGCCATCCAAGTCATCTGCCATGGGCCCCTTCCCTTCTTCCCGCGCGAACAGCTATCCATACTCTTCGCTGGACAGTGCCGCCTTCAGCTTGGCCACGGCCAGCGCATGAATCTGACAGATTCTGGCCTCGGTCAAATCATACAACTGCGCAATTTCGCTCAGTCGCAACTCTTCATAATAATAAAGGTAAAGTATTTTTTGTTCTTTGGCCGTGAGCAGCAGAAAGGCCTGGCGCAGCGCCTGCCACATGTCATTGCGCTCGGCTTCCTCGCCCGGGGAAGGTGCCGAGGTATCCGCCAGGATGTCGCGCAGCGTCATCTCGCCGCCATCGGACGACATCATCACCTTATCCAGCGAAAGCCACGGCTGGGAGCGGGCAATCAGCGTTGAAACATATTCGGCCCGCATCCCCAGGCTGTCGGCGATTTCCGTTTCGTCCGGCGTGTGCCCGTGGGCCTGGGTATATTCGCGTATGGCCGCCTCCACCTTGCGTATCTGGAGCCGCGTGGAGCGTGAGAGGTAATCCATCTGCCGGAGTTCATCCAGAATGGCGCCCCGGATTCGCGGGAAGGCGAATGACGAAAATTTGTAGCCCCGTTCCGGGTCAAAGCGGGTGATGGCGTGATACAGGCCCAGTGCCGCTGATTGCAGCAAATCTTCAATGGCCACATGCGGAGGCAGGGTGATGGATATGCGTTCCAGCACCGCATAGACAAGCGGAAGCTGCACTTCCATCAGATCCGACAGCGCTTTTCCGCCGTCCGGATTTTTCCAATACGCTTCCCAGAGGGCGCGATCCGCCAATCCATATACACTGTCGTTTGCTTGTTTCTGCTCAGCCATAACATGCCTATGGGTTCTTTTCTACAGGCGGCCCCCGCCCTTGTCAATTTCCGGATCATGCTGTTTTGAAGACTATCCCCGGCTGACCCGACTCCCGCAAATCGGCGACGCTTCATTATTGTTCGGCCACGCGCGTTCGATATGCGCCGGATTCCAACTCTTTCAGCTCAGCCACTTGCGCATCCGTCAGAATTTGCGGGGTACCGGCGATGGATGCCGCCAGCCAGGACTTTGCTGCATCTTCCGCCACACAACAGCGGTAAAAAGCCTGCTTCATGGTTTTCCCGAGCGCTACCACGCCGTGGTTCGACATAAAAATCGTATCGTGTTCCCGGGCGGCTTCCGCCACGGCATCGGCCAGCTCCCGGCTCCCCGGCGTGATATACGGCACCCAGGCGATGCGCCCGAGATCATTCACAACCTCCGCAAACATCGGCCGGATATCCGCGCCGCTTGAAATCACGCCGCTCGCCCAGGGCGAATGTGTATGAAAAACCGCCTGCACCTCGGGCCTCCGCTGATAAATCGCGAGGTGCAGCGGCAATTCCGAGGTGGGACGGGCCGGCCCCTCCAGCATCTCGCCGGAATCCGGATCCACGCAGCACAGCGTCCGGCCGGTCAATTCTCCCATCGCGTAGCCGCTGGGCTTAACCCAAATCAACCGCCCGTCGCGCGCGCTGATATTGCCTCCCGCGCCGGCGGTGAGTCTCCGCTGTTCGATCTGCTTTCCGTAAGCGGCTAATTCCTGACGTACAATCATATCGATTCCTTCTCCGAACATCCCCCGCATGGCTCAGTCCAGACCTATCAGCGGGCGAATCCGTTCCAGCTGATCTTTGGAGATTCCCCTGACGTTCAGCAAATCCTCCACCTGCCGGTATGGTCGGTTTGTAATAATCCGTTCCGCCAGCGCGGGGCCGACTCCGGGCAGTGATCTCAGTTCCTTTTCGGTGGCGCTGTTGATCGCCAGTAGCGAAGGAGGCTCCTCCGGCGCGTTTTCTTTCGAGGAAATTACGGAACGAATCGCTCCGATTTCAAGATCCTCTCTGCGCTGTTCGGCGCGCAAGCGGCTCAGCAGGTCGGGATCGGAATACTCCCATACGCCTGCATTCTTCAACATCGCAGACGCCTCCAGGTCGGTCAGCTGCGCCTTGATTTCATCGCGCTTCAATCCTGCCGGATTTTCACGCCCCACGCCATAGGCGCGTGCCAGACCGGACTGCACAAGCAGGGTGGCCAGGTCATGTCCATCCGCCGTTTCCACAAACCCATACACCCGCCCATCGGCACTGCGGCCCAACGCGGAGGCGAATGCGGTATATACCGTGAAGGGCCGTTGCAGCTGTTCCTGTGTAAAGGCGGCATCGCGACGCCCCTGTTCAACCAGCGTTTTTTCGTCGGTCAAACCAAAGTAGCGGCACTGTTCCCGGATGCGGCGCAAATCGGATTCCCAGCTGCCTCCGGTTTCCGGGCAATCCGCAAAATAAAGCCGTATGCGAACTTTTTTTTGCGGATCAAGCTGAACCAAAAAGCTATCGCCATCGTTTCCGCCATCCGCGACCCACAGTACATTGCTGAAGCAGGTCAGGGCGGCGGCCGTTCCCGTCAGCGTGGACAGAAGAGCCCAGGCACACAGCCCTTTGGGGATGATTTTCCACCGGTTCATTTTTTCTGCATATTCTGAGCCGCCGCGATAAATTCGCGGAACAGCGGATGCGCGGTCAGTGGTGTGGACTGGAATTCGGGATGGAACTGACAAGCCACAAACCAGGGATGCGAAGCCAGCTCAACAATCTCCACCAATTCGCCATCCGGGGAAAGCCCGGAAAAAATCAGACCGTTCTTTTTCATCGCATCACGGAACCGGTTGTTGAACTCGTAGCGATGCCGATGGCGTTCATTCACCAGACTTTTTTTATAGGCTTTTTTCGCGCGGGTTTTGTCGGCGACCTTACACGGATAGGCTCCCAGCCGCATGGTTCCGCCCTTGGCCGTCACCGCCTTCTGGGTTTCCATCAGATCAATCACCGGGTACTCGAGCTTTTCCACAAACTCCGTACTGTTGGCATTCTTCATTCCGCACACATTGCGGGCAAATTCCATGACCGCGCACTGCATCCCGAGACAGATGCCGAAAAACGGAATACCGTTCTCGCGTGCATAGGTGATGGCCTTGATTTTTCCTTCGATGCCGCGCCCGCCGAATCCGCCGGGCACCAGGATGCCGTGCGAACCCTTCAGCAGGCGGGCCGCTCCGTTCTTTTCGATTTGCTCGGACTCAATCATCCGCAGGTTCACATGCACCCGGTTGGCAATACCGCCGTGCGTCAGCGCTTCGTAAATACTTTTATAGGAATCACGCAGGCTGATGTATTTCCCGACGACCGAAATGGTCACTTCGCCGTGATCGGGATGAATCAGCGTATTCACCATTTTTCGCCAATCGCTGATGCGGAGCGGGTTCACATGCAGACTCAGCTTTTCCAGGATATAGACATCCAAATCCTGCGCGGCCAGTTCAAGCGGCACTTCATAAATCGAGTGATCCACATCCTTTTCCTCAATCACCAGCTTGCGGTCCACATTGCAGAAAAGCGCCAGCTTTTCTTTGTGGTCATCGGACATCGGCCGCTCGCACCGGCACACCAGAATATCCGGAATGATCCCGATGGTACGCAGTACGCCGACCGACTGCTGCGAAGGCTTCGTCTTCATTTCACCGGCGGCCTTGATATACGGCACCAGCGTAATGTGCATGAACAGCACATTCACAGCGCCCGCATCCTGGCGATACTGGCGAATCGCCTCCAGAAACGGCAGCGACTCAATGTCGCCCACAGTTCCGCCGATTTCAGTGATGGCGATATCCACATCGGGCGCATCCAGCGACCGGATGGCTTTTTTTATTTCATCCGTGATGTGCGGAATCACCTGAACGGTTTTGCCCAGATATCCGCCCTCCCGCTCCCGCGAAATCACGGAACTGTACAAACGGCCCGTCGTATAATTACTGTTGCGGGTGCAGTTGTTGCCGGTGAACCGCTCATAGTGCCCCAGATCCAAATCCGTCTCAGCGCCATCTACGGTGACGTATACTTCCCCGTGCTGGTAGGGCGACATCGTTCCGGGATCCACGTTCAGGTACGGATCCATTTTCTGCAAACGAACCCGATAGCCGCGCCGCTCGAGCAGCAGCGCCACCGAGGCGGCCGTCAGCCCCTTGCCCAGCGATGAAACCACTCCGCCTGTCACAAAAATATGCTTTGTCATAATAGTGCTTACTCCAAATCAGAATGACGCATTGCGCTCCAGGGCCTTTTTCCCCTGCATCCCCGAGGCATCCAACGGATACTTTCCGGTAAAGCAGGCGGTACAGAAATCATCGGGTCGTTCAAACGGCGAAAGGAGGCCTTCCACACTCAGATAGCCGAGACTGTCCGCGCCCAGATACTGTCGGATATCCTCCTGGGTGCCTTTCCCCGCGATCAATTCCTCACGGCTCGGGAAATCGATGCCGTAGAAACACGGATGGGCGGTCGGCGGGCAGGAGATGCGCATGTGAATTTCTTTGGCGCCCGCTTTGCGCAGAATGGCCACGCGCCGTTTTGCCGTGGTCCCGCGCACAATGGAATCATCCACCAGCACCACGCGCTTTCCCTGAATCACTTCAGGCAGGACGGCCAGCTTCATATCCACGCCCAGAGCCCGTTCGCCGGCCTCCGGCATAATGAAGGTGCGCCCCACATAGTGGTTGCGGATGAAACCGAAATCCAGGCGGATGCCGCTTTCCTGCGAAAAACCCAGCGCGGAGGAATTGCCGCTGTCGGGAATCGGCACGACCACGTCCGCCTCGACCGGATGTTCTTTCGCGAGGCGCCGCCCGTATTCATAGCGCACGAGATGTACGTTTTTACCGAACACCCGGCTGTCCGGGCGTGCAAAATACACCATTTCAAAAACGCACTGCGCCAGCGGTGAATTGGTTTCCGCGAACATCGTACTGTGCATGCCCGAAGCGTCCACCGTCACCATTTCGCCGGGTTTCACGTCCCGTATGTATTCCGCGCCGACCTGATTCAACGCGCAGGTTTCGCTGGCAAAGATAATCGCATCGCCCAGTTTGCCGATGGAAAGCGGACGGAAGCCGTGCGGATCGCGTGCCGCCACAAGGCCGGTGGCCGTCATAATCAGAAACGCAAAGGAGCCTTTCAGCTCGCCCAGCGCGCGCGCCACGCGTTTGGGGCGCGTGCGGAACATGGGGTCGGCCAGCAGGTGTACCAGCACTTCGCTGTCGGTGCTGGTTTGAAAAATGGCGCCCGCCTCCTGGTACATCTTTCGCAGCGCCTGCGCATTGACCAGATTGCCGTTGTGCGCCACCGCCCAAATGCCGTCCAGACATTCCACCACCAGCGGCTGCACATTCTGAATGCGCGTGGAACCGGTGGTGGAGTAGCGAACGTGCCCGATGCCGATTGCACCGGGCAGGTGATCCCACGCTTTGCGGGAAAACACATCATTAACCAACCCCTGCCCCTTTTGAGAGTGTACCTGCACCCCATCGCTGACCACGATCCCGGCGCCTTCCTGTCCGCGGTGCTGCATTGAAAACAACCCCCGGTAAATCAGCGGTGCGCAGTCGGGTACCCCGTAAACGCCAAAAATGCCGCATTCCTCATGCGGTTTATCCAATGAATCCATGGAGACCTTTTTGTTGAACGAGTTGAGAAGTTTCGCTTTTGACGGCTCAGGGCGGCTACTTTAATCAAAGATATCCGCAGTTACAGCGAAAAATAGAACAACTTCACTTTTTTACCGGCCCGTTCTTGATCTTGCGCACCGATAGGCCTAAAGAAACCCTGTTTCCCGGAGTGTTTTATGAATGTACGCCGCATTTCAGAAGAAGAAAAAACAATGACCGTTCCATTCACGGTCCGCTCGTACGAGTCGGATGCCTCGCGAAGAGCCACCATCCAAACCATCTGCAATTATTTCCAGGAAATGGCCTGGCTGCATGCCGCGCGCCTGGGTTTTGCGCTGGCCGACCGGGAAGACAGCGCCCTGACCTGGGTTCTGCTTCAGTTGAACGTAAAAATGTCCAGCTACCCCGTCTGGGGCGACACGGTAACGGTTTCCACCTGGCCCTCCGGGAAAAACCGACTGTACGCCTACCGCCGTTTTTGCATCCGCGATCAGCAGGGATCTGCCATTGGAAGCGCCACGAGCTCCTGGATTATCATTGATGTGCTCAAACGCAGTCCTCAGCGTATTCCCGACCAGCTAGACCTCTGCATCCCCGCCAGCTGTCCGCTCGACACCCGCGAAACGCTGAGCGCCGAAAAAATCCAGATACCGGAACGCCTGGATGCCGAAACAGAATTTCAAGTGCGCCTGAGTGATATTGATGTGAACAACCACGTCAACAACGTGAATTTCATTGAGTGGGCCGTTGAATCCGTTCCGGCGGCCTGGCGCAACGCGAATCAGCTTTCGGAAATACACATTGAATTCAAAGCGGAAAGCAATTACGGCGAGCGCATCGTTTCACAGTTCGCCGGCGTGCGCCCCATGGAAACCGGCCTGCACCGCGTTTTCCGTCCGGCGGATTCCAAAACCCTGATGCTCGCGCGAACCGTGTGGAAACCCCTGTGAGGCCCTTATGAAATCAATCACCATCGCTCTGGCCCAAATCAATACCACCGTGGGAGATCTCGAAGGCAACTGCGCTAAAATCCGGGACTACACCCTTCGGGCCTCCGAACAATCCGCCCGCATCGCTGTCTTTCCCGAGCTGGCCGTCTCCGGGTACCCGCCGGAAGATCTCGTCCTGAAAAACGGATTTCTGAACGACTGCGAACAGCTGCTCGGCCAACTGGCCGGAGAACTGCCGCCCGAGATGATCTCCGTCGTCGGCGTTCCGTACCGGGTGGAAGGCGCCGTGCGAAATGCCGCCGCCGTTCTGTCGCGCGGAAAAGTACAGGGCATCTACAGCAAAATGCTGCTGCCCAACTACGGCGTTTTTGATGAAAAACGACACTTCTCCCCCGGGGAAACGGGGCTGGTCCTTGATGTGGACGGCTTGCGCATCGGCCTTCACATCTGCGAGGATTCCTGGTTCGCGGAAAAAATGCCGACCCGATTGCTTCAACAGGCTTCGCTTCATGCCCTGATCAATCTTTCCGCATCGCCCTACTTCCGGCACAAGCTGTCGGTCCGTGAACTCACCCTCGCCCAAACCGCCCGCATCCTGAATGCCCCGCTCTTCTATTGCAATCTCATCGGCGGGCAGGATGAACTGGTTTTTGACGGCGCCAGCATGATTTTTGATCGGGCCGGACGCCTCACCGCGCGCGCCGGTCAGTTCGAAGAAGCGCTGCTGGTCCACACGCTG
>CAZISY010000035.1:18043-27561 GCA_964542025.1 uncultured Verrucomicrobiota bacterium
TACGGCGACATGGCCGGCGGGTTCGCCGTCATTAAGGACGTCCCCAAAACGCTCGTCTTTGAACTGTGCCGCTGGCGCAACAGCCAAAACGAAACGCCCGTGATCCCGCCCTCCATTATCACGCGTCCACCCACGGCGGAACTCCGCGCCAATCAAAAGGACAGCGATTCTCTCCCGCCCTATGAGATCCTCGACGCCATCATTGAGCGCTACGTCGAGTTTGATATGGGCGTTCAGGAAATCATCGACCAGAATTTCGATCCGGCCACCGTTGAGCGCGTGGCGCGCCTGATTGATCTGAATGAGTATAAACGCCGTCAGGGGCCGCCCGGCATTAAAATAACGCCCAAGTCGTTCGGACGGGACCGCCGTATGCCCATCACCAACCGGTACGGCCGCTCCACCAAACGAAATCCGGGAAGTTCCGACCATTCATAAAACGCAAAGCAACGGAGCCCGCCCCGAATGAATCATCACGAAATAACCGATCTGCTCCGGGAAACGGATGCTGCGCACATGCAGGCCCTCCGCGACCGGGCCGACGCTCTCCGCCGTCAATCCGTCGGCGACGCCGTGCATCTGCGCGGGCTGCTGGAAATATCCAATCACTGTGCGCGGCATTGCGCGTATTGCGGACTTCACGCGGGCAACGCCTCCATTCCGCGCTATCGCATGACCCCGGACGAAATTATTGAAGGCGCGCGGCAGGCGGCCGCGTATGGGTTCGGCACCGTCGTTCTGCAATCCGGCGAAGACTACGGATTCACCCAGTCCATCATTGAAACCATCATTCGCCGCATCAAAGATGAAACACCGCTGGCCGTTACGCTCAGCCTCGGAGAACGCACCGACGCAGAACTCGCCGCCTGGCGCCGCGCCGGGGCCGACCGCTACCTGCTGCGCTTTGAAACCTCGGATACCGAACTTTTTGAACGCATCCACCCCTCCCTGCCTCACCGCAAATCCGACCGTATGCGCCAGCTTCAAATGCTGCGGTCTCTGGGCTACGAGATCGGCAGCGGCGTGATGATCGGCATCCCGGGGCAATCGTTCGACTCTCTGGCCAACGACATCGAACGATTCCGCGAACTGGATCTGGATATGATCGGCGTCGGCCCGTTTATTGCCCATCCCGATACGGCGCTCGGAGCCGGCCGCGGCTTCCCGCCCCACGCGGATCAGGTTCCCGCCTCGGAGGACATGGCCCTCAAAGTGATTGCCGTCACGCGTTTGATGTGTCCGCAGGCCAACATTCCAAGCACCACCGCGCTCGCCACGATCGACAAAGCCGCGGGCTACGAGTCCGGGCTGGCCTGGGGCGCCAACGTGATCATGCCGAATCTGACGCCGCTTCACTGCAAACGGCTCTATCAGATTTACCCGTCCAAAATCTGCATCGAAGAACCGCCTGAAAACGTCGTACCCATGATTCGCCGCCGCATTCTGTCCGCCGGACGCACCATCGGCAGCGGCCCGGGCGGTCGCCGGCATTGAATGAAACGGCTACGGTAAAAACTCGCCCTTTTTGAGCTTCTCGGGCAGGTAATGCTCCAGAACGAAGTTCAACCCGTGCTTGGCAAAGGCCTGTTGTTCAATACGAACCCCCATCTCCAGCATCTGATTGAGTGCCTTCTGCCATTCCCTGTGATGCTTAATGAAGGGATCATTTTTCAAGGCGTCTTTGGCGCGCTTCACGTCGGCATCTTCCAGCGGATGCGTGGCATCCTCCAGGTGATAATCAATGATGTCCTGCGGCGTGACCCCCAAATAACAGGCCTGCGGCACACAGAAATATTTGTTGATGTGAGCGGCCTGGCCGGATCCCACCTTGAGCGTGCGATAGATGTTGCAATAGCCGTACGGATCCCCGTCGGTGAAGGCCACAACGGGCAGCCGGCAATCATCGGAAAGCCTCCGGATAAACCGGCGGCAGGCGCGCGTGGGAACCCCGCTCATGGAAATCAGAATGCAGTTGGCGTCGGCATAATAACGGTGATGCACAAGACGCTGAAAGAGCGAGGACGTTTCCACCACCAGCACCAACTTTGCCTTCGTTTCAAAACGAAGATGCTCCACGCGCGACGGAATACTCCACGCGCCGGATCCGAGCTTCATGCAGTCGATCTTGATATCCTTCCCGGTGTAGGCATCCCGGTCGATCACGGTGATCGGCCCGCACACATCGCCGCCCCGCTCCTCCGGGATGTACCCGAGCTGCTCGCGATTGATGCCGAGCATGGCCTCCATGTCGTCCAGCAGCGTATCGCTTTCCGGCTGCTCGTCGAAGCGGCACTCCCCCCAGCTTTTGCTGTTGTAATACACTTCGCGCTTGCCGGCAATGTCATCGCGGTCCAGCAAATCCTTCTTGGTGGTGGCCAGCAGACGCATCGACTGCGCGAAAGTTTTCACGGTATTATAGGACAGGGTGCGCGTACTGGTTTTCCCCATCATTTCAAAATGCCCCTGTTTCGCGTCATATTTCACATTCGAGAGCGACCGGATGGGAAAACTCATGGAGGGCTTTTTGTTTTTTCGGGTGATGTCGTCATGAATCGTTTTAGCCACCTCCTGAATGCGGCGGGAGGCGGTTTCTCTGGAAACAACTTCAGGTTGAACGGGTTCTTTTTTTGCAGCCATAAATAATTCTCTTTCCGGGTTAAGTTTCGAGCCGTGAGCGTTCGAGCATCGAGCGCAACTGATCCTGCACCTGCGTCTCCTGCTTGTCGCTTAAATCCAGAATATCCTTCAGGCCGAGCGCCAGATGCGGAATGTACAGTTCCATGTAGCTGCGCTTGCGGTCCATTTCCGCGGCCCGCTGCTTCTTGCTGAGGAAAACCGAGAGATGCCGTCCGCACTCCTGAAGCGCCGCAATGAATTCCTTTTCAATTTCCGGATAGTGCGCAATCGCCTCTTTGCTTTCGCTGGTGAACGGAACCCAAACGCTCGCCATGTGCGCGGTGATCACCATGGGTCCGATCGGCAAACCGCCGCGCGGCTGCGCCAACCCGTAAGCCTTCCAATTCACTTTGGTGACGGACTTCGTAATGGCGCACGCCCCCGCCATGTAGAGCAGTGGAACCCGGTTGGCAATGCGCAGAATGCGAACCGGATCTTCCGCGCCCAGCTCCTCATTCACGCCCGGCTTCGCATAGGCCAGCGCCACCTCCACTAAAAAGGGATTGCCCCGGTACACGGACGGCTTGCGCGTGACCGCCGTATAGAAATCCGCCTGAATTTCTTTTTTCAATCCGGCAACCATCTGCTCTTCGCCGATCGGGGAAAGACAGTCCGTCTGCGGGCGCATCAGTTTGGTATTTTGAATTGCCTTGAACAGCGCCTCACTTTCGTGATGAGCCACACGCGCCGGTTTGGACTTCGGATCAAGCCCGGCCCGTTCGCAAATCTCCAGCGCGGTTTTTGAACTGATGCGGGAAAAATCCTCCGCCAGCGCGCCGCGCAGCGTGTGCGACGGCGTATCCTTAAGCATTTTCATCAGCATGCCCAGCTCCACCCCGTGCGGGTGCGGCATGATTTCCGTGGGCGGCGTCGGCAAATCCTGTACGGCGCGCACAAACGTAAACCACGGAGCGGACGGCACCGCCTGCGTTTCGCCTCCGGTTCCTTCCGGCGCGGGCTGAATCGGCTCCGCCCCGCCCGACACCTCTTCGCGCGTCGCCGCCTTATCCAGCAGTTGAATCCGGTAGTGCAGCTGTAAATGCGGATTCACAATGGCGCATTGCTTCAGGTATTCATCCACGGAAAGCCGCCCGCGTATGTAGGCTGCCTCCATTTCAATGGAGACCGAAGTGCCGTGCGGAAAGGAAACCGGCGCGGGCGGCGGATCGCCGGCCGGATAAAATACAGGCTCCCAGGCCGTCTGTTCATCGCGCAGAATAACGGGTTTGTTCGTCTTTGTATCAATCTGAACCTGTATGTCGTGTGCGCAGGTACGCCCTTTGGTGGTGGAAAGAATACATGTGGAACTGCCCGTGGTGAGCTGCCCGTACATGCCGGCGGCGCTGATCCCGATCCCCTGCTGCCCGCGCGACATGCGCAACCGGTGAAACTTGGAACCGTACAGCAGCTTGGCAAATATTTTCGGAATCTGATTGCGGACAATTCCCGGACCGTTATCGGTCACCGTAACGCGAAAACGTTTATCTTCGGTCTGCTGAATATCCACACTGATTTCCGGCAGAATGCCCGCCTCTTCACAGGCGTCCATCGCATTATCCACGGCCTCCTTCACCGTGGTCAGCAGCGCCTTGCGCGGACTGTCAAAGCCCAGCAAATGCCTGTTCTTCAGAAAGAATTCAGAGACGGATATTTCCCGCTGGCGGCTTGCCATGGTTTCTGCGGTCTCTTTGACCGCTTTGCTTCTTTTCGTGGTCATAGGGTCTCCCGGAACTTGTGAAACATCCACGGATGAAAGGCGGTATTATCGGGCCCGACCCCGCAAAATCAAGGCCGTTTTTGCGCACTGCGGGCTTGCTGTCGCGCCGCAACGCAGGTATGGAGAATAGGCATGTTCTGGTTTTTCAAACGCAAGCTCCCGGAACACCTGCAAACAGGAATCTGGGGCGAAAAAATGGCGGAGCGAACACTGCGGCGCGCCGGGTTGCGCATCCTCGGACGGCGCGTACGCATCGGCCGGCACGACGAGTTGGACCTGGTCGCGCGCGATGGACGCGAGCTGGTATTTGTAGAAGTGAAGACGCGCGGCAATGAATCCTTTGGCCGCCCGCTGGATGCCGTGGACCGCGCCAAACAGAAGGCCCTTTGCCGCGCGGCGGCCAAGTATGTAACGCGGCTCAAACAAAAACCGGATTCGTTTCGTTTTGATGTGGTGGAAGTGATCGGACAACCCGGCGACCGCCACCCGGAAATCCGGCACATCCGCTGCGCCTTTGAAATGGATCGCAACTATATGACGACCTGGTAAACCGAGGCATGGATGGCACAATGAAAACAAACAACACCGCATTCAACTATGTCCCTCACATCCGCTGCATCGCCCCGCCCGGCGCCTGGAAGCCCGAACGGATCGAACTGGACGAACCGGAATCACACCACCTGGTCCGCGTGCTGCGCCTGGACGAAGGCGCATCGGTCCGCGTGCTGGATGGCGAAGGCCGCTGGACGGACGGCGTGATCGAATCCGCCCGAAAGAATGCCGTGGTGATCAGCTATCAATCGGTGCAAACCATACCCGAAAACCGCCCGAAAACAGTGCTCGTCCAATCGCTCATCAAACACCCGCGCATGGAAATCGTCATTCAAAAGATGGTGGAGCTTGGCGTGAGCGAACTGCTTCCCGTCTGGGGCGACCGCTCGGTGGTGAAAGAGAAAGCGCGCGGCGAAGACAACCATCAGGAGCGTATGCGGGCCATCGCGCTGGCCGCCCTGAAACAATCCTGCAATTACCGCCTGCCCGTCATTCACGCGCCGGTCCCGCTGGAAGCAGCGCCGGCATCCATGAAAGGCGCACCGCATCAATTCTACGGCGCACTCGAACCGGACAGCCGTACCTTCCGCGATGCCCTGCGCGATATCGGCGCCGATCCCGAAACGATTGTTCTGTATGTGGGACCGGAGGGCGACTATACCGAGCGGGAACGCGTACTGCTGCGGCAGGCGGGCGTCCAGCCGGTCAGCCTGGGCCCGACTGTCCTCCGCTCCGAAACCGCCGCACTCTACATGCTGAGCGCCGTCCGTTACGAGTTCGATTGCCTGCCGCCCGCTGAATGAACGCAATTCTAATGCGGCGCTAATCCGCTTTTTGCATACGTCCGGCAAGCTCTCTTCCGAACGTATGCAAAAATCACCATTTCATATAAGCAATGATCCCATCCAGCCGAGCGCGCCGTATCAGGAGGCGTACATTCCGGTCCGCCGTTATCGCTCCATCTGGATCTCCGATATGCACCTCGGATGGAGTCCCAGCGAGGCCGATCGCCTGCTGGATTTTCTCCGGCATCACGACGCCGATAACTGGTACCTCGTCGGCGATGTGGTGGACGGCTGGATGCTCAAACGCAACTGGCACTGGCCCCAAACGCATAACGACGTGGTTCAAAAACTGCTTCGGAAGGCGCGCAAGGGTTCCAGGGTCACATACATCCCCGGCAATCACGATGCCTTCATTCGCGATTACGCCCCGATTCAACTCGGCGGCATCAGCGTCGTGAACGAAGCCTTTCACACCACGGCGGACGGACGCACACTCTGGGTCTTGCACGGGGATGAATTCGACGGCGTGGTCCAATATGCCCCCTGGCTGGCCGTTTTGGGCAATCACGGTTACGATCTGACGATCCATGCCGGACGCGTTATCAACCGCCTGCGCCGGCGCCTCGGCCTTCCCGAATGGTCCCTCTCCGCCTGCGTCAAACAGCGCGTGAAAAATGTCGTGAAGTTTATGACGGACTACGAACAGGCACTCGCCCGTGAAGCGCACAAACGGCATGCGCAGGGCGTGGTTTGCGGCCACATTCACAAGGCTGAAATCAGAGATTTCGGCAACATGATGTATTACAACACCGGCGACTGGGTGGAAAGCTGCACGGCGCTGGTCGAAACCGACAAGGGTGAAATGGAGATTGTTTCATGGAAGAACCGGATTACCGAAAAGAAAACCCTGCCATCCCGAATCTGAGTTGCCCCACCGGACGGCGTCCATTCGCACTGTTCTTTGCCTGGCTCGTGTTGCTCGCTGCGGTCATGGCGCTGCTGGAAATCCAGATTGAAGGTTCGGCGGGATGGGCGGCCAATCTGCCCACCTGGCGAATCCGCGAAAACCCCGCGCTCCAGTGGCTCATGGGCGGGCGCGAAATCACCGGCTACCACACCCTGCTCTTTACCTTCATGGCGCTGGTTTTTCATTGGCCCCTCGTGCTCGGCGGACAATTCACCCCCCGGATGGAGTGCCGCATTCTGAGCGGATTGATGCTGTTCTGGCTGATGGAGGATTTTCTCTGGTTTGTATTCAACCCGGCGTACGGCATTGCCCGCCTGACCCCGCAGTATGCCTTCTGGCACCCTCACTGGGTTCTGCATGTCCCCATGGATTACATACTGCTCGGTCCGGCCGGACTGCTGTTGCTGCTGGCCACGTTTCTCCCCCGCAAAAAACGAGTCTGCTCATGAAAATACTGCTGCTGCATGCCTCAGCCGGCGGCGGGCACAAACGCGCCGCCGAAGCGCTGGCCGACACGGCCCGGTCCCGGGGCATTCAACCCATTGTGCGCGACATCCTGGATTTCGTCCCCCCGCTTTACCGCAAAACGTACGCCGGCGGATACCTTCGTCTTATCCGTGCCATGCCCGAAGTATGGGGCTACCTCTACACCCAAACCCACCGCAACGCGCAGCGCCCTATTGAACGGAATCTCCGCTCTATTTTCAACAAATTGAACGCTTTTTCCTTCTACCGCTTTCTTCGCAAAGTGAATCCGGACGCCGTGATTTGCACCCATTTCATGCCGCTTGAATTGATCGCATCACGCCGTCCGCGCGCCGCGCTGCCGGTTCCACTGGCCGCCGTGGTCACCGATTTTGCCGCACATTCGCTCTGGTACTGCAAAGGCGCCCATCACTACTTTGTGGCATCCGAAGAGGCCGCCCGGCAATTAGTCCGTAAGGGACATGACCCCAGCCGAATCACGCTCTCCGGCATTCCCGTCATGCCGCCCTTTCAGGAAACAACAGCGCCCGCCGATGCCCTGAAAACCCTCGGCCTTGATCCCCGCCTTCCCGCCGTACTCATTCTGAGCGGAGGGTACGGCGTCGGCCCCACGCTCAAATTGATGGAAGCTTTTCTGCACGATCCGCCCGCCTGTCAGCTTCTGATTTCCGCAGGGAAAAATCCCGCCATCGAGGCGCAGTGCCGTGCCCTCGCACAAAACGCCCCGCTGCCCATTACGGTTTTCGGGTTCGTCCCTTTCATTCATACACTCATGGACGCCGCGTCGTTCGTCATCAGCAAGCCCGGCGGCCTCACCTGCGCAGAAGTGCTGGCCAAAGGAAAGCCGCTGCTGATTGTGGAACCCGTACCCGGCCAGGAACAGCGCAATGCCGAGTACCTGCTTGAAAACGGCTGCGCGCTCCGCCTTTTTGAAACGGAAGAAGCCCCCTGGAAAATCCGCGCCCTGCTGGCTGATCCCGAGCGATCTGCCCGGATCTCCGCGGCGGCGCGACGGCTCGCGCAACCCCGTGCCGCCGAGGTCATTCTTGAAGCTGTCCTGCGTGAAGTGAACACTGGCATCGAAACACCGGTGGAGTGCTTTGAAAAAGGGCGTGAGTCTGTCATGCGCACATGACGGCACGGTGCATCCCGACTCAACATCAGGGGCTGTTGGTGGAGGGCGGCGTGATGAACTGAACCCCGTCCTGACTGACCCAAATGGTATAGTAGCACGTTCGATTCGTCACCGGGATGTGTTGAAACGTTCGGTTGGTCCCTTCATACAGCAATTCCCCGTCGCTCAGGGTGCCGGGATAGCCGGACGTGGAATAGCGCACATGCACACACCGACTTTCCAAACCTGAAGCGATGGGATCACTCCAGCGCAGTGATATACGGTCGTTCAGCGCAATGGCGCTGAATTGAAACTCCTCATAAACCACCGGCGTGTTCAAAAGCGTAAACTGATTGTTGGTTTGCGTCTCTTCCTGAAACGCCTCATCCGCATTGATCCGGGCCCGCATCACTTTCGTATTCACGGATGACGGCGAAGCAAAATCGGTGAAAACGATATTGGTCACGGCCCCGGCGGACAACCGGCCGATGAACCGCGTACGGTCGGCTCCGTCCGCGCCCTGCGGTGCGGCCGGGGAATCCTGCCAGAAGGCCAGCAGGCCGGCGTCCGCCTCCATTAAGCCCGCATTGGAAACGGTTACCGTGATGGCGTACGGGATCTCCCGCACGGCAATGTCCGTCACGGTAAAATCGGGGTATGCGGTGCGCGTGATGGGGTCGCCCAGAGCAAACGCGCCGCCCAGCCCATTGGCGTCCACGGCCTGCACCCCCCAATAGAGCGGGACTGCGGCGGGAACATGGCGGAGCAGCTTGACCCGGGCGTGTGTCCCGTTCACCAGGCGGCAGGTGTAGCGGCGTCCGGTGTTCAGATCGGCCATGGGCGAAACCAGATCGGCGCAATCCGGAGCCGTACCGACGAACACATTATAATACAATCCAGCGGACGGAGTCTGGCCATCCTCCGCCGGATCCCAGGTCAGGCAAAGATCAAATCCGTTGGTGACCACGGCGCAAAGATTGGATGGCGCGCAGGGCGGCGTGTTGGTAACGGACACGCGGCTGACGAAAGTATACGTTTGATAAAGCCCGTTGGTATCGCGTCCGCACAGAAAAAGATCCTGCGCGTCATCGCCGTTCAAATCCACCCATTGCGCGCACGATTGTTTAAGCGGAGGCAGCGCGATATTCACCGGGGTCAGTGTTCCGTTTTTCGTATTCGTGTATAAACGCGTGAGAAGACCGCCATTGGTGCCAATCCCGC
>CAZISY010000035.1:27661-33380 GCA_964542025.1 uncultured Verrucomicrobiota bacterium
TGGTGATACGTCCGCTTCCCGTGTCGCCGTAGAGCAGCAGATCGGAAAACCCATCGTTATTGTAGTCCCCCCAGGCGAGGCGGCCGGCTCGTACGCCGGTCAAAACGATTGGAGTGGGAGTGAAGCGCCATCCTCCGAGATTTCGGTACACATGGGACAGGTTGGTTCCGCCGGCCTGGTATCCGCACAGCGCTGCATCCGGAAGGCCATCGCCGTCATAATCCCCCCACTGCACCGAACCGCTGCTGACCCCGGGCAATCCGTGATTGGTAATTTCCGTAAACGAGTCGCCGCCATCATACCGAAAAACCTGAGTCGTGTGCGTCTGGTTGCTCGTGAATCCGCAAAAAATCAAATCCAGGTCACCGTCGAGGTCCACATCAGCCCAATCGGCACTGCTCGCCTCAGCCCCGGGAAGCCCGGAGCATATGTTGGTAAAAAAGAACCCGCCCTCATTGCGGTAAATGGCCGTCTGGAGTCCGTTGCTGCCGCGCCCGCCGAAAACAAGGTCCGCGAATCCGTCCTGATTGTAGTCGCCCCAGGCCGCGCATCCGTTGGCCAGGTCGGGCAGATTCATCGCCGCTTCGACCAGGTAGACACTGTATGTATTTGTATCGTCACCGCGAGCCGAGCACGTCAGAACGGCAAGCAGTGCAATCCGTAATAATGGTTTCATCATGCTGTAATTCCGGAACAATTTACCGAAGCGCGCAACTCCCGGGGATGTTAGCACCCCGGATGCCCTGCATATTCCCGGGGCCGCCCCGCCGCAATGTCCCTTCCCTCCGGTTTGAGGGCGGGCGCACCACCCGCGAATCCCGAGGCGCCCGACGCGTTTCGTCTCGAATCTTTGCCTAGACAAAAAAGCCGGAAGAGACTATTTTATGCCCCGTTGTTCTATTATGGATCACTTCATCGGCGTGGCTGTGGCGTATTCGGCAATGATCAGGAAAGGCTAACAACATGTCTGACCGCAAAATCGAAATGAGCACTGAAGTTCAGGGTGATGTAACGATTGTCACAATTAACGGAGCGCTGGACTCCTCGAACCTCCGCCACTTTAAAAACGAAATGGATCCCCTGTTCAGCGAAGCGGATAACCATATCATTCTCGACTGCACAAAGCTCTCGTATGCAAGCAGTCAGGTTTTTGGCCTCCTTTCATGCTACAACAAAACAAGCCACGCCAAAAATCGTATATTTGCGCTGTGCAACGTCAGTTCGCAGATGTTTAACATTTTGGATATTCTTGGTCTCGTGCCGATCTTCAAACTGTATGAAAGCCGAGCCCTGGCCCTGCAGGATATTCAACGCGAACCGACGTCCCATTAACACCACCCCGGAGTGATTCAATATGCCCAGCAATATTCAAACGGAGCCATACGAACTGATCGTGCCGGGGGATCCGAAATCGCTGTCGCTGATTCGCATGGTCATTACCGCCATTGCCCATGAGGCCGGATTGTCGCAGGAGCAGGTGGACAAGGTGGAAGTCGCCGTGGATGAAGCCTGCACCAATGTGATCGAACACAGCTACAAACAACTGAGCCCTCACCCGCCGGTGGAGGTGCAGGTGCAGGCCAATGGCAAGGATTTCATTGTCGATATCGTGGATTCCGGCCCCTCCTTCGATTTCAACAACCGGGTCCGCAATAAATTTCCGGATCATTGGATGCTGGGTGAAAATATGCGGGGCGCCGGCCTTTACCTGATGATGTCGTTCATGGACTCGGTGGATTACGAACGACTTCCGGATGCACGAAACCGGATGCGGCTGATAAAAAAAATAACCTGAACAGGGGGGTATGGAGATGAAAACGTTCCAAGGATTGAACTGGATGAAACAACTTGTCCCGGCGCTGCTTCTGGCCGGCCTTTGCGTCTCCTGCGAACGTTCCGATGACGACTTCGACCATGACATCCCCGAAGGCATGGGCACCCTGGTCGTCAACAACACCACTTACTCAGATATCTACGTGTACATCTCCGGCCGTGAGCAGGAAAAAACACGCAGTGATGATTACGAATTTTATGACCGATTGCCCGGCACCTACCGGGTGGCCCTCGAAGAAAAAAACGGCGACCGCACCTGGTTCGGTGATGCCGACATTCTGGAAGGCCATCTGACCATCATGGACGTCTACACAGACGTTGGTGACGACTACGATGTGGAATGGCGCATCGACTAACATAATCAGCCCTGTATTACGACTATGACCTTACTCAACGCCCCCCTGCTGCGCATTCTTGCGGTGTCTTTTTTCCTGTCTGCGGGCTCTCTTTCCATGGCCCTGGATGAACAGGTGTACACCGGAAAAGTCGCCTCTCACTTCAAACCCGCAAAACCCACCGTCTCCATAACCTACAATGTCACCTACCGACTCCTCGGCATGAACCTGATCAGTGTCGCCCGGGCTACGCTGGAAGCCACGGAGGGCGTCTGGACATTCTCCGACGGCTCGGGCACCACGCCGTGTTGTCTCATCAATATCGTTCTCCGCTCCTCCCGCTGTGACGAGGAAGCCAAAAAAAACGGACGCGTCTACATCAATGATCGCCTCATCTCCGTCTCCACCATGCCGGACCTGAACACCCTCTATTATGTCAAAAAGACCGACGAGTTCATCAATCCCCCATTCAAACAATCCCGCCGCATTGAGCATACCGCCGTGTACGATCTGGAAACCGGCACGCTGGATTACCGCGCGGAAAACTACCTGACCGGCGAAGTGCAAACCAACCTGACCGGCGCCGCCGATATGGCCACTCAGGGTAAAGAGGTGGCCAAAGTGCTTCAGATGGTTTCCGACGTGTACCACAAACGCCGCGATTTGATCACTCCCGAGTCCGACTTCCGCCTCATGATCAACTGCGACGGCGTGGCCGTGCCCTTCGCCGCACAAACCTCGCTCGAAAACCTTTCCATCCTGGGCCATGCGTGGCCGACCCTCTGCGCCGAAGTCATGCCCGCCCAAGAAGCCCCCGAAATCCGCAGCCGCGATTTCAGCATGTGGGCGACATCCGTGGATGAAGTCGCAGAATTTCTTGATGACCCCGCGCTCAAAAAAATCGCCGAGGAAACGCCGGCCTGGGGCATGATGCCACTCCTGGCCAACTACGGGCTGGCCCTCGGTTGCATCCGCTGCACCGCCGTGGATATCAAAACCATACCCAACCCCGCGGACGAACCCTTTCTGCTGACGCGCACCATCGCCGCAGAAAGTCTGGACCCCGAAACCCCCGTGAGTAACTGAACGATGAAAATTATCGGCATCATCGGCGGTTCCGGGCTCGATAAACCGGACATCCTTCGCCAGGCGGAACAGCATACCGTCCAAACCCCGTTCGGCGACCCCACGTCCCCGCTCACCTGCGGACTCATTGGCGACATCCGGGTGGTCCTGCTCGCGCGCCACGGCCACGCGCATACCCATACCCCCTCCGGCGTAAATTACCGCGCCAACATCCACGCCCTCAAACAACAGGGCTGCACCCACCTGCTCGCCACCACGGCCTGCGGTTCCCTCCGCGAAAATATTCATCGCGGGGATTTGGTCATCCTCGACCAGTTCATCGATTTCACCCGGCACCGGATCAACACCTTCTACGAAACGTTTGAGCCCGGTGCCGAAAATGCCAAACACACACCCATTGCCGATCCGTTTTCCGAACCCCTTCGCCAAATCCTGATCCAGACCTGCCGCGAACAGAAACTGCCGCATCATGAACGCGGAACCGTGGTCACCATTGAAGGTCCCCGCTTTTCCACCCGCGCGGAATCCAATATGTTCCGCCTGTGGGGCGCCGATGTCATCAATATGTCCATCGCGCCGGAAGCCGCCCTCGCCAACGAGGCCGGCACCCCCTATGCCGCCGTAGCCATGGCCACTGATTACGATTGCTGGAAAACCGACGAGGCCCCCGTGGCCTGGCCGGAAATCCTCCGCATCTTCGGACAGAACGTGGAAAACGTCACCCGTCTGCTGCTCTCCGCCATTCCCCGAATATAAACCCAATCCATCGCCATGCAGAACGCCATCCTACGGGGCAATTACCACACCCATACGTGCCTCTGCCGTCACGCCGATGGAATGCCCATCGACTACGCCCGCGAAGCCGTCCGTCAGGGCCTTTCCATTTTGGGCATTTCCGATCACACCCCCCTCCCGGATGACCGCTGGCTCGATGTGCGCATGGCGATGACGGATCTTCCGGCCTATCTGGAATCCATCCAACTGGCGCGCGAAAAATTCCCCCAGCTCATTCTCCTGACCGCCCTTGAATGCGAGTATATCCCCGAATACCATCATTTCTACGAGGATGAACTGCTCGGCCGCCTGCAGATGGACTACCTGATCTGCGCCCAGCACTGGTTCCTCCATGACGGACACTGGCTCGGATGCTTCGGACAAAGCAACACCCCTGAACGCCTCGCGTCCTACACCAATCATCTGCTCCAGGCCATGGAAACCGGACTCTTCGCGTTCGTGGCCCACCCGGATATTTTCGGCAACGATTACCCCGCCTGGGACGCCTCGGCAAAAACCAGCGCCCGAGCCATCGCCCAGTCCGCCGCCGACTTGAACCTCCCTCTCGAAATCAATGGACTCGGCTTCCGCCGGGATCCCGTTCAAACCCCGGATGGACCGCGAACCATGTACCCCTGGACGCCCTTCTGGGAAACCGCCGCTGAATATAACATTTCGGTGATTATCAACTCCGACGCGCATCGCCCCGTGGATGTCACCGGCAATATGACCGACGCCTGTGCCCTCGCCCAGCGTCTTCACCTCCCCATCATTGACCTCTATGAACGGCTGACCGCCCCGCAGCCGCCATCGTCCCCCGTGCCGCACCCGGCCCAAACCGGGGTATAATTAGGCACTGTTCCGGGATCCGCTCTTTTTTCGCAGCCGCAGCGCCCGCGAAAAGGACCGAAACGCGCCCCCTTCCTCATTTCCCACTCCGCGCGCACCTCCAAAAACCCCGTAAACATCCCAAATTTCTGCAGCATTGACGGATGGCTCCAGATGGGTCATATATATAGTCATCTACATGGTCACTTTGGAGCAACCGCATGAAAACAGCCAATATAGCGGAACTGAAAAGCCATCTGAGTAAATATATTTCCTGCGTAGAAGCCGGCGAATCCGTTCAAATATGCAAGCGAAACATCGCAGTAGCCGTTTTGGTTCCCGCACGCCAACCTGTACGCCAAAACAAAACAGCGTTAGGTCGCGGAAAAAGTACCGTTCAGGTTTTGGGTGATCTGACAGAGCCTGCCCTCCCTCCGGAAAGCTGGAACATGATGAGGGGCGTCCTATGAATCTCTTGCTGGATACGTGCGCCTTCATTTGGGCCATTTCCGACCCCGACAAATTGCCATCCGGTGTACAGAAAATATTGATCGATCCCTCGTCTGTGATTTGGTTTTCGCCGATTACCTGTGCGGAGATTGCCTGCCTGGTCGAACGTAAACGCATTACCCTGCGCATGCACTGGAAAACCTGGTTTGATATGTACACAAAGCAGAATGAATGGAGTGCGGCGGATATCAATGTGCCGATTATCCAGGATGCCTTTTCCCTGCCCGGCACCTTTCACGCCGATCCGGCCGATCGCATCATGGCCGCCACCGCCCGCATCCACGACATGACACTGATCACCGCCGACCCAAAATTGATTGAGTACCCTTTTGTGAAAACCATGTGGGAGTGAT
>CAZISY010000036.1:0-33338 GCA_964542025.1 uncultured Verrucomicrobiota bacterium
TTTACATCACCTGTTTGTGAGAAGATACATCAGACGCTTAACCACCCGCACCCCATCCGCAACTGCCCGGAAAGTATACCCTCGAATGGCACATAGATTAAGCAATTCTTACATATATGATCGGATTCCGCGTCGGTTTATTAAACGTTATTTGGCAATCTTTACCCATGCCGCTTTGTCAGCAACCTGCCTGCCATACCGATAACCCGGCGATTTGGAGCGCATGCGGGGCTGGCATACGCCCTGCTTTAGTGCAGATGTGTTCTTTTTAACAACAAATGGATGGAGCTTGCGGTCAGCGGCGGATGCTGTCGAATCTAGCAATATCCTACTGGGCCCAATGGGCTTATGACATTTACTGTCAATTTGGAAAAAAAGATTCCGTGTCCATCCGCCGCCGACCGCTTTTTTCTTTTTGTTGGTTAATTCCAAATGTTGTTCATCGGCAATTATTTCCGCTCAGGCAGACCATCATGACACGCCGTCTTAAACCGATCTGTGTTCTATCCGATTCTCTGTGGAACCATCGGCTGTTCGAAAGTCCGCCGTCTTACCCCGAGCCGCGCCGTCAAGTGGCCGCCGAATGGGTGGACGCCGGTGTACGGCGAAACCGCTGCATGCCCAGCACCGGGGACACCGCCGCCGACCGCGCACTCCCCCTTTTGAAAAAGCTCTATGAAGCGGAACGCCAAACGCTGCTTCAGATTCAATCCGGCGCACCCTGGTTTGCCGCCAATCCGGCCGTCGTGCTTTGGAATCAGGTTCACCTGCTGATTGAACGCCTGCAAGGGGCGCCCGGACCGCGGGAAGCCCGAACGCTGGACCGCCTGATGCCGGCACTCATCCGGCAGGGAGCGCTGCCGGCGCCGCCCTCGACCGACACGCATATTTCGGAACTCGTGCTGATGCTCCACGCCGCAGAGCTCCGCCTGCAGGAAGGCATCGTACGAACGGTTTCGGATTTGCACCGCCGCCATTTGCGCCGGACGTATCGCATCCTGAACGACGCGCTTTCCTACAACGCCACGTCCGACACGCTTCGCATTGAACCGGTGCTGGCCTGGATCAAAACGCTGCTGCCCCGTTCGACCGATCCGTCCACGGCCTATGCAGACGTCGGCTGTTCCTTTTCAACCGGCGCGCAAAACACGCTGGTTGCTTCGCAGTGCCTGCGCCCCGACTGCGTACGCACGATTCACGGCACCGACATTCTTCCGCCCGAAGCTCCGCTTCGCCGCGACATGCTCCGCAGGCATCATGTTTCGCTCTATCAGGCCGATCCCGTTCATCACCCGCTTCCCCGCATCTACTCGGTGATTCTGCTGGCCAATGTACACCGACACCTGACCCGCGACGACCAGAAGCGCCTCTTCGCCCATCTCGGATCTTCGCTGGCTGAAGGCGGATTCCTTTTTATTAACTGGCGGTTCGATGCGCACCAGAGCCCCTGCCTGTGCCTGCAGCGGCAACATGATCGTTTGGAAATCACCGCCGAACATAACTGTGTTTAGTCGGCATCGGCCGCTGCTTATTATCTTTCAAGCCGGACCGGCCATGGGCAGCTCAATGCAAAACCGGCTTCCCTTCTCCTGCGAGTCCAGGGTGATGCGCCCGCCGTGCGCCTCAATCGCCATCCTGCAAAAGGGCAAGCCCAGGCCGGTGGAATATTTCTTTTGATTGATGCCGTCCTCCACCTGTCCGAATTTTTCAAATACCCGCTCGCGGTGTTCCGGTGGAATGCCGTATCCGTTATCTTCCACGCTGATCTTCACCCGGTCACCCACTGCGGCCACATGCACCCGAATGATCCCCTCGCTTTCCGGGGTGAACTTGATGGCATTCACCACCAGATTCTCAATCACACGAGCCACCAACCCGGCATCTGCGCGGATGACGGCAGGCGCATCGGCATCACACACGAAAATCATTTGCCGGGACCGGCTCAGCGCCTTGAAATCCGTGAAGACCTGCCGAACCGCCTTTTCAATACTGCATTCCCCGATATTGAGTTTCATCGCGCCGGACTCCATTTTACTCACATCCAGAATGGCGCTCACCATTTCCAGCAGCGAGCCGGCCGTGGCCACGACCTGGTTGAGCCGGTCGCGTCCGTCTTCAGAAAGGCCGGGTTCTTCTTCCGTCAGCAGTTTCAATAATTCCCGAATGCCCCACAGCGGAGAGCGCATATCATGGATAACCATGTGCACCAGCTTGTCCCGCATCTCTTCCAGATGGCGCAGCGCCTGGTAGCTCTTTTCCAGCTCGCGCTTGTTCGCCCGCAGCTCCAAATGCGCGCGCACCCGGGCGAGCACTTCCTCCTGTTGAAACGGCTTGGTCACATAATCCACGCCTCCGGCCTGGAATGCGGCGACTTTGTCACTGGTTTCCGCGAGTGCCGTCATGAAAATCACCGGAATATCGCGCAGGGGCTCCCGGGTTTTAAGGAGACGACAGGTTTCATAGCCGTCCATTTTCGGCATGAGAACGTCCAGCAGGATGATGTCCGGCGTGCCGTATTCGGCGCGGGCCAGCGCACTCTCACCGTCGCGCGCAACGATCACACGGTATTTGTATTCCTTCAGGTAATCCGACATCACGCTCAGGTTGGCCGGATCATCATCCACCACCAGGATGGTGGCGATTTGGGAGTTATCCGACAGAGGATTCGCCGTGGTATTCATGATGGGGTTTCCTTTCTATAAACAGTGCGCGTCGTGTTCATTTTTTCTCCGCGAGTTGCAGAGCCGTCTCAATCATGCGGATCACTTCCACCTCTTCAAATGCCGAGGCCCATTCCATAAGCTGTCCGGTAAACTTCGCGTACAGCGGGTGATTCTCAATAAGTATTTTGCAGCGGTCCTCAACGGCTGAAAGGTCGCCCATTTGCGCGAGATCCCTCAGGGCCTGCAGTTCCGAGAGAGAAGGCAGCTCCTCCCGCGGGCAAATTGCGTCCGAGTCATCACTCCACCCGGAAACCGGCAGCTCTTCCTGCACAGTGACGGCCTCGCCGGCACGGTCTCCAATAATTGGAAGAACCAGCGTAAACGAAAAAACAGACCCCTTCCCCGGTTCGGTGGTGATGGATATATCGCTGCCCATCTGCTGCACGATCTGACGACTGATGGCCAGGCCCAATCCGGATCCTTCCGCGCAGCGTACGTTCTCGCCCAGCTGTTCAAAAGGCCTGAACAGGCGGGAGAGCTGTTCGGCGGGTATTCCCGCGCCTGTGTCTTCCACCGCGAACAGCAGTTTCACCTGATTGAGCGGCAGATTCCGCTCGTCCAGACAAACCACACGAAAGACGACGCGCCCCTCTTTCGTAAACTTTACGGCGTTCATCAGCAGGTTGATCAGTACTCGGCGCAGTTGAGTTTCATCGGCCACGACTCCGGCAGGGAGCGGCACAGGAACATCCAACCGGAGGGCCAGTCCTTTTTCATCCGCCCGCGGACGGACAATTCCAACAAGGCTCCGCAGAAACGGAGCCAGTGCCATCGGGCCCGGATGAATTTCCGGACGCGTCGTTTCCATACGGGAGATGCTGAGGAGATTGTTGATCATCGACAGCAGATGTTCGCCGCTCTGCTGCATAACGCCCAGGCCCTTCAGCAGATCGTCATCCAGCGGGCGTTTTCGGAAAAGCTGCGCATAGCCGAGGATGGCATTAAGCGGGGTTCGGAGTTCATGGCTCATTTTGGTCAGGAATACGCTCTTGGCCTGATTGGCGGCCTCGGCCCGCTCTTTGGCTTCGGTCAATTGCATGGTGCGCTCATGAACCAGTTCTTCCAAGTGATCGCGGTGTCTTTCCAGCTCGCGGGCTGATCGTTTCAACTCGGTGACATCCATCATGCTGATCAACACCGTATTGCCGGGCAACATGGTTCCGCGAAAGAGAACATCGTGCGGAGCGCCGTCTTTTCCAACAACGGTGAACTCGTGCGTTTCAATATCAGAGCCGCCTTCTGTGGCCTTTTCGACGGACACCTGCCACTCCTGCATAACCCCGGCGCGATAGGCCGGATCCGGATAGGCCTTCTCAAACCACTTGTCGGCCGTGTCGATATCCGCCTGCTCGTAGCCCAGCAGTTTGGTCAGGCTTTCATTCACGGCCAGTACACGCCCATCCAGGGAAAAATACTGCAACGGAATCGGGGCCTGCTCGAAGATTTGGCGGAAGCGGGCTTCGCTGTCACGCAGAGCCTGCTCCGTGCGTATCCGGTCGGTCACGTCGCGGGCCGCCGCATAGATCATGTCCCCCTGCGGAGAAGAACGCCATTCGATGTGGCGGTAACTTCCGTCGCGGCAGCGATAGCGGTTTGAAAATTGATGCACCGCGTTTTGCTGCTCCAGGTTGCGCATGGCTTCCTGCGTCTTTTCCAAGTCGTCCGGGTGCACGAAATCCAGAAATAAACGGCCTTCCAATTCGTCGGCGCGGTACCCCAGCGTTTTTTCCCATTCTTTATTCACCCGCACAAAGCGTCCCTGCGTGTCGCCGATGCACAGCAGATCCAGGGCCGACGAGAAAAATCGGTCCAGCTCCCGATTGGCGGCTTCCTGCGAAGTGAGCACGCGGCGCAGGCGGAACACCACAAAAAGGACAAACAGCGTGAGCAGCACCTGCGTAAAAAGCAGGTACCTGCTGCGCACGCGCAGTTGCTTCAGCCATTGCGTCAATCCGAGCTCCACGGAAACATACATGTCCCGATTTTCCAGCGCCGCTCTGTGCTGAACATGTTCCGCACCCCGGAAATACTCCGTGGCCCCCGGCAGCAGGGAGGACGGCTCCGCTGAAGGCAGCGACAACCCATCCTGCGTCACCACCGCATCCAGTGGAATTTCGCGTCCATTCTGCATTCCGCTGTAGAGGACACCCCGCTCATCGGCCAGATAGACCAGTGACTCATCAGCGGGCGCCATATTTTGAAACAGCATGGAAAAATAGTATGGGTTCACCGAGGCCAGCAGCACCCCGGCGAAGCGTCCCTGTTCATCATCCAGCCTAACGCTGACCGGCAGATACCAGCGGCCGGTCACCCGCCCGAATATCGCGCCGCCCACCTGCATGGCGCGATTGGTGTGCGTTTGATGATAGATGAAGAATGGGCGATCTCCGCTGTAGGTGGGGGTGAACTGCTTCAGGTCGGTCACAACCACATACCCCTCTGCATTGATGATGGAAACCAAATTGTACAGGTTGGTCCGGAGGGAAACAAAACGGGCGAGCAATGCCCCCATTTTTTCAATATCTCTTTCTGTTTCCCAGTCGTGCCGCAGAAAGAACAGGCCGGTTTCCACCTGAGAAAACGTGATGCTGACATGCCGCTCCAGCAGTTCCGCCATATTGGCCGCACCTTGCTGAGCCCGCTCAATTTCCAACTTCCGGTCAGCCCGGATAACCAAAAGCGAAACGCTCCAGGTGATTAACAGAATGAGCAAACCGCCGACCGTGACCCAGAATCCTGCGAGGCGGTTCATTCTCCAACGGTGCTCTTGTCTGCGGATTGTACTCATGCCGGCTGTGGCCCCTCCTGTGACGGGCTGTTTGGCGAACTGCTGTTTCCCTGTGCATTTCGAATGAATTGTGTCAATTCCCGTTCCTGAAATCCCCCGGCCAGACGGATCACATGTTCCGCGAATGATTCATATAGTGTGTTTTCCTCTGTGAGCTGCCGGGCACGTCTTGTCACCGCGTCCATGTCGCCCATGCGAAGCAACTCTTCAAACCGTGCCAACTCCTCTTTGCCCGGAAAGACCATGGACGCCGTCTGCTCATTCGCCGGTGGCGGGTTCGCTCTCGTCGACGAATCCGCATAGCGCCACTGCAATTTCAACCGTTTCCCGATCACATCCGTCAGCCGATTCCAGTCAACCGGCTTGCTCAGAAAATCGTCAAAGCCGCGATGAATACTGCTTGCCTGCTCGGCTTGCGATACGCTGGCCGATACCGCCAAAATGACGGTGTTTTTCAGCGCGGGATTTTTACGCAGTTCCAGCACCGCTTGAAACCCATCCATGCCCGGCATGTACAGATCCGTTAGAATGAGGTCTGGAGGTTCACGGCCTGCCGCCTCCACGGCCTGGCGTCCATCGGCTGCCTCTATGATTTCAAAGCCGAGCGGTTCCAGCATTTCCAACAGCACCTTGCGGTTCGACTCCACGTCATCCACGACCAACACGCGGCGTACCGGCCCTTCATACCCGGCGATCTGTACGTCCTGCGGAGCCGCGGCAACACTCTTTTCAGCGGAAAGCCGTTCGACCTGAAGTTCAAAGGCAAACACACTCCCCCGGTCCGGCTTGCTGGATACCGTGATGTCGCCGCCCATCAACTGCACCAGCTGCCTGCTGATGGCCAGCCCCAACCCGGATCCTTCCATCCAGCGGGGTCCGCGGCTGATCTGCTCAAACGGACGAAACAGGCGTTTCAAATCCTCTTCGGAAATTCCAATGCCGCTATCCTCCACTTCAAAACGCAGACGCGCTTTCCCGAATCCGGCCCAGGACGACTGAGACACCCGAAACACCGTGAATCCCTCATTGGTGAACTTCACCGCGTTGGAAAGCAGGTTCAGCAGCACCTGCCGCAGGCGCGTCTCATCCGCCATAATTACGCCCGGCAGATTTTCCGGAAACTCGGCACGCAGTTCGAGCCCCTTTGCCGCAGCGCGTGTTCGAATGATGCCGATGATCCCTTCCAAAAACGGCTTCAGCTCCACCGGCGTGGGGTACAGCTCCATTTTGTTCGCCTCGATTTTCGAAAGGCAGAGAATATCGTTAATGAGCGTCAGTAAATGTTCACCGCTTTGCTGAATGATGGTCAGCCCCTGCCTCATGCCTTCATCCATCGGCTTTTTCATAAAAATCTGCGCATAGCCCAGGATGGCATTCAGCGGGGTGCGCAGTTCGTGGCTCATCTTGGTCAAAAAAACGCTTTTCGCCCGGCTTCCTTCTTCGGCCTTATCCCGGGCCTCAATCAACTCCGCTGTGCGGTCACCGATCAACTCCTCCAGATGATCCCGGTAGCGCACCAATTCATCTTCATTTTTCTTCCGCTCGGTCACATCCAGGAAAAAGCCGTCCCAAATGACCCGGTTATCCTCCATCCGCTGCGGGGTGGAGAGCACCTCGGCCCATAAGCAGACGCCATCGCTCCTCACATAGCGCAACTGCGCGCGATACGGCTCCATCTGCTCTGCGGAATGTTGTACGGACTCATAAAAACGCGCTGCATCATCGGGATGAATGCCCTTGAGCAGCTTCGCGGCATCCGCCTGAACTTCTTTCGGATCAATATCCAACAGACGCTTCACGCCGCTGCTGATGTATGGAAACGAGAAGGTGCCATCCGGATGCAGCACAAACTGGAAAACAACCGCCGGGGAATTTTCCGCCAGCCTGCGATAGCGCGATTCGCTGCGATGCAGCTCATCCACACGCTGCCGCAGGCGATAGCGCAGAATCAGCGTGATCAGGGTCAGCGTCAGCACCGTAAGCCCCGTGAAAACAGCCAGCAGTCTGATCAGGAGCAGCGTTTCAGGGCGCATTCCCGTCCGCACATCCAGCGTGACCCATTTTTTTCGGGCCTCCGCCAGTTCGCTCTCGGGGATCATGTTCAATGCCTTTTGGACGGAACTGAACAGCAGCGGATATTTCCGGCTTACGGCGATGCTCAGTTTAAAATCACAGCCCGTGGTCCCCGCCACTTTCAAATTCGGAATACCGTTCTTTTCAATGTAATAAGCCGCCGATGCAATATTCTCCGCGAAACAATCAATCTCACCGACCGACAGCAGGCGCAAACCCTCCGGCACATTGGCCACCGGCACCACGCTGTATCGATAAAGCAGCGCCTGATCGCGCATGTATTGTTCGGAGGCGTACCCCGAAACCACGCCCACGCGTTTCCCCGCGCAATCCTTCAGCGTGATGACTACGGAATCCATTTTCGATGCGATCAGCACAACCGGAACCACAATGTATGCCTGCGTAAAAAAGGCATAGACTTCCCGATCAGACGTCTTGACGATGGTCGGCGCGACAGCGCATGCACCGCTTTTCAACGCCTCCAGATGGTGGTTCCAGTTATACGAGGGCTTTTTTACAAACTGAATCCCCAGCAACTGTTCGATCCGCTCAATGATGTCCGCCCCGATCCCGGAAAAGGTGCCGGAATCTGAAATAAATTCGACCGGCGGAAAGGTCGCGTCATAATAAAGCGTCAATATCTCCGGGTTCTGATCCAGCCATTCTCTCTCTTCGTTCGTCAGCGAAACCGGGGCGGCCACGGCATTCGGATACCCCGCAGCGAAAATCAGTACGATCAGCAAACGAAGCAAAACAAGACCCGGTCTCAGAACGTTATTTTTCCGCACCACTACGCTGTGAGTCATGTCTTTTCACCCCCTCCAGAAACTACACGGATTTTCTGTGCCAGATCAATAGCCTGCTGTATCCGTTCGCTGACCTTGAGATCTTCAAAGTGCCGAGCCAGGTCCGACACTTCGTCCGCAAAGAGGGCAAGCCGCCCGTCCTGAGTTTTCAGTCGCTCCAGGCGCTTGATGATTTCCGAGAGATCGCCGCGCAACACCAAATCCAGCAGCACCTGCAATTCTTCCTTCGGAGGATAGGCCCATTCGGAGATGTCCGCGGCCGGGGGGATATCCGTTACCGGCGACTCCCGATAAATCCAGTGCATATGGAGATGCCGTTCGATGACCGCCGCCAGTTTCGGCCAAATGACCGGCTTTGGAATGAAGTCATCAAATCCCATATTCCGGCTGTTGGCCTGCTCCGCTTCCGAAACGCTGGCGGATACCGCGATAACGACGGCTTTTCGCAGCGAGGGCATGGAGCGTATGCGGATGGCGGCGGCGAACCCGTTCAGTACCGGCATATAATGGTCCAGCAGGATCAGGTTCGGGCGCTCCCGTTCCGCTGTTTCCACGGCGTCGTGTCCATTCACAGCTTCGCAGATTTCAAAGCCCAGCGGCTCCAGCATGCCCGACAATACATTGCGGTTGGATTCCACATCGTCCACGATCAGCACTTTCAAACGCGCCCCTTCATAACCGGTGATATCGTTGCTGCGCTCATAATCGGCAGACTCATCCGTATTTTCCGCATGCTCCACAAACGGCAGTGCAATCTGAAACCGGAACAGGCTGCCCCTGTTCGGCTCGCTGGTCACGGTGATATCACCGCCCATTAACTGCACAAGCTGCCGGCTGATGGCCAGCCCCAACCCCGTTCCCTCCGCCCAGCGCGGCCCGGCACCGACCTGTTCAAACGGGATGAAAAGGCGCGGCAACTGGTCGGGCGGAATGCCGATGCCGGTATCCTCCACCTCGAATTGCAGCTGCGTGCGGTCCGCCGTGTCGTCGCGCCGGATGGCACGAATCACACGGAAATAAATGGTGCCCCGCGATGTGAACTTAACGGCATTGGCCAGCAGGTTCAGCAACACCTGCCGCAGGCGCGTTTCATCCACGGTAATCATATCAGGAAGCAGCACAGGGGTCTCAAACACCAGCGAAAGTCCCTTGGCTTCCGCGCGTGATCGGATGATGCCGATAATTCCATCGAGGAACGGCCTTAACGCCGTGGGCGCCGTATACAGCTCCATTTTTTTTGCCTCGATTTTGGAGAGGCTGAGAATGTCGTTGATGAGCGTCAGCAGGTGCTCCCCGCTCTGCTGCATGATGGCCAGGCCGTGCAGTATTTCATGATCCAGCGACTTGCGCAGGAATATCTGCGAATACCCGAGGATGGCGTTCAACGGGGTGCGCAGTTCATGGCTCATTTTGGTGAGAAAGACGCTTTTCGACTGATTGGCCGCTTCGGCCCGTTCCTTGGCCACCTGCAATTCGGTAGTTCGCTCGCGCACCAACTCTTCCAGGTGATCCCGGTGTCTGATCAGCTCGGCTTCCGCGCGCTTCAACTCAGTAATGTCAATCATGGACGCCACACTCAAATCCGTACCCGGAATGACGCCCACGCAGTTGATCATGTGACGCACTTCGCCGTCGCGGCGTACAAAGCGGAATTCATACTTCCGGGGCGCGGCGCCCGGCTCAGTCCGACGATCGCGGTGATACGCCTTCATGCGTTCCACATCCTCCGGCACCACAAACTTGGTCCAGCTCGCCCGGCCTTCCAGCTCTTCATGAGTATAGCCGGAAAGGTACACCCATTCCGAATTGCACCGTTGAATCGTGGTATTGCGATCAACGATGATGGAAGCGGATCCGGTATATTCAAAGATGGCGCGGTATTTACGCTCACTTTCACGCCGGGCATCCTCGGCGGCTTTCTGTTCGGTGATGTCCTCCGAAATGCCCAGCAGATAGCGCGGGTTTCCTTCCGGATCGCAAACCGGAATTTTTCGGGTATGCAGAATGCGACTGCCCCTGCTGCGTGTTTGAATGCTTTCCTCGGGAACATCCAGCGCTCGCCCCGAACGCAAAACCTGCTGATCTTTTTCGCTGAAATAATCCGCCTCTTTCTCGAGGAAAATATCGTGATCGCTCTTGCCCAGCAGTTCATCCCGCGAAAATCCAAGCAGTTGCTCGCCGGCCTTGTTGAATCGAATGAAGCGAAGCGTTTTGGCGTCCTTCACAAAAATCATGTTGGGAATGTTTTCCACAATTTCATTCAGGAACTGTTCGTTTTTGGCGAGGCCATCCATGGTTTCCTTCAACTGCCTGACCATGCTGTTAAAGGTGGAAGCGAGCGCGCCGATTTCATCGCGCGATGATATGCGCACTTCCCGGCCAAGGTCTCCGCGGCTGATGCTTTCCGCCGATTCCTGCAACTCGCGAATGGCGCGTGTCATCCGCCAGGCCAGGTAGAATCCCAGCAGGCCCACGAGCAACCCGATCACCAGCCCGGCGGCCAGCATCATGGCCGTCATCCGGCGGCGTCCCTGATCCAGCGGCATTTTATAGGCATCCAGCTCATCATCGTAAACACTGGTCCCGATCACCCAATCCCAGGGCGCATAATAGGCCAGGCGCGCCTGCTTCCAGCGGGGTTCCGGTTCCCCCGGATTCTGCCAGAGATAGCGCACCGTGGTAATTTCGCCGGGAGCCAGCAGGCGGGCGGGCTGAACGATGAGGCGGTAAGCTTCATCAAGTTTTAGTTCATCCCACACTTTTTCGCCATCCCGCAGGCCATCTCTCGACACCACATAGCGCCCCTCGTCCCCGACTATCCCTTCGATGATGTACACATAACCGGATTTACCAATCCGTATTTGCAGAATGCCTTCCCGTATCCGCGAAACCACACTCGCCTGCTTAACCCCGACGTACAACATGCCCACCACCCGGCCCTGCCCGTCATACAGCGGCTCATACGCCGTCAGGTACCAGGCATTCACCACAAATGCCCGCCCGCGATAGGATTCCCCCTGCAAAACACGCGCAAGAACCCGATTGGTCTGCCCTTCGGGTTCCACGGCGGGAATGTACGTGCCCAGCGCCCGGTTTCCAGATGAATCATGCACGGTGGTGGCCACACGCAGCATATCGCCCTGCTCATTCATTCGCTGAAAAACGGTGGCCGTTTCTCCAACCAGCTTCGTGATGTCATCCACCACCGGAGCCGACTCTTCAAAAAAACGGAACATGCCCAGCCACTGTCCCCCCAGCAGCATTTTCGGCAGAGTGACGTTGGTTACAGCGCCGGAAAGCTGATTAACCGCCTCCCACTTAACGGTCTCATCGCTGAAACTCGGGGCCCCCTGCAAATCCAGGCAGCGACGCGCAACCCGCATGCTTAAATCCAATTGCAGCCGAACGGATTCGTCCTCGGCCTTGATTTGATTATATACACCTCGGGTGACGTGACTGAGCCCCTCCTTCAGTTGCTCATCCACTTCATTTTGGGCTAACTGATTATAAGCGCCGCTTTGCCAAATCATGAAAAGCATGAGCGCCAGAACAGTAATGAATACACTGCACACGCCCATCAGCGCAAACTTCAGACTGAGCCGCGAAATACGGATATTCTTCCACATGGCCGCCACCCCGATTCCCCGGTAAGGCGTCATGATTATACGCGTTCGTCATTGCAGCGTATCATGCGTGCCTACCGACAACGTGATACTACTCTCATTGCCGGAGAGCCGCAATCCGTTTGTTCGGACAAAACGGGGGCGCAGGGCGCGTCAGGTAATGTGCAGCAGCAGGCCCTTCAGGTATTCATTTTCGCGGTGGTAAATGGAAAGCGCATGATCGGCATCTGCCGCCAGACGCTGGATCACCCGGATTTCGCGTCCGCTGTCCTTGGCGGCATAAAAGGCTATTTTTTGAAACAGCTCCATATCCACCAGACCCGAGCAGGAAAACGTAAACAGCAACCCGCCCGGCGCGATTCGTTTCATCGCCAGCATATTGATGTGCTTGTATCCCTTGATGGCGGCATCCAGCGTCCGTTTGGAGGCGGCAAACTTCGGCGGATCCAGCACGATCAGATCAAACGTACCGAACGGCAGAGTCCCCAAATAGTCCTTCATGTCCGCTTCAACAAATTCCTCATCCGCCGGCGTCAGCCCGTTGAGCGCGTAGTTACGCCGTCCGGTTTCCAGTGCCGGAGCTGAAATATCCACATTACACACGCGTTCCGCCCCGCCCCGCCGCGCGCACAAACCGACCGAACAGGAATACGAATAGCCATTCAGCACCCGGCGCCCCGAACACCACGAAGCGATAATCTCCCGATTGGCCCGCTGATCCAGAAAGAAGCCCGTCTTTTGTCCATGGCAGACATCCACCAGCAGACGCAGCCCGTTCTCTTCGATCTCCACCTCCGCAGGCTCCTCCCCGAACAGCACTCCTTCCCGCTCACCAATCTTTTCCATGCGCCGCGACTCCGATCGGCTCCGTTCCACAATCGCTCGCGGGGAAAACACATCCACCAGCGCTTCAGCCGCAAGCGGCATCAGTTCATCCATACCCGCCGTGGAGGATTGCACCACCAGCACATCCGCGTAACGATCCACCACCAGACCGGGCAGCCCATCCGCCTCCGCATGAACCAGTCGATACGCATTGCTCCGTCCGCGAATCAGCGTTTCCTTCAAACTTCGCAACGCCTGAAAGCGTTCGCGGAAAAAAATCACATCAATCGTCCGCTCATCCCAAGTCAAAATGCGCGCGGCAATGCTCATGTCCGGATGGTAATATCCCGTGCCGACCACCCGGTCCTTCAGGAAAATTCGGCACAGCCGGGTTTCCGCCGGATCACCCTCCACGCGCTCAATGGCCCCGGAAAAAATCCAGGGACTCCGGTTTTCCACCACCTCGCGCCGACCGCCTTTTAATTGCACTTTGAGCGTATTCATGATTTCCTTTGCTGACTGCCTGAAAACGGGCGCACATTGCCACACCGCCCCGCCCGCCACAAGCGAAACCGTGGCGCAACGCACGGGAAACGTGCTAAGGACTTGCCACGCGCCCCGCCGCCTGTTATGAACCACCCGCTTCAGATGACCCCCGGCGCACCCGTAGCTCAATTGGACAGAGCATCTGACTTCGGATCAGACGGTTGGGAGTTCGAGCCTCTCCGGGTGCACCACCTCCCCCCAACGAATTACGCCGATTTCGTGCATCCGTACGCACGTTTGGCGGATCGTTTGCTGCCATTTGTCCGGTATCGAATCAAAAGCCTGTTCAAGCTGCTGTTCTTCCCCGGTCTGAATAAGCGCTTGTATCACTTGGGACGCTTGTCGTTCGTCGTTGACCCGTTTTACGCTTTTTGTTCTCTTCGCAGCGACGATCAACTTCAACAGCGCAAATCGGATCGGATGGGGTACAACGACAAGCGTATCATCAAACTTCAAACGAACCGTTTGCTCGCACAGGAAGTCCATGTATCCGACTTTTTTCAATAGTCGCAGCGTTTCACCAACCAGTCGGTGCTGTTCAGTTTCCACGGGTCACCTTTTGCAGATACCGTATTTGTTTGTTCAGATCGCGAATCTGTTTGCGGTAGGACGCCCGAAGGTTCTTAGCTTCCGCATATTTCTGAACATCCTCTTCATCCAGTTTGCCCACATATTGATACGCGACCAGCCCCTCCTGGCGGCTGACCAAATAATAATAGACATGCCCCCCTATCAGCTTCCGCACCAACGCTCCCTGCGGAAGACCGGCCAAGGCCGCCTCATACTCGGACTTGATCCTCATAGAGTTCTCAAGCTCTTCTTTTAGCATGTCTTTGACGAACATAGAACTTCCGCAAAGGGATTAACCAACAGCACGCCGAACTCGTTGTCATGTTTGGTAATTCCTGTCCATCGTGACCGGAAACAAAACAAGATCAAACATCCTGTTATCCCGTCTTTCGCTATTCGGGGTGGAAAACGACTATTTTCAGGGCGGCGGCGGTCATTTCCCTTTGTTTTCGGGGGGGGTACCCACCCAAAACGGGCTGTGGGGCGGACCCTGTCGGTTGACATCCTGATTTTCTTTGGAAAAATCAGGGCATGTATTTGGTCAGTGGGGCGGCTGCTGGTTGGCGATGGAATTGTGGGATCAGTTGGGTCTTGATTCGTTCTGGGAACCACTCCTCCCGGATAGTCGTAAAGGAACCGGCTGGTTGAATGTGTTGAAAACCCTGGCCAGTTACCGATTGCTGGATCCGGGCAGTGAGTGGCGATCCTGCCCGCCTTTTTGCAGAAGATCGAAAAGCAGTACGGGAAAATGAATCGTTTATGGATCATGGACCGTGGCATTCCGACGGAGTCGGCCCTGGAACAGATGCGCACGGCCGGTGCGAATTATCTGGTCGGTACTCCGCGCGGCCGTCTCACCAAACTGGAAAATCAGTTTTTTGACCAGCCCTGATATCGTACTAACCGAAGTCGAGCAGTCGTTCAAAGAGATCAAGAACGACCTGAGCATTCGTCCGATTTATCATCAGAAGGACGATCGAATCGAAGCGCACATCTTCGTCTCTTTTTTGGCCTACTGCCTGCAGGTAACGCTCAAGCAGAGAGCCAGGACAAAAGCTTCCGGCCTGACACCTCGCGCGATCCTTGAGAAATTCATAACCATGCAAATGATCGACGTCCACCTGCCCACCACCGACGGACGCAATCTGGTACTCCCTCGTTACACCCGCCCGGAAAACAATATTCAACTGCTTTTATACCAACTCGACCTGACCCTTCCCGAACAACCACCACCGCGCCTGGAAGACCTCATGAAAAAATGTGGGGCAGACCTTGAAGCAAAAACCCGGCAAACGGCACTCATTTAGCCCCGAATAGCGAAAGACGGGTTAATCAGGAACTCAGGAAAGCAGGAATGGGATCACGAATCACGCTAATCACACGAATAGAAAGCCGTCGTCAACTCGCGTGATTCGCGATCAAAAACAAAACAGCGCTCGCGGCGCTTCTCTTGAATAACGTGATGAGGGACATGGAGGGCGAACGTCCCCGTGAGCCGCATCAGGTCGAACTCGGAGCCAATCTGATTCGCCACTTTTCATGACAAGACTCTTTCATTATCTTTCACCGGTGTGTGAAGTGCAATCGTATTCCCCCGGTCAGAGTACCGGCTTCAGCCGGAAGTATTTCGCGGGCTTCAGCCGCGAGCAGAGAGAGGTATTCCAACGAATCAGAAAGCAACGAATGAAGAACTCGGCAGAAAATTCAATCGGGAACTCAGAAAAGCAGGAACTGGATCACACTGGTTTGTCCAAAGGTTGTGTGCGCTGAATTAACGTATTTTCTGGAGGGTGAGCGTCTCGCGAACCGTTCCCCGTGGATGCCCTCTGTGCATTTTTCCAATTGGAGCGAAGCGGAAAAGGGCTGTTGTATCCAACAGCAACGAAGTGGCAATCGTTGGAAAACGGGATGAAAAGCTCCAATCATTGGATTGTGATCGGAGAGAGCAACGGGCCGACGAAGGAGGCGCCCAAAGGGCCAAGGGGTTCAAACCCCGCAGCAAACTTTTGGAACGATTTTTCCAATCATTGGCGCCACCGACAAAAGTCCAAAGACGGCTCGCGGGGACGCTCGCCCTCCAACCTGAAACACAAAAACGCCCGGAATTTTCGATCTGGAGGGCGAGCGTCCCCGCGAGCCGTTGTCCACAAAAAGACTTTTGTCGGTGGCATCAATCATTGGAACTTTTTGGCGGTGTTATTGCTGCGATTGGAAAACTTATAGAAAGCCTCTTTCGTCCAACAAGGATCTCGATGGCCGGCTGTCACCCCACGAACAAAAGTGCTGAGGCGACTGGCGAAGCCGGATAGCCTCTCGCGCCTGATTCGATTCTCTATTTAATTCGCTTGATAAGCCAACCTTCTCCGAGAGGTACCAAGACGCGCTCGATTAAATCGAGGTTCTTGGGTGTATTGATTGCTGTCATCGTATAGTTATTGGTGTCTATTGTGATGGAAGAGCCTGGTGGCATTGCTACGCCAACATTTACCAAGAAACTTGTGAGCTCTTCTTCCTTTGAGTTGTAATGGTTCTGATTCATATCAACGAAGTCGCCTGCCACTCCTGCTCTCATATCGGAAGGATTGAGGAATCCAGGATGCACCTGATACTTGCGCGTTTGAAGTAAGACCGACGTGCATCCTGACAAGAACAGTCCGGCTAATATCATTGTCAGTATTCTATTCATTGTGATCGAACAAGTGATTCTACAGTTTCTTGCTATCATCCCCTTTGGAGTGGCTGTTTTTGTATACTCTTGTAAACAGGCAAATAGCGTAAATGGTGTTCCTGCCGGGGAAAAGCGAATTTTCGTACTGCTTTGGCGGGTGTTCCTGCTTGCAGTTATTGAATGACACCTGCTGCCTTCATACTTTCTCTCCTATTGTCCTGATACCTGTGGTGCGGGGGCGGGTTTCGGAAAAGACTATCTCGGGTATCATCACGCTCCTACGCGGGACGGATTATCGAAAGGGGGCGCGGTGATGTAAAGTGTCGTTTCGGGGAAATTACGCCTATTTTGTTTCTCTTTGCTTATTGTCATGCTTCCGTCCTGCATGCATCTGTGGAGGCGTTTTGTCCGGCGGCAGAAAGCTCTCGCCGGTTACCACGCTTTTTCCCGTTTTCTGCTCTAACTCAAGCCGCGTGCGTTTTGCAATTTTCCCGCCTTTCTTCCCAGCCTCCGCATTTTCCTCCATCCCGGCGCTTTCATTTTCAACTGTCGACAAATTGTCGACAGTTCAAATCCGCCCTCGCTTTTGACTCGTATTTTCATCTTGAACCAGTAATCCCGGGGATTGACGCTATCTGTCAATGCAGACACCACGTCAACGACAGAAAAATACCAGGTCTCTTCCTTTTCATCGAAGAAGCGCCGAATCGAATGTTCTTCAAACGCCACCAATGCTTTTTCGCTATCCATAAATCACCTTTTGTAAGAAATGAGGGGCGTTTTGCGACACACCGTAAGTCCGATTGAGTGATTTGGTCTCATTACCTTGTTGCCTGTTCATTTCCACCCCCATTGACCTGATTCCGATGGTGCGGGGGCGGGTTTTGGAATGGCTTTCATCACGCTCCTGCACGAAGACGGATTATCGAAAGAGGACTCGGGGATGTAAAGGGTCGTTTCCAACGAAAATTTGAGCACTGGATGCCGCCGGATTGCCGTGCGCACTCCAAATTCATTGGCGGTTCAATCTTTCATACAGCACAGTCGGAGGCTTTTCGCTCCGGCCTTTTCTATGTGATCAATGCGTTCTTTGTGGTGAATCATTTCTGGCTCTGCGTGGAAAACGGGGGGATCGGGTCGCCCGGCTGCGCGCCCACCGCGCCTCCGCGCGAACACTCTCTTCCTCTTGCACACCGAAAAGGGCGACGCTCGGAGAGCGCGGCCCTACTTGCCATTCATTGGCGGTTCGTATTTCTCTGCGGGCTCTGCGCACTCAAGCGAAGCGGGCGTTGAATATAATCCTGCATTCCTTTCGGGCGATCGGCGTCACGCCTAGACTCCGCGCACGCGTGAACCCTCTCTTCCTCTTTCCCCCTCACGCGGGAGCATCCCGAAAAGCCATTCGGAACGGAATACAGCGGCTTGACAAACATACCCCCCGGGGGTATGATGGCGGCGTCAGAAAAGGACAGGAGAATCCATCATGAAAACAGGACGATCCGGTTGGATGCTGATGGGCGCCGCGCTGCTGACGGTTGTGCTTGCCGCACTTTTCCGGGAAGCTCCGGCGATGGAAGCAGAAAAATCGTGGGAAAAGGAGGGCATTATGAATCTGCGCGCACTGACAGCCGAAGAAGAACGGGTGATTATTCACAAGGGAACGGAGCGCCCGTTCAGCGGAGAGTATGTCCAATTGAACCGGGCGGGCGTCTACACCTGCCGCCGCTGCGGCGCCATGCTCTACCGTTCGCAGGATAAGTTCGACTCCTCCTGCGGCTGGCCCGCGTTCGACGACGAACTGCCCGGCGCCGTCCGCCACGCCCCCGATGCCGACGGAAGCCGCACCGAAATTCTGTGCGCGACCTGCGGCGGCCATCTCGGACACGTCTTCACGGGCGAGGGACTCACTCCGAAAAACACCCGGCACTGCGTGAACTCCATTTCCATGCTCTTCATTCCGGAACAGGACGTCCGCTGCGGCGAGGCGGTATTTGCCGGCGGCTGCTTCTGGGGCGTCGAATACTGGATGCAGCAGATCCCCGGCGTACTGGAAGTCACGTCCGGCTACACCGGTGGGCGCACCGAAAAACCCACGTACCGAGACGTCTGCGAAGAGGATACCGGACACGCCGAAGCCGTGCGCGTCCGCTTTGATCCGGTTCGCGTGGACTACGAAACGCTGGCGCGCGCCTTTTTTGAAATCCACGACCCGACACAACTCAACCGACAGGGCCCGGACGTCGGGGACCAATACCGTTCGGCGGTTTTTTATGCCGGCGATGAACAACAGGCCACGGCGCTCCGCCTGATCGCGGAATTGCGCGAAAATGGCTATGCGGTACAGACCGAGGTTGTCCCGCTGGGCGCTTTCCGGGAGGCGGAAGCGTACCATCAGAAGTATTACCAACGAAAAGGCTCCGCGCCGTATTGCCACCGGCCCGTGAAACGATTCAGAAAGGAGTAGCCGCTATGAACAGCATCCCAAGCCTGATCCTGACTTTTTTGCAGTCCCTGTGGACCATGACCGGCGAGATGGCTCCCTATCTGCTCTTCGGGTTTTTGATCGCCGGACTGCTGCATGTGTTCATTCGGCAGGAGTTCGTCGAACGGCATTTGGGCAGCCGCGGTTTTCGGCAGATTCTGAAAGCCACGCTGATCGGCGTACCCATGCCCCTTTGTTCCTGCGGTACCATTCCGGTCGCCGCGGCCCTTCGGCGCGATGGCGCCGGCAAGGGGGCCACCGCCGCCTTCCTGGCCTCCACGCCGCAGATCGGTGTGAACAGCGTACTTGCGACCTGGGGCATGCTGGGCGGCGTGTTCACAATCATCCGCGTGGCGGCGGCGTTTTGTTCCGGACTGCTCGCGGGCGTCTTTACGGATCTGTTCGATCAGGACCGCCGGGATCAGACACCGAAACCGCCGGCGGTCCCTGATGCGGAGCGCCCCGGCCTGCAAGTCAGTCTCCGGCGCGCCCTGGAATATGGATTCGTAACGCTGCCGGCCGATATCGGGCGGGCTCTTGTTTTGGGGCTGCTTGTGGCCGGAGCCATTGCCGCCTTCATACCGGCTGATTTGTTCGCCGGACGCCTGGGCGACAGCCTGCTGCTCTTTCCGCTGATCACGCTGGTGGCGATTCCCATGTACACCTGTTCCACCGGCTCCATCCCGGTCGCGCTGGCACTGATGCACCTCGGCGTCTCGCCGGGAGCGGCACTGGTTTTCCTGATCGCCGGCCCGGCCACAAGCGCCGCAGCCATCAGCACCCTGTGGAAAATGGTCGGACGCCGAACCGTCCTGATATACCTGGCGTCCATCGTGCTGACTTCCTGGGTGTTCGGTTTCCTCTTCAACACGCTGCCGATGGAAGTACTTGAATCCGTGGCCTGCCATGCTCAGGCTTCGGCATCCGCCGCCATCCAGGGGCATGCCTGGGCGGGACTGCTCGTCCTCGTCCTGCTGAACGCCCTGCGCCCGCACGCCCGAAAATCTCACTGTGAAGCCTGCGCCGAAACCGACCGGCCCACCCGCCGCTACGCCATTCGCGGGATGCGCTGCTCGCACTGCGCCGAACAAATACGCCGCGTCCTTTTCACCGTGCCGGGCGTGGAAAAAGCCGAGGTGAATCAACCGGAAGGGTCGGCCATCGTGACTGGTGCCCAAATCCCCGACGATCAGCTGCTCGCAGAAGTGAGAAAGCTCGGATACGAGATTGTCCGCGAGACTTCTCAAAAGTGAAAGAATCAACCCGCTCACGCCCTGATGGGTCCCGGCATGTGGATGACATCCGCGAAAACCGTGCAACAAACGCATGTTCAGAATGATGCGATAATTCCTGAATAAATGTTGCGAAACATTCGAACACTATTTATACAGTTTCCTCGTGTCTGGCACTTTTTTTGCGGCACATGACAGGGAGCGCCGAGTGTATAATCGGCTGGCCCGCGCGTACGGCGTCGCGGGCAGGGAGAGGGTACAGTCATGTTGACGAAAATGATTCGACTGAAGAAGCTGGTGCGAACGCTCCGCAGTGAGCGTCTTTTCACCGTGCCGTCCGTCCTTACGGAGCTGCTGCGCATCAGCCGCGATCCCTTGGCAGACGCTTCCGACCTGGCACACATCACCGAGAGCGACCCCACCATCAGCGCACGCCTCCTGAAGACCGCCAACTCCGCGTATTATGGAAAAGCCAACCGCGCCCCGGTCGATAATATTACTGACGCCATCGTCCGCCTGGGCTTCCGAAAATCCGAGGAAGTCATCATGTCGGCCACCGTTTGCGCCGCGCTGGTCACTCACCGCTCCTCCAGCGAATTTTCCATGTGGGAACTCTGGCGCCACAGCTACGGCGTCGGCATCTGCAACCGTATGCTGAGCACCCGCGTATTTGACCGCCCGGATTTGGATCCTTTCCTCGCCGGCCTTCTCCACGACATCGGGATTATCGTGGAAAATCAGTTTTTCTACGATGAAGGCTTTTTCCGCGCCACACAGGCCCGCCATACGAACGAGTCCCTGCTCACCGATGAGGAGGAACACTTCATCGGCCTGACGCACGAAGAAATCGGCGAAGCCATCGCACAGGATTGGAACATCCCCGAGCACATCACCGCCGTCATCGGGCATCATCACAACATGACGGAAGTGAACCCGCGTCTCCGGCACCTCCTCCATTGCACCCGCGTTTCGGAATGGATCTGCTTCATCCTGAAACTGGGCTACTGCGACTTCTCACAGGCCCATGCCGACGAACTCATTCAAAGCCGCTCCGTCCTTAAGCTGAGTGACAGCGATATCGAAGTCGTCGCATCGTCTCTGGAAGAGGAAATGAAGGCTCTCGGCAGCATCGGCTGGTTCCCCTACTCCTCCTACCGCGCCGCCTGACCTGCCGGGAAATCCGAGAAACGACATGACTTGCAGAAGCCTTTGCACTACATTCCGCATAGTCGCTGGTTCGCACAGCATAAAGGAGAAACGGTCATGATGGATTCCACGTCGCAAAACTGCCGTGAAGGACATGAACACCACCTGTGCCATCTTTTCAATCTGAACCTGCTTCAGAGTGACCCGGAAGAATATATGGCCCTCACCCGCGACGCCCGCTTCATCTGCATCGGCTGCGGACGCGTCGCCGCCTCTTCCGAAAACCTCTGCGCCCCCCGCCCCCTCTATCCGGCAGAGCACTGAGTGAATTTGGCGGATTCGGAGTCGTTCTTCTGCTGAAAAAACCCATCCTCGGAAAAGAAACGTAAAAAACCGGTTTTTTTACTGGAATTGGAGGGCATTCCCTCCTAATTTACTGCCGTTTTTTCCCTTCGGGGCGCGGTAGCCAAGTGGTAAGGCACGGGTCTGCAAAACCTGTATTCATCGGTTCGAGTCCGATCCGCGCCTCCATTTTTTTATCCACGCCCGACCGTCACCCCATCCCAACGAGCGGTCTCATCAGGAAAGCAGCAACTCCAAATCTTCACGGGTCATCCGGCGGATCAGCGCGTTGTCCTCATTCAGTATCGCGTCGGCCAGCTCTTTCTTCTGCTGCTGAAGCATAAGCACCTTCTCCTCAACGGTGTCTTTGGCGATCAATCGGTACGCCAGCACACGGCGCACCTGGCCGATTCGATGCGCGCGGTCTATCGCCTGCGCCTCCACGGCGGGATTCCACCACGGATCCAGCAGAAAAACGTAATCCGCCGAGGTCAAATTCAAGCCAAGCCCGCCGGCCTTCAAGCTGATCAGAAAGAGCGGAAGTTCAGGCGTATTCTGAAAACGATCCACCCGCGCCTGACGGTCGCGCGTCTTTCCATCCAAATATTCATACCGCAGGCCGAGCGTATCCAGTTCCCCGCGCAGCAGCGCCAGCAGGCCTGTGAATTGTGAAAAGACCAGCACCTTGTGCCCTTCCTCAATCAGTTCCTGAAGACGGGGCAGCAGCGCTTCGAATTTCGCACAATCCTTCGCCTGGTATTTCGTGTCAATCAGCGCCGGATGGCAGGCCGCCTGCCGCAATCGAAGCAGCGCCTCCAGCACCTGAATCTTCGTTTTATTCAACCCCTTTTTATCCACCGCGCCCAACAGAGACCGTCGGTAATGATCCCGAATCTCATCGTACTGCTTCCTCTGCGCGGGTGCCAACTCGCAGTATAGCGTGTCCTCCTGGCGATCCGGCAGATCTTTGGCCACCTGCCCCTTTGTCCGCCGCAAAATAAATGGGCGAAGCGCCCGGGCCAGCCACTCCCTCTGCGTCAGATCAGGATTGTCCGTCATCGCTTTCTGAAAACCCGAGGAGCGCCCCAGCAGCCCCGGATTCAAAAATTCCATCAGACTCCACAACTCGCCCAGGTGGTTTTCAATCGGGGTGCCGCTCATGGCCAGCCGCCTCCGGGCGCGGAGCAGACGCGTCGCCTTGGTGATCTGTGCGGCCTCATTTTTGATGGCCTGCGATTCATCCAGAATCACGCAGGTAAATTCGATTTCCTTCAGCAACCCAATGTCGCGACGGAGCGTGCCGTAGGTGGTGATCAGCACATCGCATTTCGCCTCCCACCCCTCGTCCAGCGTGCGGGCGGAACCCGTATGATCCATGAACCGCAACGCCGGCGCGAACTGTTCGCCCTCGCGCAGCCAATTGAAAATCAGCGACCGCGGCACCACTACCAGCGAGGGGGGCGTTTTGTCTTTTGCCCGCCGCTCTCTCAAAATCTCCAGCAGGGCCAGCACCTGAACGGTTTTCCCAAGCCCCATATCATCGGCCAAACACCCGCCCAAACCAAACCGCTCCAAAAAGAGCAGCCACCCCAGGCCATCGCGCTGATAGGCGCGCAGTTCACCCCGGAAGCCATCCGGCTCACGACAGGGCTTAATCGCACGGAAGCGGGCCAGTTCTTTTCGCATGGCCAAAAAGGGCGGATCCAGCTTCACGTCTTCCTGTTCGGCCAGCCAAATATCCAGCAGGGCCCCCTGCGCCTTCGAAAAACGAACGCCGTCCTTCTGTACGGCGCCCAGCTCGGCGATGGCACTCCATTTTTTCAGCCACTCCTCCGGCAGAAAACCACAGGAACCATCGCTCAATTCCACCCACTGCTTCCGGTGGCGCGCGGCTTCCAGCAACTCCGGGAGCGTCGCACGCTGATCCCCGTATTCACACGCCCCCTGCAAATCAAACCAATCCATGCCGGACGTCACATTCATGGAAAAGCTTCCGGCAGAGCGGCACCGGCGGTTCTCCATCGTCACCTTCCACCCTTCCTCCATCAGAGCCGCAGGGATTTCCCGTATCCGATCCGCCGGGATCGAAATTAACGAGTCGTCCGATTGCTGTGCGCGGCTTCGCACGGCCCCCAACTCCATTAAACGCGCCACGGCCGCCCCCTCCAACTCGGAGGCGCGCAAATAAAGAGTTTTCCCGTCCCCGTCACCAAACACCGGGGAGACCAGAAATGCAGGAACCCGCGTTTCCCCGTACTTAAAGTATATCTCCGCGTCCAGCACCCGGGCCTTATCGGCCGCAGGAGCGTGAATCGCCAGCCATTTTTCAGGCTCCCCGCAGCGACGCACCGTATCCATATCAGCCGCCAGACAAATCGTCGGTGCATGCGTTCGTTTAAACAACTCGGCGAGAAAGGCCGCGCCATCCTCTTTCGGGATGCTCACATCGCCATGGTTCAACGCCTGCATCAACCATAACCGGTCCGTCTCGTGTTCGCACTGCAACAGGCAGATCCGATTATCCTGCGTAAACAACAAATCCTCAAACACGGCCGCCAGATCCGTGGGACGCATCTGCTCCCCGCCGCGCAGCAGCCACGAAACGGCCGCGTAATCGCCGTTCTTTTTCTGCTCATAACGCAACTGGTACCGCCACGGCACATCCCCGTCCCACCGCAACGGCCCACCCAAATCCCCTCTCCCTTTCACGACAAACAGTTTTTCCGTCGCGCACAGTCGCGGGAGCAGGCATACAGCCTGTTCGCGGGTGATATCTGAAAAACGATACGACGATGAATAGTAACTGGACGCCGCCCGCAACATCAAGCCGTGGAGCGCCGTGATCAACAGCAGGTTTTCATGATCCAATCCGGGCAGCTTGGTGGTCGTCGGCGACAAATCTTTCCACTGCCCCCACTCCCCGGTTTTCTTCCGCTGCCGCATAACCGGTGTCACATGAACGGGCGGATAGGCCATCCGTATTTCATAACGCAGTTCCCGTTCACCCGGCACCTCCGCCGCAACCGGCGTCTTTTCATTGACGGGATTAAACATGCGTTCCCGATCCACGCGCTGGAGCAAGCGCTCCCATTCCCGGGGTTCTTTCTTTTTTGCAGCGGCTTGTTTTTCCTCAGGGAACGGGATGGCGCTTCCAAACCCGAAATCCAGATCGCTTTCGTCTTCATACACCGCATCATCGGGCAGTGATGGCCCGTGTTTTTTATCCAGGGCCACCATCACGGCCCAAAGATGCTTGCACATGAACTCGGTTTCAAAATACGGACACGAACACCATCCGCTCACCACCGGAGGGTGCTCGTCCGCGATCAGCGAAAGGCTTACATCGTATTGATCGCTTCCAATGACGGTCGCATCCACCTCTTCTTCGGTTTCAGACAACAGCGCCACCCGCCCATCATCCCAGTATTTCTGCCCCCTCTTGCGAATGGCTCCCGGAAAGTGTTCTTTCGCTATCTCGCAATATGTTTTCAAACCCGCCTCTCCACTTGTTCCTGCCTGCGCCCGACGTGATCAAAGCCAAACACCGTTCACCCAGCGATTGGTCGGGTTTTCGCATGATTACTTCGGGCAGACAATCGTTTTTTCAGCCCGCGCTTGCAACACCATCCCTTTTTAATCATAATGCGGGCTGTTTTACTCGGGAGCTGCTAACTAACCAATCCGACAGGAGATTGCAAACCATGAGCATCGAACAACTCACCAAAGCCATACGCGACATGCCGGATTTCCCCATCGCCGGAGTTCTCTTCAAAGACATTACAACGGTCCTGATGGATCCCAAACTTTTCAAAGAAACCATCGACCTGTTTGTCGGCCGCTACAAAAACCGGGGCATCGCAAAAATCGCCGCCGTGGATGCGCGCGGGTTCCTGTTCGCGGGCGCCGTCGCCGCACAGATCGGCGCCGGACTCGTCCCCATCCGGAAAAAGGGCAAGCTGCCCTACAAAACCATTGAAGAAACCTACAGCCTGGAATACGGCACAGCCACCCTGACCATGCACGTCGACGCCATTCAAAAAGGTGAAAAAGTGCTGATCATGGATGACCTGCTCGCCACCGGCGGCACCGCGCTTGCTTCCGCTCATTTGGTAGAAAAACTCGGGGGTCAGGTCGTCGAGCTGGCCTTCCTGATTGAACTGGCCTTTTTAAAAGGCCGCGAAAAAGTGGGCGGCTATCCCATGTACGCGCCGATCGTTTTCTAATCCGCCCCAATCGGGCAAACGGTACGGCGGCATACAGGCAGGGAGGCCCCGCGGAGTCATGCCATGAAAAGGATTTTCGTTTGGTGGATGCTGCTGGCGGCCCTGATCGGGAGCCTGCCGGTGGATGTTCGCGCGCAGGATCGAAAAGTCATCGTCTACGAAAAACCGAAACCGGCCGCCGTGCAATGGGCCGTCTGGGTCCCGGAAACCACGGAAACCTTCACAGCCCGCTACGACCGCGAAAAAGCGCGGGTCGGCCTGGCGCAGGGCGTCATCGAACAGGAATTGATGGATGCCGGTTTTCAGCTCGTCAGCCTGAATATCACGGCCACCTCCGCCGCCTACGTCCTGAATGAAGCCGCCGCCGCAGGCGCCGATTATCTGCTGACCGGTGAAGCATCCGTCACGCGGATTTTGAGCAGCGAAAGCGGATCTGTCGGCGGAGGCGCCGCCGCGCAAACCGGACCGCAAAGCAACCAGGCGCTCTGGGGTTCCGTCAACAAACCTGAAAATTCCGCCAACATCCAGATTCGTATTTTCCGCGTGGCCGATGGCAAACTCATGCGCACGGAGAGCGCCGCATCGACCGGCTCCGCGTCCGCGCACAGGGGCGGTGCGCAGGGCGCGTTGGATGAAGCCGTTCAGCGTCTGATGCGCAACCTTATCCCGGACATGGAAGACATGCTGCGCGAACACAACCGATCAAAGGGAACGGACCGTGAATCCAAGTGACGATGCCCACAGCTCAGAGTTTCTCGATTGTTCGTTTCGCGCCATGGAAGCCGCCTTCGCCGTAGCGCTGCGCATGTTGGAAAAGGCGCCTTCGTTTTGTCTGTTCGGCGCCGGCGATACCGGCGATGTGCTGATCGAATTGTGCGCACGCAAAGGCCTTCGTCCGCTGGGGGTGCTGGACGATCTCACGCCCAAAACCTCATGCCGGGGCATTCCCGTGCTGCCGCTGAAAGAGGGGCTTGCTCAATGGAGGCCGGATGCCGTACTGCTGGGCACCCTGAAAGCGGCGGACCGCATGAAACGGCATCTGGACATGGCCGGTTTTTCCGGACGCGTTCTCGAAATCAGGGACGTGAATGAACACCTCCGGCTCGAAAATGATATCCGCGTCGTGTCCCCCCGCGATCAAATCCGGCTGTTTCACGACCGGCACAAAGGGCAACGCGCGTTTGTGATTGGCAACGGCCCCAGCCTGCTGAAAACCGACCCGCGCCGCCTCATGGAGCAGGGCGAACTCACGTTTGCATCCAACAATATTTATCTGATCGACGGCTTCATCCCGAGTTATTACGGGGCCATCGACCGCGTACTCACCTACGAGCGCTCCAAAGAAATCAACGAACTCCCCTGGATTAAATTTTTCCCGTATCAGGTTTCGGAATGGATAAAAAACGGCATTTTTTTGAATTCCGTACCCTCGGAATGGCCACGCGATTTTTCCACGGACATCAGCCGGCACATTGAAATCGACTTCTCCGTAACCTACTTCCTGCTGCAAGTGGCCTTCTACATGGGCTGCAATCCCGTTTACCTGATCGGCGTCGATCACACCTATGTGGTCGCGCCGGAAATGCACATGCAGGATGGGCGCATTATCACCTCGCTGGAGGACGACCCCAATCATTTTCACCCCGACTACTTCGGCAAGGGCCGCCGCTGGATTTCGCCCCCGCCCATGGAAAAACTGGAAGCCTGCTACGTTCGCGCCCTGGATGTTTATCAGGAAAACGGACGGGCACTCTTCAACGCCACCGAGGGCGGCGCCCTGGACAAACTTCCGCGCGCCGCATTCAACGCCCTGCTCTCCGCCTCATGAAAAACACAACTCCATACACCGCCGTCTTTGAACATGAATTTGCGGGCCTCTCGGAACACCTGACCCCCATCACACGCGAATGGCTGCGCCGCGGTCATACCGCCGTGATTGCCGCACCCGCCGCCGAACTCGACGCCGTACGCGCCGCGCATTCGCCCATGCCCCAAAGCGAACGCCTGTCTTTTGTCCCGTTCGAAAACCTCCGCATCGACTGGCCGTGCGTTCATGCCATCATCAATGCGCAACCCGGAAATCCGGGCCCCGTATTTCATGATCTGAACGGTCCCTGGAGCATTCCGCGCGTAACCATCAATCACGGGCTGACCGACAAGCAAACCACCTTCCCGTCCGACACCCTCGGCAATACCGTGGGCCTCAATAATGTCCTGCTCGCCTGCGGAGAAGCCATGTTCAGAGGCTCCTGGGACGACTATGTGCGCAAGTGGCCGGAAATTGTCCACGCCCTGAAAATCATACCCGTCGGCTCGCCCAAAACCGATGCGCTGTTCGACGGCACCTACCGGCGGGAAGAAATCCTGCGCGCACTGAACCTGCCCGCCGACCGCCCCACGCTGCTCTACGCCCCGACCTATCAGAAGGAAGCCTCGCTGGAATGCTGCGGCGAAGAAATCATCCGCGCCCTCGCCGGTCTGCCGGTCAACCTGCTTGTCCGGCTGCATCACTTTTCCATGAACCTGGACTCCCCCCTCGCGCGAAGCCGAGGTAATCGCGGACGCGACTGGCGGACCGTCATGAACGCCCTCGAAGCGCAGTATCCGAACCTGCGGCACGTCACCGGGAACAGCAACCCGTACTTCGTCGCCGCCGATCTGATGATCAGCGATGTGAGCGGAGCCAGTTTTGAATACATCCTTCAGGACAAACCCGTCCTCTTCTTCGATGTGCCCGCATTCTTCGAGGCGCACGGACGCGACGGCGTCGGCTTCTGGGGCCGCGATGCCGGATGCCTCATAAAAAGCGCCGCCGAACTGCCTGAAGCCGTCACCGCCGAACTGAAGAATCCCTCCCGTCGCGCCGAGGCCCGCGGAAAACTGATACGCGCTCTCGTGGGTCAGCCCGGCGGCGCATCGCAACGCGCCGTGGACGCACTCGAATCGCTGATTGAACGGCGTACGGATTATCCCACCTGGGGAACCCGCCTGCTGATGCAGCAGGAGCGTATGATTTTGGCGTACCAGGAAGAACGCCTGGCCCGGTGCGCCCTGGAAACTCCGCGCGCCGCTCTGTTCGGCGCGGGCGCGCACACCCTGCGTCTCCTTGACCTGCTCAACGCTATGAAACAGCGCCGCCTGCCTGTGCCGACGGTTCCCGTGATTCTGGACGACGCCGAAGCGCCTGCGAAATCCGTCCGCGGCATTCCGGTCAGCCGCCCGGAAGCTGTTGCCCGCTCTTCATTCGACACCATCATTCTTTCCACCGATTACCACCAAACCATCCTGCGCCGGCGCTGCTGCGAAGTGTTCGGCTCCGACTGCCCCGTGATGGATCTGTACGAAGCATTCCCCTGGTACACCCCCGGGAAGAAGGCCAACGATGAAATCGCCCAAAGATCATAACATCATTCAAATCGACATTACGAATGCCTGTACGCACCGCTGTTCCAACTGCACTCGGTTCTGCGGACACCAAATCAAACCCTTCATGATGGAAACCGACACCTTTCAGCAGGCCGTGGATTCTTTGCAGGGATTCGACGGCATGATCGGCGTCATGGGCGGCGAACCCACCCTGCATCCGCACTTCGACACCTGCGCCCGCTACCTCGCCGACCACTTCGGCCCCCGCGAACGCCACCCCTGCGGACGCCTCCCCATACGCGATTTCGCCGAATACCGAATTGATCATTTCTCCGATGTCACCGGAAAACGCGGACTCTGGACCTCCCTCGGCGACGGTTACTACCGCCACTTTGAACTCATTCAGGAACTCTTCGATTATCAGTGCATCAACGACCATTTGAACCCCGGCCTGCATCAGGCACTGCTCGTCACCCGCAAAGAACTGGGCATCACCGACGCAGAATGGATCCCGCTCCGCGACGCCTGCTGGATTCAAAACCTGTGGAGCAGTTGCATCACCCCGAAGGGCGCATTTTTCTGCGAAATCGCCGGCGCGCTGGATATGCTTTTTGATGGTCCCGGCGGATGGCCCATCGAACCCGGCTGGTGGAAACGAACGCCCGCCGAGTTCGGCGATCAACTGCAATGGTGCGAACTGTGCAGCGCAGCCCTGCAGGTACCCCGCCGGCGCGCCAACGAGGAGGTGGATGATATTTCCCCGCTCCTGCTCGAAAAACTCTCTGCACTCAACAGCCCCAAAATCCGGCAGCGCCGCTTTGCCCTGATGGACACGGCTCACTACTCCGCGAACGCCTACGCCTGCAAACCCACGAGCGAGTGGTATCTCCCCGATGCCGACGCGCATCAGCGAGTCGCGGGAACCAACGCCTCGCTGCATCCCCGGTCCATCACCGCCATCGTACCCATCGCCGCCCCGCCTGGTTCCCTAATGGAAACGCTGAGGGCCAATGCACAACAGGTGGATCGCCTGATCGTCGCAACCACCCCGCCCATGGAAACCGCCATCCGCAAAGACTGCGAACCTCTGCACATCCCTGTGACGACGGTGAACATCAACGACCTTGAATCACTCGTCGCCCAGGTTCTTCCGACGCTCTCCGATCCGGACTGGATTCTCCTGCTATCCCCCGACGTACAACTGGCCCCGAATTTCAGCGCGACCATAAAAAACTGGATTCTCAATCCCGGCTGCCTCTACGAAGCCGCCGCGGAATCGCAAGCGCTGCCCGCCCGGTTGATCCGTTCTTCAGCATCTGTGATGGCCGACAGCGGGGACGTATATTTCCGTCTCTTCCAAGTTCGGGCGCAGGCGCTCCGCGAAAAAGCCGCCGCCGCTTTTCCGGATCGCTGGCCGCAGGAAAAACGGGTGAGCCTCACCCGTTTCTGTCTGGCACCCGATGAAGCGAAAACAAAAAAAGAACAGGCCGACTGGATGGAAGCGCATGTGTGCTCGCTGTGGAGCGCGCTCAGTACATCCCATCAGCGCATCGCCCTCTACGGAGCGGGTCGCCATACCCAATGGCTGCTCGCCCGCGTGAAGGCCCGCAATCTTCCCCCGCCCTGCCTGATTCTGGATGACAACCCCGCAGAATCCGCCGTGAACGGCATCCCGGTGAAAAAACCGGACGCGCAGGATGCCGACCGCTTCGATGTGATCCTGGCTTCCACCACGTTTGAACGCGTGGCGACAAAAATGAAGGCGCGGTGCGACGGTCTCTGGTCCCACGCCAAACCGACCCTCTGGCCGTATGACTTTTTCCCGAAGGACATGCTGAACTGCATTTACCGGCAATCATGAGGAAACTGCGCATATACGTCATTGAGCCGCCGCCCCAAACCATCGACGGTTCGCCGGACTGCCAAACGCCTGCACGGTTTCAGGAGCTGGATTTTTTTGTTGAACAGCTTCTCAAAGGCGGCCATGCCGTCCGTGTTGACCAACCTGCGGAAGCGGATGCCCTAACAGCCGTCCTGCCTTTCAGCCGTTGGCTCTGCGAAGCACCCACGCCGGAAGAAGGCCGGCGCCGCTGCCGGGAAGCCATTGAAGCGCTGCCCGCTTATCAGGATCAGCGTCTGCGCAAACGTCTGTTTTTTATCGTCGGACACCCGGATTTTTCCGGCGCGGATATCCCGGACGTCACATGCTTCCAACCCGTTGTTTCCTTTCCGAATGATTCCCCCCGCCTTCATCCCATTCCCTGGCTGACTGAGCGCGCGCCGGAAACAACAACACCCACGCACGACATCTGCCTGTGCGGTGATCCATCGAGCGGATTGTATCGCGATGTGGAAGCGGTCATCGCCAAATGCGGGCGCATCCTGCGCGCGGAAAATAACCATCTCTCCGCCGACATCGCCCGCGCCCCCCGAACCGTCTGCGTGTGGGAAAACGGTCACGCCCAGGATGCCGGGTTTTATTCCGCTCTTGCGCAGGGCCGGAGACCCGTACTCATCACCGATACCCGCCGCCTTCCCTTTGAGGATTCCGTGGATTATTCCTCTATGGCCCGACGACTTGGAATCACCGCCGCCGAACTGGCGCTCCTCCCCGGCCTCCTGGCGTCACCCACCGTCGCCGAACAGCCGCCGCAAACGATCCGTGCGCTCCACGCGCCGCATTTTTCGCGCGACGGCCTGGCGGCATACATCGTGAATACGCTGAAAGCCGACCTTGAAAAAGCGCCACGCGCGGACGTGCCCGTCGCCATACACGAATTTCCGCTCACGGATTCCGCGGGCCACCTGCTGGATGAACCGCGCCTCTTCGCCGGCATCTGGCGGCAACTCGCCCGGCAGTATCCGGCGGGAGGAACCAGAGCTCTCCTTTTCATGGCGGCCGGAAAATTTCTGCGCCGTTTTCTGGAGGCGGGCGGATCCTGGAAAACGCAAACCAACATTCGGGGCGTTGCGGATGACTCAGCCCGCACCGAATCCCTCTTTGAAGGCTACCCGCTGCGCGCTCCCGCCGCATTTTCTCCGAACGAATTCGCCGCCGTTTTTCTGGCCACGGACTCCTGCGAGCCCCTGCTGGCCGCGCGCTGCCGCGAAACCTATGGAGATTCGGTAACCCGGCTTCAACCCTCCGTACTCGCCAAAACATCGCCGGTGGATGTCGCGAGTGCTGATGCGCCGGCAAAAACGCATCTGCCCAACGTGCGTGGAACATTTCTGCGCCGACTGGAAGGCGTGGTGGTATGCGTCCGTTACGGCGATTATCTTTCCTGGTCGCTTCCCGAAAACATACGCCTTTTTGATCGGCTCACCGTCGTCACCGCGCCGGACGATACGCTCTCGCAATCCATCGCCGAGCGATACGGCGCCACGGTGGTCACTTCGGAACGCTTCCGCGACGGCGGGGCCGTGTTTAACAAAGGCCGCATGCTGAACGACGGTTTGAAAGCCCTCCGGCTCGACGACTGGCTGCTGGTTTTCGACAGCGATATTCTGCTCCCGAAAACGCTGCGCATGCACCTGCAAAACCGCCAGCTCCGCCCGGATTCTCTTTACTACAGCATCCGGCTCAACGCCCCCGAAACGGACACCGAAAACTGGCTGACTTCGTTTGAATCGGATCCCGGCCTGCGCGCATCGCTTTCCTTTGACCGGCCCGGCGCCAACCGCATGCCCTGGGGTTACTTTCAGCTCTTCCACGCCCCTTCCTGCCCCCCGAGCCACACCGGCGAGCCGCTCTACTCCGAACAATTCCCGAACGCAGGCGATGTGGATTATGAATTTCAGGCCCGCTGGCCCGCCGAGCGAAAAATACTTCTCCCCGAAGCCGTCATTCACCTCCCGCACGGATCGGAAGGCGCCAACTGGAGCGGACGCACCAGCCGCCGCCTGCAGCCCCGACCGCTATAAT
>CAZISY010000037.1:0-2680 GCA_964542025.1 uncultured Verrucomicrobiota bacterium
AAAGTGCCCAGCATGCTCATGTACGCGTTAATCACATCCTTGGTGTTGCCGTATTCCACCATGCGTCCGTGATTCAGCAGCAGCGCCTCATCGCACAGGGTATTCACCGAATCCAATCCGTGAGAAACGAACAGGATCGACATGCCCGACTCCCGCAACGCTTCAATTTTACGAAAACATTTCGCCTGAAATTCCAAATCGCCGACCGACAAAATTTCATCCACGAGCAGCAGGTCGGGGTCCACGTTGATCGCCACGGCAAAAGCCAGCCGCGCAAACATGCCGGAGGAATAGGTCTTCACCGGTTGATCCAAATGATCGCCGATGTCCGCAAACCGCACGATCTCCTCATATTTCTCCGCCATCATGTCCTGCGTGTAGCCGTAAATAGACCCGCTCAGAAAAATATTTTCCCGGCCGGTGAACTCCGGATTGAAGCCGGCGCCCAACTCCAGCAGCGCCGAGACGGTTCCGCGCACGGTGACCGAGCCCTCGGAGGGATCCAGCAGCCCCGCGATCAGCTGAAGCAGCGTGGACTTGCCCATGCCGTTGCGCCCGATCACCCCCAGCACGGTCCCCCGTTTCAATTCAAACGACACCTCCCGCAGTGCCCAGAAATCCTTCGGCCCCGGCTTGATCGGTGCGGGCCACAGATAACGCAACAGGCGGCGCGCCGTCAGCTGCTCCGGATAAAACTTGCCCACATTCTTTAACTGTATCAACGGATCCATATTAAATCACATCCGGGAAACGTTTGCGAATCACCTGAAACCAGCAGGTGGAAAGATAAAGCAGGGCCAGCGCGATCCCCGTATACAGCAGCCAGCTGTTCCAATCCGGGATCATCCCGTGAACGCACACCTTTCGGGTATTCTCCGCCGCATACGCCACCGGATTTACATACAGCAGCCAGCTCAGATAGGACGGTACGCGATCCGAAGAATAAAAGACCGGGGTCACAAAAAACATCGCCACCGTCAGAATGCCGATGATGTGCTGAACGTCGCGAATAAAGGTGGATACCGCGCCCAGAAAGAAGGAAATGGCCAGACAGCTGATAATGAACGGAACCCAGATCAGCGGTAAAAACAGAACCGTCCAGGGAATGCTGCCCAACACCAGCAGAATACCGGCCAGCAGAATGACCACCGCAATCAGCGCATGAATGATTCCATTGCCGATCATAACCACCGGCAGAATTTCCAGCGGGAAAGCCACACGCCGCACGTAGTTCGGCTTATCCACAATCAGGCGCGAGGAAGAAGCCAGCATTTCGCAGAAAAAATTATAAGGGATCAGCCCGCAGTACATCATGATCGCGAAAATGCCGAACCCGTTCATCTGTTCATTCCAGGAAGCCTTCATGATCGTGGAGAAAACCACCGTATAAATCAGCAGCAGTACCAGCGGATTCATCACGGACCAGCACAGCCCGAGCATGGAACCCCGGTAACGCTGCAACACCTCGCGGTGCGTCAGCGCCCGAATCAACTCGGCATTCCGTCCCCAGCTGCTCAGAACCTGCCACAGGCCGCCCCACTCGAAAAGCCGCTGGGTAACGCCGGCCTCCCGATGATAAAGCCGCATTTGTTTTTCGTTTGTTTTCATCCATTAACCAAAGAACCTGTCGGTATACAGACAAGCGAACCGGAAAGGAAACAAAAAATCCGCCCGCCTGCCCCGCCGATGTTTTTCATGCACGCGGCAATTGGTGTTTCTCCCCGCCCGGCGTTTAACGCTCTCCGGACCGGAATACCCGCTTCGCCTTACCCTCCTGGCGCGGCAGCGCGCCGAGCGGATAGACGTCACCCTTCGGACTGAACCCCAGCGTTTCCTTGAGCACTTTTTCCACCATGAAGCCGGTCACGCCCTCGGCGGCCTCCACATTGATGCGCACATCCGTCACGCCGTTGGTTTCTTCCAGAATAATCTGATAATTCGAACCGACGCCTGGAATCTTCATCAGTGCCTGTTCCACCTGCCGCGGGAAGAAATTGACCCCTTTCACAATCAGCATATCGTCCACCCGCCCGGTGATCGGGCTCAACCGCAGGTGCGTCCGACCGCAGCCGCAAAGCTCCCGCGACCGGATGCTGGTCAAATCTCCGGTGCGGAAACGGATCACCGGGAGAGCCTCGCGCGTCAGGGCCGTGATGGTCAGTTCGCCCTGCGCCCCATCGGGTACCGGCTTGCCGCTGACCGGGTCCAGCACTTCGGCCACGTAATGATCCTCCCAAATGTGAATGCCGCAGCGTGCCGGACAATCCATTCCGAGTGTGCCCACGCCGCCCGTTTCCGTCATGCCGTAAATATCATACGCCTGAATGTGCAGCGCCGACTCGATTTTCTTCCGCATGGCCTCCGTGAACACCTCCGCGCCGAAAATACCGATTTGGAGCCCCGGCAGTTCCGCATGCAATTCCTCCAGCACTTCCATGATGCGAATGCCGTAACTGACCACGCCGGTCAGCACACGCGTATTGAAATCACGGGCCAGCGTGATTTGCCGCTGGGTATTTCCCGCGCCCGTGGGCACGATAAAAAGATCCGCCGCCCGCGCCCCGTGATACATGCCGAACCCGCCGTTGAACAGCCCGAACGACGGCGTGATCTGCACCGTGTCGGATGCGCGCGCGCCGGCCATGCGGTAGCAACGGGCCATGCACTCGGCCCATTGCAT
>CAZISY010000037.1:2780-8232 GCA_964542025.1 uncultured Verrucomicrobiota bacterium
ATTGAAAAACAATGTTTCCTGCATCACATGCTCCTTCCCTGTTCAAAAGCCTGAATATTCTTCTCCGCAAAAGCGGGCTTCACACTCTGCCTAATCGCGGTGTGCCAGGCGTCAACCGGCAAATTCAACCCAAGTGAAAGCGCCCCCATCAACACCGTATTGGCCATCCGCGCATCCCCGAGTTCACGGGCCGCCGCCAAAGCCCCCAGATATTTCAGCCGGGGAAAAACACGCTTCAGCCGCTCCGGAATATCCGAAGGATACACCCCGCCGCCGGACGCCGTCACCGGAACAATCGCCTGATCGGAAATCACCGCCAACCCGCCGGGCGCCAGATAGTGCGCATAGCGCAGCGCCTCCGTATGCTCCAGCGCGCCCAGCACCTGCGCCTCGCCTTCCCCCACCAGCGGACTGAACACTTTTTCCCCGTATCGGATTTGGGCAATGACCGATCCCCCCCGCTGCGCCATGCCGTGTACTTCATTGAACGTCACGTCGCAACCCGCCGCCACCGCCGCCCGACTCACCATACGCGACGCCAGCAGGATCCCCTGCCCGCCCACGCCCGCCAAAACCACATTCTGAGTTTTCATTTTATCCACTCCCCGCTTAGCGCCGAATCGCCCCGAACCGGCATACCTGCGCGCACATCCCGCACCCCGCGCACCGCGACGCATCTATCACCGGGATGCCTGCGCCCCTGGGGTCATATTCAATTGCCGGACAGCCCAGCTTCAAACACGCTTTGCATTTTTTACAGGCGTCCGCCGCCACCGCATAAACGCCGCCCATGTCCACCTTTTCAGCCAGCAGACACGGCGCACGCGAAATGATCAGCGAAGGCTCTTTCGCCGCCAGTTCCTCCCGCAGCACTTCAATCACATGCTCCAGATCATACGGGTCCAACGTCACCACGCGCCGCACACCGCATGCGCGCCCGATATCTTCGATCTTCACGGCCACGGTGCTTTCGCCCATCAGGGTGCGCCCCGTACCGGGATGATCCTGATGGCCGGTCATCGCCGTAGTGCGGTTGTCCACCACAATAATGGTGCTGGCTCCCCGGTTGTACACAATGTCCAGCAGCCCCGTGATCCCCGAATGGAAAAAGGTCGAGTCGCCGACGATCCCCACCACCGGTTTTTTCTCGCCGGCCTTTTCAATACCGTGCGCCATGGAAACGCCGCCGCCCATGCACAGAATGGTATCGGTGCGGCTGAGCGGCGGGAACACCCCCAGACTGTAGCAGCCGATGTCGCCGGTCACGATCACATCAAACTTACCCAGCGCATAAAAAATACCCCGGTGCGGACACCCCGCGCACAGCAGTGGCGGACGCCCCGGCAAGTCCGCCGCTTCTTCAACCGGCTTGCATTCCTCCGCGTCCCGTCCTTCGAGCTTCGCCCGCACCTGTTTCACCACACTCGGCGAAAGTTCGCCGCACACCGGCACATATTTTTTTCCTTCGCAGGGAATGCCCAGCGCCCGGATGTGATCCTCCACAAAATTCTCCAGCTCCTCCACCACGAGCAGACGCTCCACCCCCGCGGCAAATTCACGGATCAGCGCATCGGGAAACGGATAACTGAACCCCAGTTTCAGCACCGACGCCTCGGGAAAAATTTCACGCACATACGTGTAGGCAATGCCCGGCGCCACAATTCCCAGCGCACGGCTCCCCCACTCAATCCGATTCGCCGGCGACGTCGACGCCGCCTCACTCAGCCGTCCCAGCCGCTCCTCCACCCGGCGGCGCAGCACCCGCCCCCAGGCAGGCAGCGGCGTGAAACGCTGCGGATTCTTTTTAAACTCCACCGGGGGCGGCGCGGTCCGTTCACCCAGCTCCACCAACCCGCCGGAATGACTTACCCGTGTCGTTGTACGCAAAATGACCGGCGTTTCAAACTGCTCAGAAAGCTCAATGGCATAGCGCACGAAGTCCCTGCAATCCTGCGCCGAAGAAGGCTCCAGTACCGGAATTTTAGCCAATCGCGCATAGTGCCTGGTGTCCTGCTCATTCTGACTGGAATGCTGCCCCGGGTCATCCGCCACACACGCCACGAAACCACCCACCGCGCCGATGTAGGAAAAAGTCATCAGCGGGTCCGCCGCCACATTCAGCCCGACGTGCTTCATGGTCACGATGCTGCGCGCACCCGCCATCGACGCCGCTGCAGCCACCTCAAACGCCACCTTTTCATTCGGCGACCATTCGAGGTACAGCTCTTTTTTAAAGGCCGTCAGCGATTCCAGAATTTCCGTGGAGGGGGTTCCGGGGTACCCCGTCGCCACCGTCACGCCCGCCTCGTACGCGCCGCGCGCAATGGCCTGATTGCCGGTCAACAGTTCCTTCAAAACAGTACACTCCTTCGCAGTTCAGTGAAAATATCCGCGCACTATAGGCACGCACCCCGCCGACTGCAAGCACAAGGCGCGATTTCAAACCACTCCCGCATTGCCTCATAACAGATGACACGGAAATACAAGCAAGGCCCAGGGGCTCCCATGAACGGCGAGCTTCAGCAAGCGCGAAAATAATTCACCACAAAGAACTCAAAAACCGCAAAGAAAGAATGCATTCGGACGGGATGAACAGGATTGACCGGATATTCTGGAGAGTGAGCGTCTCGCGAACCGTTCCCCCGTGAGTACCCTCAGAGCATTTTTCCGGTGGAAAATGTTTAGAAAGCCTATTTCGTCCAACAAGGACCTCCATTGTCGGCTGTCACCCCGCGAACCATGCGGAATGTTCTTCTCATCAGAATCAATGGCCAAAGACCACACCACTCCTCCAACGAATCAGAAAGCAACGAATGAAGAGCGAAGATGAAAATGGCTGCCCACTCCGGGACCTGGTCCTCCTTTCCAAGTGTCAATCTATTTCAGGACGGGACAGCCATAAGGCCTGGCCGAAATATTCCATCTCTTCGCTTGACGGGCTGTATCCCGTCGGCTACACACTGCACTAATGATTGAAATCAGAAAGACAGCCGTGTTTTCCAAGTGGATTGATAGTTTGCGGGACATACACGCTCGCGCCCGAGTTCTGGCAAGAATTGAGCGTTTGGCTATGGGACATGCAGGAGATGTCAAGCCCGTCGGGGAAGGGGTGTCGGAAATGCGGATTGATTATGGACCCGGCTACCGCGTCTATTATAAACAACACGGTTCTGTGCTTATCATTCTTCTTGCGGGCGGAGATAAGAGAAGTCAACGGCGGGATATCAACATGTCATTGCGCCTTGTGCGCAGCTTGCAGGAGTAAACCATGAGTAAAACAAACACTTCACGATTCGATGTTGCAGAGCACCTCCGAACGCCGGAAGATATGGCAGCATACTTGCAAGCCTGTATTGAAGAATCAGACGGCGATGCCGCTTTCGTGGCAAGGGCACTTGGTGACATCGCCCGCGCGAAGGGCATGACCCAAGTTGCGCGGGAAACCGGCCTTTCGAGAGAAAGCCTATACAAGGCCCTCTCCGGTGAAAGAACCCCCGGCTTCGACACAATCCTCAAGGTGGTAAAAGCGCTGGGCATCGAATTGCATGCGGCACCTCTTCACGCCTAAAAAGGAGTGCATAAGGCGTTTCATTTTGATGGTTGCGGAAACATGTGAAGGAGCGGTTTTGATCCGATGAATTTTCGGGTTGGCGTACGAGAGAGCGTATGCCGACCAGACGGTCGGCGGTCGCGAGTGGCACAGGTTACCAAACACGAGGCGGCGGAGGCCCGCCGCTCTCCATTGCAGATTTTATCGCTTCTTAATCTGTGACCATCTGTGAAATCTGTGGACGAACGAATTCCACGAAGAGTCCGGGACTTCTCGCTCCCCGCAAAGGGGCTGCGCTCGGAGAGCGCTGCCCACCTTTGTTCGGTCCCCTTCTCATTCCATTCGTTGCGTGCAGTCGCAGTGAGCAGTGGGTGGCGGGGCGCCCGCATTAGATATTGCCATCCACCACCCGCTCGTATACTTTTTTGCCGCATGAACACAGAAACAAACCAGGTTGCCATCACGCATTTTGATCAGGCCCGCTATCCGGAAGCGCCGCCGTTCCATCCCGAACAGGCTTACCCCGAATATCCGTTTGACCGCGCCGCCCTTTCCCCCCGCAACGACGCTTACCGCATGGTCCGCGAAACGCTGCGTGAACTCGGCCTTGATGCGGCGCGCTTCGGCACCCCCGACTGGAATCCGCTGGGTGACTTCATCAAACCCGGACACCGCGTCGTGGTGAAACCGAACCTGGTGCAGGACCGGCATTACCGGGGTGGCGACATCGACTGCCTGATCACGCACGGCTCCATCATCCGCGCAGTGATGGATTATGTGTTTATCGCGCTGCGCGGCGAAGGGGAAATTGTTGTGGGGGATGCCCCGGTGCTGAGTACCCGGTTTGACAAGGCCGTCCAGTGCGCCCGCCTCGACAGTGTGCTGGCGTTCTACAAGACGCAAGCTAAGCCCGTTATTTCTTCATTTGATTTTCGCAAAGTCGCCGGCGCCCTGGATGAACGCTTTCACGTCACCGGCTGGGTGGATCAGCCGGGCGACCCGCGGGGCGTGGTGACGTTCAACCTCGGCGCGCGCAGTATGCTGGCGCCGATTGGGCATCTGGCCCACCTCTTTCGCCTGCCCCACTACCGACACGGCGATACCGAACCGTATCACAGCCCCGAGCTGAATCGTTTTGTCGTCCCGCGCTGCATTACCGAGGCGGATGTGATCATCAATCTGCCCAAGATGAAAACGCATTGCAAAGCAGGCATGACGGCTGCGTTGAAAAATTTTGTGGGCATCGTAGCCGTGCGGCACTGCTACACCAATTTTCGCCGGGGGAGTCCGGCACACAACGGGGATGAATACCCTGACCCGAGCCTCATCAAAACCGTCAGCGAAAAACTGGAGCGTCTGATTGACGGCAATCGCACGCCCGTTCTGCGCCCCCTGCTGTCGCTCGCGCACCGCGCGAGTGAACGCCTGCGGAATATGCTCGGCATCGACAATATCCGCGACGGCGCCTGGCACGGCAACGATACGGTATGGCGCGCCATTCTCGACTTGGTGCGGATCGCCGCGTACGGCCGCCCTGACGGCACCCTCGCCGACACGCCTCAGCGTGTTCTTTTCACACTGACCGACGGCATCATCGGCGGCGAAGGCGAAGGCCCGCTCGAGGCCATGTCCATCCAGTCCGACTGCCTGATCGCCGGATTGAACCCGGTGGCCGTGGATGCCGCCATTTCCTCGCTGATGCAATATGACTGGCGCAAAATTCCGGTTATTCTTCATGCCGGGGAGCTGACCGACTGGCCGCTGATTCCGAAGGGCATTACCGCTACGCAGTGCCTTTGCAAGCAGCAGCGGCTCTCGCTGGACGAGCTGGCGGAGAAGCACCTGTGCCGTCCCTTCGCGCCCGCGTATGGCTGGCGCGGCCACATCGAACGCAGGGGATGA
>CAZISY010000037.1:8332-32265 GCA_964542025.1 uncultured Verrucomicrobiota bacterium
CCGTCCCTTCGCGCCCGCGTATGGCTGGCGCGGCCACATCGAACGCAGGGGATGACTTCGTTTTCGTGCGGCGGAGCGCTCCCGCCGCAATCTTACTCCGTGATGGAAAGGTATTCGTACAGCCGGCGGTAGTAGCCGTCCTGACGAATCAGTTCCTGATGCGTTCCCGATGCGGTGATTCGCCCCTGATACAGCACGATAATACGGTTCACATGACGAATGGTGGAAAGCCGGTGCGCAATGATAATGCTTGTGCGGTTCTGCATCACGCGCGAGAGCGCATCCTGAATGAGCTGTTCCGTCGCGCTGTCCACATTGGCGGTGGCCTCATCCAGAATCAGCAGCGCATCACGATTCTGCGCCAGGGCCCGGGCGAGCGCCAAAAGCTGTTTTTGTCCGGCGGAAAGGCCGGCGCCCCGCTCATTCAGCATGGTGTCGTACCCATTTGGCAGCGCGCTGATGAATGGATGCGCATTCACATAGCGCGCCGTTTCTTCAATACGCTCCCGCGTGATAGACGGATCTTTCAGGCTGATGTTGTCGGCAATGCTGGACGAAAACAGAAACGGATCCTGCGTGACGATTCCCATGTGACGGCGGATATCCTTTTTTTGATAGGCGCGCACATCGTGTCCGTCGATGCACACCGCCCCTTTCTGCACATCGTAGAATCGCGCCAGCAGGTTGATAATGGTTGTTTTTCCGGAGCCCGTGGCGCCCACAATGGCGATGGATTCTCCGGGCTGCACCTCAAACGAAACATCCTTCAGCACCCAGTTTTCCCTGCGGTAGGCAAACCAAACCCGGTCCAGGCGGAGATGCCCGCGGATGCACGGGGCGTGAACAGGCTCCGCGGGATCGTGAATGATTTCATCGCGATCCATCAGGCCGAAAATACGCTCGCATGAAACCAGCGCCTGCTGAAGGTTACCGATCCGGTTGGAAAGACTGTCGAGCGGGCGAAAAAACTCGCGGATGTAAGTGAGAAAGGCCACCAGTCCGCCCAGTGTGATGTGTCCCCGGCCCGAGAGAATCATCCATCCGCCCGCCGCCAGAATGAGGACGGTTGAAAGCGCCTGCGCCAACTCCAGCACCGGAAAGTAAAAACTGAACCAGCGCACTTCCCGGAAGCAGGCGTTCTTCATGGTCTCATTGTATTCATTAAAAAGGGCACGCGCGCCCTCTTCGCGGTTGAAGAGCTGAATGGTGGTCATGCCGGCCAGGCTTTCCTGCGTATTGGCGTTCATGGCCGCCTGCGCGTGACGGATATCGCGATTGGCCCTGCGCAACTTGCCGTTGGCAAAGGCGAACAGCACAACCATAAAAGGAATGACCGTAAACAGACACCCGGTCATCAGCGGGCTCAGGTACACCATGAACCCCACCACGCCCAGGAACATAAACAGATCCGCCAGCGATCCGGCCACCCCTTCCGAAACAAAATGCTGAATTACGTCCACGTCCGACGTCACCCTCGTCATGATCCGGCCCACCGGTGTACGATCATAAAATTCGCGCGGCATCTCCACGGCTTTGTTGAAGACGTCTTTTCGAATGTCGCGAACAATCCGCTGCCCGGTCCAGGCCGTCAGAAGACCCTGTCCATAGCGAACGGCGCATCCGGCGGCAGACAGCACCAGATACAGCACGCCCAACCGTATCAGGCCGACCATGCGCTCGCTTTCAGGCAGACCGGCCGCATCGATCCAGCGGTCGATGGCATTGCGTAGAATGACCGGCGGGTAATTAAAGAGCGCCGTCATGCACAGAATCAGCACAAAGGTCAGCGCCATGCCCCCAACATAGGGCCGGGTGTAGCGCAGCAGACGGCGCAACACCGAAAACGGCGGCGGCGCGATCTGTTCCTGATCCTCGTGAATATCCTGTTCCGCGCTCATTAACTCCTGTTTCTGCGCCGCGTCAGTTCATGCGTGCGGCCAGCTCCTGTATTTCGCATAACTTTTTGTAATATCCGTCACGCCGAATCAATTCGGAGTGCGTGCCCTGCTGCGTGATTTGCCCCCGCTCCACCACCACAATAAAATCCATGTCGCGCAGCGTACTCACCCGGTGACTGACAAACAGCGTGGTCCTGCCCTGAAAGAGCGGGCGCAGATTTTCCAGAATGGCTGCCTCGGTCGCGGTATCCACCGAGGCCAGCACGTCATCCAGAATCAGGATGCGCGGTTCGCGTGCGATAGCCCGGCTGATGGAGGTACGCTGCCGCTGACCGCCTGAAAGCGTTACGCCGCGCTCGCCGATCAGTGTTTCATAACGCAGGGGAAACTGCTCCACATCCCCGTGCAGATGCGCGATGCCCGCCGCCTCGATCACGCGATCTTCGGAATGTTCGGAGAGACCGAACGCGATATTCTTCCCGAGCGTATCCGAAAACAGCATGGCCTCCTGTTCGGCCATACCGATCTGCGCGCGCAGGACCGCAAGCGGATACTCCCGCAAATCACACCCGCCCAGACGCACCGCACCGGAGGTCGGATCCATCAGGCGCGGTACGAGTGAAACCAGCAGCGTTTTGCCTCCGCCGGTCGGCCCCGTAATGCCGACTCGCGCGCCTTCAGGCACCGTCAGCGAAATACCGGAAAGCAGCTCCGCAGCGTCCGCGCAAACACTCACCGCCTCGAACACCAAATCGCCGCGCGCTTCGCGCAGGGAGTTATCGGTCATGGCGGAATCGCCGATCGCCGGGACGCTTAGCAGCAGCTCGCGAATGCGCAGCCAGCTGGCATGTCCCCGCTGCAACAGGCTCATAATCCATCCGAAGGAAAGCAGTGGCCACTGCATGAAAAGCAGATATTGGTTGAATTGAACGAGCTGCCCCAGCGTCATTTCGCCCCGGATCACCTGCCGTCCGCCCAGCACCAGGATGACGACCGACCCTGCGGAAAGCCACAGCGCCGCCACAGGCCAGATCGCCTCATGCACCCGCGACAGCGCCATATTCTTCCCCACCAGCGTCCCGTTCAGCCCCGAAAACAACGCCTTCCAGCGCGCTTCCACCGCAAACGACTTAATCGTCTGCGCGCCCGCAAACGTCTCCTGCGAAAAATCCGCCAGTGCGGAGAGCTCTTCCTGCACGGTGGTATGCCCCTGCTTCACCCGCCGCGCAAATCGGGAAAACGACCAGCCCATCACCGGAACAAACAGCGCCATCACGCCGGCCAGTTGAGGGGAAATGTGAAACATGATGAAAAAGCCGAACACAAAAACAAAGACCATGCGGCAGATTTGCATCAGCCCCTGCCCGACGGTCATGGCCACCTGGCGCATGTCGGACGACATCCGGTTCATTAAATCTCCGGTGCGGTGACTACGGAACCAGGCCCGGTCCATGGACGTCAGATGACGGAACACATCCCGGCGCAAATCAGTTTCCACGGCGTGTCCGATGCGCAGCGGCGTATGGCGCATCCAAAAGGAGGTGAGCGTGGCCAGCAGAGACGCCAGCACATAGAGCGCGGGAAGCAGCACCAGATGCCGCATTTCCAGCTTACCGAGCGTCAGCGCATCAATGAAGTAGCGCGTGATGTATGGAATCGACAGATTGAACCAGACGGTCAGCAGCGACATGGCAAATCCCAGCAGAATTTTCCGCCGGTGTTTCAGCACATATCCGCTCAGCCGCGGGGTCATCTTCTGGTTGGTGTCATGCTGCTTCATGGTTTTTCCGTGTCGGACCTGCGCCCAACAGACTCAACATCCCGGACACCGCAAAACAAACGGCAAACGAAAATGGGAAATAATAGACCCAATTCACTGCCGTATTGCGCTGCACGATCCAGGTCAACGGTACCGAAAAGGCCAACCCGACGCACCACGCACCGAAACGTCCGCGCTGCGTCAGCATGCCCAGCAGAAACAGCGCCAACACCGGCGCGCTGAACAGGCTCATAAACATGGCAAAGGCCTCCACGATTCCTTCCATATCCGTCACAAAAAACGCCACCCCCGTCGCCGCGGCACCCAGCCCGAGCGTCAACCATCGGGCCAGATTCACATCCTGCCCCTCCGTGCGCACGACGCGGCGCAACGGCTTGTAAAAATCATGCACAATCACGGTCGCCAGCGAATTCAGTCCCGAATCCAGACTCGACATTGCCGCTGCGAAGATAGCCGCAATCAGCAACCCGGACACGCCATTCGGCAGCTGCTTCATGATGAAAAACGGAAAGATGCGATCACCCGCTCCCTCCGGCGGCGCCAACTGGGGAAACTGCGTGTAGAACGCGAAAAGGCCAAGCCCGATGAAAAGCAGAACCGTGACCAGCAAACTATCCGTCACCGCATTAAACGCCACCGCCTTCGCCATGCCCCGATACGATTTCACCGCCAGCAGGCGCTGCACCGTTACCTGATCGGTCCCGTAATCCTGCATCATCTGAAGGAAGAACGAAACCGCCACAGCCACGGCGGACATCCGGTACAGGCTGATCTTCCAGTCCAACTGCAGGTGATCCTGTTCCTGCGCAATCCGCAAAATGCCGCCCGCACCTCCCGGTACATCGCCGCACAAAACCCACACCATCCACAATGCACCACCCACCAGAATGACAAACTGCACCACATCCGTCCACACCACAGCCGCGAGCCCGCCCAGCACCGTATACAGCGTCGACACCACGCCAATGATCAGAATCGCCCACACCATGGGAATCCCCGAAATCACCGAGAGCGCCAATGCCGGCGCATACACCACGGTCCCCAGCCATCCCAGCCTCGCCAGCAGAAACAAACCGGAAACCATCCTCCTCGCCGTCATTCCAAACCGAACCCCGATGTACTCATAAGACGTCGTCACATTCAGCCGCCGATAAACAGGATAAAACAGCAGAATGAGCACCGGCGCCAACAGCGGGCTCACCACCGCCACCACGATCAGCGTCACATTGCTCCGGTACGCCAACGCCGGAAGGCCCATATAGGTCACCGCGCTCGTCAGCGACGCATACATACTCATCGCCACCGCCAGCCAGGGCAGCCGGCGACCCGCCAGGAAAAATGCTTCCGTCGTGTTCTGTCGGCGCGAAAACAGCAGCCCGACCAGCAGCATACCCGCGAGGTAGGCTCCCAGCACCACGCTGTTTAATGCACTGAATCCCTGCTGCTCCATTCCGACTCCTCCCGCGCGCGCCGTTTCCAACGATTGGAAAAACGCCGTTGAAAAGTTCCAACGATTGGAAAAAGTCCTACCTGTTTTTCCAATGATTGGAAATCCCATATTTCCGGTTTGGCTTCCGGCGCCGGGAGAAGTACCCTGAAAGGACACAACAGGGAGTGGCCATGCCTTTCGAAATTGAACGCAAATTTCTGGTGAACGGAAACAGCTGGCGAAATGATCACGCGGGGACGCGCATCACGCAGGGCTACATGCCGATCAGCAAAGGGATTGTCCGCGTGCGCACTGCCGGAGAGCAGGCATTTATCACCGTGAAGGGGCGCGGGCTGATGACGCGGCGCGAGTTTGAGTATGCCATTCCGCTGCACGATGCCTATGAGCTGCTCGAACACTTCTGCGACAATGCGGTGGTGATCAAAACCCGTTATGACGTACCTGTCGGGAAGCATCTGTTTTCGGTGGATGTGTTTCACGGCGACAACGAGGGGCTGATCATCGCGGAGGTGGAGCTTGCCGCCGAAAATGAACCGGTTGAGCTGCCCGACTGGGTCGGATTTGAAGTCACCCGCGATCCGCGTTATCACAACTCGAACCTGCTGATTCACCCATACAGCGAGTGGAACCGCGAACCCCCGCCCGGACGGTGATCCCCTTGGGCTGCAAAAAAAAGCGGGCGTCCCTGAAGGGCGCCCGCTTTTCATGCCATCCGGCGGTTGATCAATACCGGTAATGTTCGGGTTTGAACGGACCGTTCGCGGAAACGCCGAGGTATTTCGACTGTTTCGCCGTCAGCCGGTCCAGTTTCACGCCGATTTTTCCAAGATGCAGACGCGCCACTTCCTCGTCCAGATGCTTCGGAAGCGTGTACACGCCGATCTCGTACTGCCCCGGCTTGGTGTAGAGTTCAATCTGCGCCAGCGTTTGATTGGTGAAGCTGTTGGACATCACGAAGCTCGGATGGCCCGTCGCGCAACCCAGGTTGACCAAACGCCCCTGGGCCAGCAGCAGGATGCTTCTCTTGTTCGGGAAGGTGATCATATCCACCTGCGGCTTGATATTGGTCCATTTGTATTTTTTAAGTTTGGCGACTTCGATTTCCGAATCGAAATGCCCGATGTTGCACACGATGGCCATGTCCTTCATGCGGCGCATGTGTTTTTCCGTAATGACATCGCAGCAGCCGGTCGTAGTCACGAAGACATCGCCGACGGCGCAGGCTTCGTCCATGGTCATCACTTCAAAGCCTTCCATCGCGGCCTGCAACGCGCAGATCGGGTCGACTTCTGTCACGACGACGCGCGCGCCCTGCCCTTTCAGCGAGGCGCAGGAGCCCTTGCCCACATCGCCGTAGCCGGCCACAACGGCAATCTTTCCGCTCAGCATCACGTCCGTCGCGCGCATGATCCCATCCACCAGCGAGTGGCGGCAGCCGTAGAGATTATCGAACTTGGACTTGGTGACGGAGTCGTTCACATTGAACGCCGGGAAAAGCAGCTCGCCGGTTTTGGCCCATTTGTAGAGGCGATGCACACCGGTGGTCGTTTCCTCGCTGACGCCGCGAATCTCATTCACCATCCGATGAAAACGGCCGGGATCTTTCGCGACCGCTTTTTTGACCTGAGCCAGCAGAATGGTTTCCTCTTCCGACTCCGCCTTCTTGTCGAGCACGGACGCATCTTCCTCGGCTTTGTAGCCCAGGTGCACGAAAAGGGTGGCGTCGCCGCCATCATCCAGAATCATGTTCGGTCCCTTGCCGTTGCCCCAATCCAGGATGCGGTCGGTATATTCCCAATACTCTTCCAGCGTCTCGCCTTTTTTGGCGAACACCGGCGTACCCGATGCGGCGATGGCGGCGGCGGCGTGATCCTGTGTGGAGTAAATATTGCAGCTTGCCCAGCGAACCTGCGCGCCGAGCGTCTGAAGGGTTTCGATCAGCATGGCCGTCTGGATGGTCATGTGCAGAGAACCGGCAATGCGCGCGCCTTTCAGCGGCTTGAGCTTTCCGTATTTTTCGCGGAGCGACATCAATCCCGGCATTTCATACTCAGCCAGCATCATTTCCTTGCGCCCGAAATCTGCCAACCCCATATCTTTCACAATGTAGTCCGCTTTTTTACTGCTCTTCACTGCTTTCTTCGTCATACCCTTATCCCTTTCTGTAAATACTCCACGTAGCCGTACCCTCACGCCTCGGCCTGCCTGATTCATGAAACACCCTGCGCTTCATAGCAGATCATCCGCATAACACAAGCCGTGATTGCCGACCTGCCTTTGAATATTCACAGCATTCCCTAACAGCCCCTGACGCGTCAATCAACCAGCCGTTGAAAATCAGCATCGTTCCAAAGCGGTATGATCGGGCGCGGGATGGTGTTGCCCGGCAATTTGTCTTTACATCCCCGCGTCCACGGCGGCATCCTCACGTCACGGTAAGCAGGCGTTATCAACCCCGGAGGATTCAAATCATGAGCGAGCCCATCACCGATCTCGACCGTAAAATGGCGGAAGGCTGTGTGAAATGTCCCGTCTGCAAACACGCCCGCAAAAAACAGCGCGGCCTGGCCTTCTGGTTTGTGAAAAAGATTGAAGGCAACCTCTGCCCGCAATGCCGTGCGTATGAAAAAGTATATGGGCGCAAAGCCCACGAAAAAGTGCCGTAAGGAACGGGGCGGGCGGAACCGTTTGGAAAATTCCGCCGAGGCGCACCGGCACCGTGCGCTATCGTTGACGCTCCCCGCAGGTACGGGTATATTGACCTGCACACGCACAGGAAAGGAACACGAGGAGACACGGAATGGTTCAGGCACTGCCGTTTATGATCGGGGCCGGTACAGCGGTCGTTCTCTTACTCGGAAGCACCCTCTTTCTGCTGGCCGCCCGGCGCCGCTCACAGCAACGCATCTGCGAACTGGAAACCGCACTGCATGAAAAAGAGCGGCAGCAGCTTCAATGGATGGACGCCATGCGGCGAACCCGTCGGCGCGATACGGCGGGTCGCCTGACCCGGGGAATCGCCCACGACTTCAACAACCTGCTCACGGCCATTCTCGGCTACAGTGAAATGATTCAGGAACAGCTGAGCGAACGGAAAGATCTGGCTCAAATGCAGGGAGAAATCATTAAAGCCGGACAGAGCGCCCGTGACATGGTCCGCCGGTTGCTCACGTTCTGCCGCAACACCCCGGCTGAACATCAGCCGCTTCCACTGCTCCCGCTGCTGCAGGACACCCACAAACTCCTGCGCACCTCCGTTCCGGCCGGCATTGCCATTCACATTCCATCCACCGGCGACCTCGGCCATCTGCTGGGCGATGCCGGTCAACTGCAACAGGTGTTCATCACGCTGGCCATGCACCTTGTGGATGCGCTGGGCGCCGAAAAGAAGGGAGCGATCACATTCTCTCTTACCCGGACGGCTGACCCGAACCGGCTGCGCGACAATCGGCTGCCCCCCGGGGATTATATCTGTCTCTGCCTGAGCGACCGGGATCCCTCGCTGCCATCGCCCTGTGAAGACCGTCCAGAACTGTTTACCCCGTTCTCGCCGGATCATCGTGAAACCGAGGACGGCGGGTTGAATCTGGCGGCGGCGCGCGATCTGATTGAGGCTCACCGGGGGGCACTCTGCGCCCTGCGAACGCCCGACGGCGGAACCGTATTTCAGGTTCTTCTGCCGCGACTGGCGGGATAAACGCTGCGGCCGCCATGCTTCCGTCCCATCAGGCGCCGGGCATTTGAGGCAGGCGAAACGCTCTCCGTTTCAGCACGCGCACCAGTTCCGTGTCCGTGGTCACCGGTTCGTCCAGCTCAATAAAATGACGTCCGATGCGGTCTACATGATGCGCATCCGAAAAATACACCGTGGCACAGCCCACCCGATCAATCAGGCAGCGGATACGCGGGCGAATCTCATCGCGTATGTTTCCGGAATACAGCTCAATGGCATCCGGCGGAAAGGCCTCCACATTCAGCGTCATATCATGAAACCGGTAAGGGTGCGCCAAAACCATCCAGGCCTCATGCGCCCGCACAAACCGGTGCAGCGCTTCATACGTCCAGGTTTTGCTTTCCAGCGGGGGATCGGGAATTCCCACGACGAGTACATGCTCTCCTTCAAGCGTGGTCACTTCGATGCTGGTGAAAAGACGAAACGGCTCATGCTGCTGCCGAAGGGCCGCCATCTCGTCAGTCGGCACCAGCCGGTCATGATCAGAGAAGGCCATGCCGTCCAGCCCGGCGGCCCGCGCTGCGTGAATCATCTGTTCCGTTCCCGACACGGAACATCCCGAACGCTCGCGGGCGTGTATGTGCAAGTCCACTTTCATTAAAACACAAATCCGATTCCGTCGGCATTCAGCGCCAGCGGGGTTTCCGCCAGAACCAGCTCCGGCATTTCGTCGGTCGTGAACACGCGTTCTTCCGGCTCGGCGTCCGCCGGCGGAAGCCAGGGCGTTTGATCGAGTTCCGCGTAGGCCCGGTCCTCCATATCCGACTTAAACCCGAGCCAAACCACAATACCGATGACCACCACAAACACAGCCGTCAACACGCCCTTGTTCACATTGGAGTCGTCATCTCCGGCACGCGCACCCGGCACGGGAATCATCAGAAAAAACAGGGCCGCCAGCAGGCAGGCCAGGGTTTGACGAAATGTTTTATTCATCAGAAAGCTCCAAAGAAGATGGATGAGAATGACGTGATCGGCGTGGACTCCCGGATATCATCCAGTGTGGCAATCGCTTCTTCGACGAGTACCTTGATCTCATTGTACAGGGCATCATCCTTCGAAAGTTTGCCCAGGGTACCCTCGCCCTTGGCCAGGCGATCACTCACCACCATCAGATTGCTGGAAATGGAGGATACGTCGTTATACAGCGCATCTTCGTTCAGCAGCTTTCCGAGCGTACCCTGCCCCGAGGCCAACCCCCCGGTGATTTTTTTGATGTCGGCGGAGATGCCTTTGATTTCATCGTACATTTCATCGCTGGCAAGCAATTTGCCCAGCGTGCCCTGTCCTTCCGCCAACTCCCGACTGACCGTGTCGAGATTGGATGCGATGGAATTCAACTTATCGTACAGCTCGTCCTGCATAAACAGCTTGCCCAGTGTGCCGCGTCCCGCCACCAGATTGTCGCCCAGAATTTTCAAATCATCCGACACTTCCCGCACGTTGGCCACAGCAGCCTCGAGATTGGTCAGAATGCCTCCCTCGCTCAGCGATTTCTTCACCATGGAAAACGTTTCGGTGGCATCTTCAATCAGACTCATCGGCTTCGCACCGCTCAACACCACATCCCGGGATACAACCGGCAGGCCCTCGGTTCCTTCATTCAGGTTCAGATAATGTCCGCCCAGAACGGACGACGCGTCAATTTTCACGCTGTAATCTTCATGAAAGACCACCGGGTAGTCCATGCTGGCATAAACCAATACGCCGTTGGACGTGATATCCATCGACTTTACCACGCCGACCTTCACGCCGTGATACAGCACGTTATCGCCTTCCGAAAGCCCCATGACGTCCCGAAATTCCACACGAATGGGATAGTAGGTTCGGAAGATGTTCTCCCGGCTGAGGATAATCGTAAACACTCCGAGGGCCAGCAGGATCATAAACATCACCACGCCCACGGTCACTTCCACGGTTATTTCGCGCATTCTGCTTCTTTTCATATCGTCACCTTTGAATCACTCCGGCTGCTGATCCCAGGCCGGTTTTTTTGTTATGAAATTGGCATCCAGAAAATCCCGGACGGCCGGGTGTTTGGAACGGATAAACTCCTGCGGCGTGGAAATCTCCACCATCTTTCCGTGTTCCAGCATGGCGATACGGCTTCCAATGCTGAGCGCGCTGTGCAGGTCATGCGTTACCACCACACTGGTGACCCCGAGCTTCACGCGCAGACTGTCGATGAGCGCATCAATGGTGCGCGACGTCATCGGGTCGAGCCCGGACGTGGGTTCATCATATAAAATGATTTCGGGATCGGCGATAATGGCGCGCGCCAGCCCCACGCGCTTCTGCATCCCGCCGGACAGATCGCTCGGATGCTTTAGGAAAACATCCTTCAATTCCACGAGCGAGAGTTTTTCCGCTACGCGCCGGTCAATCTCCTCCTGCGAAAGTTTTGTCCGCTGACGCAGCGGCAGGCCGACGTTATCCCCGGCGGTCAGCCACTGCAGCAGGGCCGAACCCTGAAAAAGCAGACCGAACCGCAGGCGGAGCTGAGCCAGATGGTCCCCGCTGGCTTCACTGACCACATCGTCGCCAATCCAAACCTTTCCGGCATCCGGGGTCAACAGGCGCACCATATGCTTGATGGTTACGCTTTTCCCCATCCCGGAACGTCCGATGATGACAAACGTCTCGCCTTTTTTAATTTCAAAGGAAAGATCATCCAGCACCTTTTTCGTGCCGAAATACTTTGTGACATGGTCAAAGCGTATCATTTGTAGAACAACCTCGTGATGACATACCCCACAACCAGAATGGTCAGAAACGAAATCACCACCGTTTTGCGGGTGGCCCGCCCGACGCCCACGGCTCCGTCTTTGGTGCTGAATCCCTGATGGCACGACACCGCGGTGATGATGATGCCGAACACCGTCGCCTTGAACAGCCCCACATACAAATCCTTGTTGCGCGCAAACGCCACCGCATTATCGAAATAGGCCCGGAAGGATACGTCCAGCTGTGTCTTACCCACGATGGCCCCCCCCACAATGCCGATGATGTCCGTATACACCGTCAGCAGCGGCATCATGACCACCAGCGCCACCAGTCGCGGCATCACCAGAAACCGCACGGGACTGATCGACATGATTTCCAGCGCCGAGACTTCCTCCGAAACCGTCATGGTCCCCAGCTGCGCCGCAATGGCCGATCCCACGCTGGCCGCCACAATCAGTGCCGTCATGAACGGCCCCATTTCCCGGGTCAGCGAAACGCACACCGCCGTGCCGATATTCACCTGCTGCGAGAAGCGCCGCAGTTCCAGCCCCGTCTGCAGCGCCAGAATCATTCCCGTGAACATGGCCACCACCGTGATCACGCCCAGGCTCTTCACGCCCGTCATATACATCTGATACATCACGTCAAAACGACTCCGCCGCGACAGCATCGTCCGCATATGCAGAAACGCCTCAAACGTCATCAGCAGCGCACGCCCGCTTTCCCGGCACGATGTCAGCACCGCACGCCCCAGCTTGGCAAAGACGTTCGGCGGTTCCGGCAGAAATTCCGGTTCTCTTGTAATAATCACTCCGTCACCTGCTTTCCGCCGAAGGTTATCAAATACAACAACCGATAACGGCGAATTCCATGTTCACGTTTATACCCGATCAGCCCTTTTAAAAACGACCATTCTTTTTTTCCGCCGTTCTCCCGGTCATCCCGTGCGTAGTCATAGATCGGGAAGAGCCCGTTGCTCCGGCGCTCCGTACCCCGACGCTGCTGGCGGTACAGCCCCCAGAGCACTTCCGTCTCATAGCCCTGATCCTTCACCACCGTATGCGAAAACAGCGTCCAGAACGGCGCCCACGAAAGCAGTTCGCCCTGGTGATCGCGCAGCGGCCAGAATTCCAGAAACCGCGTATTGCGCACAGGCCCGTCCCGCCGGTATGTGAACAGCGGCCACAGCTTCGCGTACCGCTGCGTCACCTCGCCGAGCGTCCCGTCCGCGTTCTTTTCCTGCATGTGATCCCAAATAAAAAACGGCACCAGCTGAAATCCCTCCGCCCGGCTGTGCTTTAAATCCACCGATCGCTGCCAGCCCAGCGGCCACAGGAAATAACGGTTCATCAGCGGACCCACCCGGCGCTGACTGTACAGCGGCCACACCGTAAACTTCTTCATATACTTCGTATTGCGGTATTGAAAAAACGGCCACGGACAATTCACAAACGTCCCGTCCCGCCCATACGAAAACCGAATGAACGGCGGAATCAGCATCCAGCCCTTTTCCGTCTCCCGGTTGATCCGTCCGAACAGCGGAAACAGCACATACGCATATCCCTTCGATCCCTCCGCCGTGAAGTGCGACATATTCCAGATCGGCCACAGTATCGAGCGCTTGTCATACTGCCCCTTCAGCACCGAATGCGCATAAAACGGAAGCACCCGGAACCGGCGCACATCATCGTTCTGCGTACTCTTCGTCCAGGCAATCAGCGGCCACAGCACATTCTCACTGACCACATCATGCGTCTGCCACTCCGCCCAAATCGGAAACAGCACAAAGGTGATCCGATCCCACAGAATAAAATCCCGCACCGTACCCCCCAGCGGAAATACCGCCACGCTCAGCGAACCATCGTCATCCCGCATCTGAAAATAAAACGGGAAAATGTTGAACCGGGAATACGGCGAATCCGGAGCCCCCGGATGCCGCTTGCGCCCATAGGCAATCAATATCCGCCACTTCGTCTCATTTTGATAATGCGACCACCCCGCCAGCGGCCAGACACTGTATTTGTGTGTCATCTGCTCGCGCGGCGAATGCGCCTTCACATAGAACGGACGAAGCGCCCACATCGATGTCCCGTCCGGCATCTCCACCGATTCATAAAACGGCCCAACCGCCGTCGTTCGCTTCCCTCCCGTGATCGTCTCCGCCTGGTGCGCCGCCAGAAAACCCAGATCAAACGACGGCACCGCCGCCGCGACCGACACCCAAGCCAGCCAGCAGCCCGCCGCCAAACCAATCATCCGCCCAGACATCCATTTCATAAAGAAAGCAACCGCCCTTTTTTCCAACGATCGGAAAGGTTCTAGTTATTTTTTCCAATCATTGGAACTTTTTTCAGCGCTTTTTCCAATCGTTGGAAACACCCGACCGCGCCGCGAACTGACGAGGGTTAAACTTGACCTGCCCGGGGGATGAAGGTATTTGTCTTCAACTATAGAGAGGCATGACCGATAACTAAACCGGCGGGAACACATTATGCGCAGATACCAGATCGTATGGGCAGTAGTGATGCTGATGGGCGCCATAACCGGCTACGCCCGCGACGGCTTTGTGGAAGTGACGCACCGGGATCTGCTGGATTACCCGCAGAAATACTGGTCGCAAAGCATTATCTTCGATGACGAACTGCTCACCCCGCCGCAGGGACAATCCATTTCCATCGCCTCCAAGCGCTATCAATCCTTTAAAACCGTCAATTTGGGATTGTGCTACGCAGAAGAGGATATTGTGGAAGAACTCAGGAATGCCGAGCTGAATGTGCATTACCTTTTTCAGGGAACCGTCCTGCATCAGGCCTCCTCATTCTTCAGCCGAAGCCCCTCCTTCTTCGTCGTGATCCAGAAATTCACGCGTATGGTGAATGTGCCGGGGCAGATTCAGGACGTCTTCAGCAGCCAAAACACCTCCAGCCCGCTCTCGCCCAATACCGATGCCGTAATCAAGCGCGTACAGCAGGATTTAATCAGCTTTGCCCGCCAGAACAACGTGCAGATCAGCGATCTTTTCGCGCCCGGCTACACCAATTTCGCTGCCGTTCAAAATATGATTTACTCCGGCATCGCCGCCGTGGAACAGCAGTACAACACCACCGCCCGCCAGCTGCTCGGTGATTTCATGGCCGGCGTTTTTCAGTCCGAGTTCAGCGCGTCGGTTGAACCCGCCGCTCCCGGGGATACGTCCGCACCAACCGTGACAACGCCGAATCCCACGCCCGTCCCAACTCCTGTGATCACCGCGGAAACCCAACCGCAGCCTGTTGCGACGCCCGTCGATGAAGCCGACCGGTCCGCCGCCCTTCGGCAACGCGCCGCGCTCATGCTGAAACCGGGAATACGCCCCGCAGGATCGGCTTCCACGCCGACGCCTCCGACCCCGGCCCCGGAACAAAGCCCCGCGCAATAACCGCATCCATTCCGCCGGCCGTTTATTTTGCCGGCACGGCATTGGTCTCGGCAGGCACCGTGCGTATCAGCCCGCGCCCGTCGCAGCGCGTGCAAATGCGGAAGGCCCCGGTCTGTAAATCCTGCACGCGCCCCATGCCCCCGCAGGCCGGACACAGCGCATCGTGCCGATCCAGCTTCCTGACATTATGATAGCCCAGCCCCTGACAAATCGGACACATCACAAACCCGGATTCCGCCTGCGGATCGCGCACCTGCCCCGTGCCGTGGCAATGCTCGCAATGGATTTGCTCCACGCCGCCGGACGGCGCACGCCCCTTGTAATTTTTTTGGAACCAATCGAACTGCAGATACAGCACTGTAATCCCGAGCAGTACCAGCGGCACCACCACAAAGGCCCTGTTATGAAAGGCATAGCGGCGGCGCGCCAAAGGTTTTTGTTTTGGTTTCAATACGTTTTTCATGCTTTTATTCCTTCCGCCACGCGATCCCGCCCCGCCAAATCCGGATGCACCGCCACATCCTTAAACCCAGCCTGCTCCAGCAGCGCTGCCGTACGATGCCCCTGATCCCACCCGATTTCCAGATAAATGTGCCCGCCCTTTCGCAATACAACCGCAGCCCGACTGATCAGACGGCGCAGCAGCTCCAAACCGTCCGCCCCGCCATCCAGCGCCGCTCGCGGCTCGTAATCACGCACCTCCGGCGACAGTGCGTCGCAAACCGCCGAGACAATGTACGGCGGATTCGACACCACCAGGTCCAGCGAATCCTCTTCAAACGACTCCAGCAAATCACCGAGACGCCACTCAATCGCGGATTCCATGCCAAGCACCCGCGCATTCTCACGCGCCAGCGTCAGCGCCTCCGGCTCGCGGTCGACCGCCATCCAGCGCCACTCGGGATGCCGCGACGCCAGCGCCAGCACAATGCACCCGCTCCCGGTTCCAATATCCACCCCGCACCCCGGAACAACCCGCCGCCAGAAATCTGCGCACAGAATGCGGTCCACCAGTTGTTCGGTTTCAGGACGCGGAATCAGGGCGCGCGGATCCGTCTTGAGGTTCAACCCCATAAAATCGGTATTTCCCAGCACATACTGCAACGGCTCATGAGCAGCCAGACGCCTGCAGTATGCGCGAAACTCATGAAGCTGCGATTCTGTGATGGGGCGCGCGGGATTAGCCGTCAGGTCAAAACGTCCGCAGTGCAGCGCCTGCGCGAGCGTCCACTCCGCTTTGCTCTGCGCCGAAGCGATGCCCGCTCCGTTCAGCAACTCCGCCGCCTCCCGCAATGCTTCCCGCACATTCATGACTCTCCCCGCACGGCGTACCGGCCCCGGCGTTCGGCGCTTCCGCTCATCCCTGGCCGATCTGCTCTTTCAGGCGTTCCTCCACATCGTGCTGATACAACGCATCCACCAGTGGACGGATTTCGCCTTCCACGATGCGGTCCAGATTGTACAGCGTCAGATTGATGCGGTGATCCGTCACGCGGTTTTGCGGATAATTATACGTTCGGATGCGCTCACTGCGGTCGCCGGTTCCCACCATGGACTTGCGCTGACTGGCATACTTCCCGACCTCCGCCTGATTCTTTTCATCCAGCAGGCGGGTGCGCAGTAACCGCATGGCGATGTCCTTGTTGCGGTGCTGCGAGCGCTCTTCCTGGCTCTGTACCACAATGCCCGATGGCAGATGCGTGATGCGCACGGCAGAGTCCGTGGTGTTGACATGCTGGCCGCCCGCGCCCGACGAACGATACACATCTATCCGCAAATCCTCCGTCCGGATTTCAATGTCGTCGAATTCCTCGGCTTCCGCAAGAACCGCCACCGTCGCGGCAGACGTGTGAATGCGTCCGCCGGCCTCCGTGGCGGGTACGCGCTGCACCCGGTGTACGCCGCTTTCATAGCGCAGTGTGCGATACACCTCTTCCCCCTCCACGGTAAAAATGATTTCCTTGTAGCCGCCAATACTGGACGGGCTCACATCAACGATACGGATTTTCCACCCCTGATTTTCGATGAATCGGGTGTACATGCGGTACAAATCGCCCGCAAAAAGCCCCGCTTCCTCGCCGCCCGTACCGGCCCGGATTTCCACGATGATATTACGCTCATCCTCCGGACGCGGCGGCAGCAGCGAAATCATCAGGTCTCGCTCGGCCGCCGGAAACAGCTCCTCGGCCTCGGCCTGATCCAACCCCGCCAACTCGCGCAGTTCGGCATCCGCCGCAGGATCAGCCAGCAGCGCGCGGTTCTCCTCCTGACGCGTCAACAATTGAAAATAGCGCTGCGCCTTTTCCTGCATCTTTTTCAGATGCGCGTGCTCACCCATCAGCTTGCGAAAAAGCGGCTGATTGGCCGCCGTCGCCGGATTGGACAACTCCGACTCCACATCCGAGAGCCGAAAGCCGATCTTTTCGACATACGCGCGATCAATCATGGGAAATGGCCCGAAAATGGATAAAAAAAAGGCAGGATTCTGACGTCACCGTACCGAATCCTGCCGTAAAAAGACTACTTCTTGGCAGCAGCGGCGTACCGCTTCCGGAAGCGCTCCACGCGTCCTTCCGTATCCAGAAGCTTCGACTGACCCGTGAAGAACGGATGACACTGCGAACAGGTGTTCACGTGCATTTCCTTCACCGTCGAGCGGGTGTGCAGTACATGCCCGCATGCGCACGTTACCGTGGCTTCCTCGTATTTCGGATGAATCTCTTTTTTCATGATAAAACCTCCCGACTCTCCTCCCCGGCCGCATACCGCGTTCGAGGCGTAGTAACGTCTTGTGTTTGGATTTAAACCGCGAAACCTTATCACGACTTTTCAAAATTGCAAGGCCTGTGAAGCATATTTTTCCGCGCACCCCACCGGAAATATTTTTCTTCCGGCGGTTTTGAATTGCTTCACCGCCCCGGTCTTCTATGCTTTCGTCTTTTCAGTCACCAGATAAAAAATCAGGAGTGTTCACAGATTATGTCCACAGAAACTGCTGTTTTCGATCCGTCTCCGTTTGTTGCCGCCGAACTCGCCATCTCCATCGGACAGGTTCGCTCCGTCGGACGCCTCTTTTCGGAAGGCAACACCGTCCCTTTCATCGCCCGCTACCGCAAAGAAGCCACCGGCAATCTGGATGAAGTGCAGATTCAAAACATCCAGGAGCGCATCAACCATCACTTGAGCATGGAAGAGCGCCGCCAAACCATCCTCGGCAGTATCCGCGAACAGGGCAAACTCACCCCCGAACTCGAAAAGAAAATCCTCGAGTGTACCTCCAAAACCGTCCTGGAAGATCTCTATCTCCCCTACAAACCCAAGCGCCGCACCCGCGCCACCATCGCCAAAGAAAAAGGCCTCGAGCCCCTGGCCGACCTCATCGACGCCCAGACCACCGATGGCGCGCTGGCTGATTTGATCCTGCCGTTCCTCTCCGAAGAAAAGGAAGTCAAAACCATTGAAGAAGCCCTCGCCGGCGCCCGCGACATCGTCGCCGAGCGCGTCAGCGAAAATGCCGATGTCCGCCACATGGTGCGCGAACAATTCACCCAGAAGGGCGTGCTGGTTTCGGAAGGCGTGAACGAAGAAGCGAAAAAATCCAAATTTGAACAGTACTGTGAATTCGAGGAGCCCGTGGCCGACATTCCCTCCCACCGCTTCCTCGCCATCCGCCGCGGCGAACAGGAAGGCTTCCTGCGCAAAAAAATCCGCGTACAGGTGGAAGAACTGGTTTCCAAAATTCAAACCATGCTTCCCATTACGCCGACCTCCCCCTTCGCGGAACAAAAGGCCCTGGCCATTGAAGACGGCTTTAAGCGCCTGCTCGCGCCCAGCGTGGAAGTGGACGTCGCCGTGGAATTGAAAATGAATGCCGACCGCTCCGCCGTCGAGGTGTTCGCCAAAAACCTGCGCAACCTCCTCCTCGCCGCGCCGTTTGGCGGAAAATCCGTGATCGGCATCGACCCCGGTATCCGCACGGGCTGCAAATGCGTCGCGCTGGATGCCACCGGCAAGTTTCTCGAAAACATCACCATTTATACCAGCCAGGGCGACTCCGCCAAAAAAGCGGCCATGGTCGACCTCGGGCGCCTCATCCAAAAACACAAGCCCCAGGCCATCGCCATCGGCAACGGCACGGCCGGACGCGAAACGGAAGCCTTCGTCCGCGAACTGCTGAAACTGGCGAAGATTTCCACCATCGCCGTGGTCGCCGTGAACGAAGCAGGCGCCAGCGTCTACAGCGCCTCCGAAATCGCGCGCGATGAATTTCCCGAACTCGACCTCACCATCCGCGGCGCCATTTCCATCGGACGCCGCCTGCAGGATCCCCTCGCCGAACTGGTGAAGATCGATCCGAAGTCCATCGGCGTTGGACAATACCAGCACGATGTCTACCAGCAGCTGCTGAAAGACAAGCTCGACGAAGTGGTCGTGAGCTGCGTGAACCATGTCGGCGTGGAAGTCAACACCGCCAGCGCGCCGCTGCTCGCGCGTGTGGCCGGCATCGGCGAAAGTCTCGCCAAAAAAATCGTGGAATACCGCAATGCCAACGGCCCCTTCCCGGACCGCAAGGCTATTCAGAAAGTTCCGGGTGTCGGGCCGCGCACCTTCCAGCAGGCCGCCGGATTCCTGCGCATCCGCGGCGGACTTCACCCGCTCGATGCCTCGGCCGTCCATCCCGAACGCTATCCGCTCGTGGAACAAATGGCCCGCGATCTCGGCGAAAACAATGTGGCCAACCTCATCGGCAAATCCGACGCGATAAAAAAAATTGACATTAAAAAGTATATTAGCAACGAAGTCGGCGAGCCGACCCTGCGCGACATTCTCGACGAACTGAACAAGCCCGGACGCGACCCCCGCGAATCCTTTGAAGTCGTGGGTTTCCGCGAAGATGTGCAGGAAATCACCGACCTCAAGACCGGCATGGAACTCAAAGGCATCGTCACCAACGTGACGGCCTTCGGCGCTTTTGTGGATGTCGGCGTACACCAGGATGGACTTGTCCACATCTCCCAGCTTTCCGACCGTTTCATCACCGATCCCTCGGAAGTTGTTCAGGCCGGCGACCGAATCACCGTTTGGGTCGTGGATGTCGATGTCGAACGCAAACGCATCGCCCTCTCTGCGGTGAAGGAAAAGGCCTTCCAGAACGATGGCGCGCCTGCTGTCAAACGGCCCGCCGGACCCAACATGCCCGGCCAGCGCCGCGAGCCGCGCCCCGCCAACCGCCCCCCGGCGCGGCCGTCCTTCTCGGCCAATCCATTTGCAAATCTGTAAGCTGCAAATTACGCATACCGGCGGCGCCCCGGGTCCATCGGTTCTATTCGACTCGAATTCGGTAATACGCCCCTTTCGCGCGCTCGGCCTGATCGGTGTAGACATTCACCGGCGGGGTGGCCGGGAGGTCGGAGGCGATTGACTCGAAGCCGTGTTTCATGTCCATGGATTTGAGCACCTCATAGCTATCCTGTTCACGGCCCAGCCACCGAATAACCACGCCGTTTGTCATGACCGTGATATTTTGCAGGCGCGGATTGCTCGCAGCCACATCAAAGGGCCCGTACTCCTGAGTGCCGCCATCCGTTTCGTACTCCACGAGTTTGTAGCAGAACGTATCGGACATATTGGCCGCGGAATCACTGACGCTGTATCTTCCGCCCGGTTCGCCGGCTGCCCGGATGAACGCCTCATTCACTTTCAGCCAAACGCCATTCTGTAATCGGAAAAGGTCGAATCCAACCGTATCTTTTTCCGAAGCCGTTTGCCAACAGACGCGCATTTCACCGTTCACTTCGCACAGAAAGAAATCGCAGAGCACCACCAGGGTGGAATCCGGCGTGGTGAAGCTGAAGACGGCCCCGCGATTGCTGTACGTGCCATCCGTGATCCACGCCTGGAACCAGTAGGTCCTACCGGTCACCAAGCCGGAAATTACGCGGCTGATTTCCACCGTGTCCGTTCCGGTGAGGCCGCTTTGAGCCGCGCCGGAGAAAACCGGCGCGACCAGATTATGCTCCACGCGACGGATTCGGTTGTTGTTGTAGTCAGCCACAAACACGTCGTCGGCCTGATTCACCGCCACGCCATACGGCATATTGAACTGTCCCGCATTTCCGCTGCCGTCCGCATAACCCGCATTCGTTGAAGTCAGCGTCGTGACCACACCGGCAGGCGTGATTCGGCGGAGGGTATGATTGGCCGAATCCGTAACCAGAATATTACCCTCGCCATCCACGGCCACGCCGGACGGCGTGTTGAAGAGCGCCGCAGAGCCAACGCCATCCGCACAGCCCGCCGTATTGGTTCCGGCCAGAGTCGTCACGTTGCCTTCGGGAGTGACTTTACGAATGCAGTGATTGAAGGAATCTGCCACCAACACGTTGCCCGCGCCATCCACCGCCAGCCCCCACGGTCTGTTAAACCGTGCCTCAAGGCCTGTTCCGTCCGCATAGCCCGAAGCATTGGTTCCCGCCAGAGTCGTCACCACGCCTTCCAGGGTGACTTTGCGGATGCTGTGGTTGAGCGTGTCGGCAATCACAAAGTTGCCCGCAGTATCCATCGCGATGCCCCGCGGACGATTAAACAAGGCTTCGGCGCCGGGGCCATCTGCAAAACCCATCACATTGGTTCCCGCCAGAGTCGTCACCACGCCTTCAGGGGTGACGATGCGGATGCAGTTATTATAGGTGTCGGCAACCGCGATATTGTTCGAGCCATCCACCGCCACGCCAAACGGGGCATAGAATCGGGCGGTGGTGCCGGTGCCATCGATATAGCTGCCCAATGTATTGGTTCCGGCCAGCCTGGTTGCCTCGCCCAACGGCGCAATTCTGCGGATGCTGTGGTTGAGCGTGTCGGCCACATACACGTTGCCGGCGCCATCCACCGCCACACCCGCGGGATGATTGAACGCCGCCGCGCCGCCGATGCCGTCCGCGAAACCCGCATTCGTACACCCGGCGAGCGTACCGACCAGCCACTCGGTGTTGGTGGCGTACTGGAAGAAGCCATCAACCGTGAACCCGCGCGGATTCACTCGCCCGCACAGAGCCGCCCCATCGGCGACCACGCCTGTTGCCGACATCGTAATAACGCTCGGCGGTGAAAGAACGGTATACGTAAGCGCTGTGGAACTGACGGAGCCTTCATATGCGAGATCCCCTCCGTATTCCGCCGTGATTTCGTGACTCCCAATGCTCAGGTACCGGGTGGAAAACACGGCAATGCCTTCGCTCACAGCGCCCGTGCCCAGCGTCACCCCCGCATCCCGGAACATCGTCGTTCCGGTGGATGATTCGTGAGTCACTGCGGCCGTGAAAGTGACCGCCGAACCGTACAGCGAAGTGTTTACATCCGCGCTGAGATACGTCTCCGTCGGTGTCCGGGGCACTTCCGAGCCGGTCAGGACGATGCCGAACCAATTCGCGTTTTCAGACCAGGCGGGCGTCGCGGTGGTACTGCGAATGTTCTGCACGAACGTGTAGCCCGGAGCCATGGTGTAAGGGGTGCCCTGCTCGTCGATATTCATGATGGAACGATTGGTTGCGGACCCGGCTGTGGGCATCGAAATGCCCAGCGCGTAGGTGTGACCCGCCTGAAGCAGATAATCCCTGAGATCCCCCGAAAAGGTGACGGGGTACCACGACGTATCGTTTTTCGCGATATTGAGCACGCTGGAGTCGCACGCGGCGAGGATCGTGTTGGGCGTATTGCTCGCAGTCACATCGTACAACGTGCATCGAATCAAATCATTCGATATACTCGTCTGGTAGTCGCACCGCAGGCGCAGCGCCGCCCGAACCAGGCGCATATTCCCGGTACCGATTTTGAACACCGTCGCCACCGTCTGCTGCGTGTTGATGATCGTGCTCGAAAGGGCGACGGCGTTCGTGTCGGGATTTCGCAGGATGACCAGCGCCGGCTGCACCGTCTGCGTCAATGGCGGCGTACTCGTGGAGCTGAGAAAGCTTACATTGCCGGCATATTCAGCCGTGATGTCGTGGGTGCCGATGCTCAGCCCGTTGGTGCTGAAGGCCGCCATTCCGCCGCTCAACGTGACGACGCCGAGTGTGGACGCGCCATCCTTGAACGTCACAGCGCCGGTGGGGATATAACAATTGGACGATGTAGTTGAAACGGCCACGCTGAACGTCACGCTTTCGCCCGCTGCGGAGGGATTCTGGCTGGAGGTCAGCGTGTTGGTGGTCGGCACGGCATTCACCGTCACGCTCACCGTGCCCGTCGCGGACAGATAGCGGTTGGTATCCGTTGGCGTGAACCGAACACTCTGCGCTGCCGTACCCCCATAAGGCCGGTTCGTGGGCGATATCCAGGCAAAGCTGCCCGCCGGAACGAACGAGCCGCCACTGAGCGTTGAAGAAGACAGCGGATCGCCCATATTGATGGCACCCGCCGTCGGCCACTCCGTGATCGAAGACGCTGCTTTATTCACCGTCACACTGACGGTTCCGCTCACGGTTATGTAATTCACCGTGTCGGTCGGAAAGAACACCACTTCATGCGAAGACGTGCCGATGTCGGGCGCGAGGGCGGCATTGACCCAGGAGAAGGTGCCGGTGGGCGTGCCCGTACCGCCCGTGAGCGTGGCGGAAGCCAGCGTTTGGCCGTAGAAGATCGCGCCGGCGGTCGGCCAGACCGTGACATTCGGCACGCCCTGAGTCACCGTTTGCGTGATGGCCACCGTGGTGGTCGATCCCAGATAATGGGTGTCTCCGGCATATTCGGCGGTCAGGCTGTTGTTGCCCAGGCCGAGACTGTTCGTGATCAAGGTGGCCACGCCGCCGCTGAATGTGCTGGTGCCGATGGCTATACCCGCATCTTTGAATACCACAGAGCCGCTGGCTGCGGGCCAGCCGGGCGTATTGGTCAGTACGGTGGCCATGAGCGCCACATCCTCGCCGTAGGAA
>CAZISY010000038.1:0-27559 GCA_964542025.1 uncultured Verrucomicrobiota bacterium
TTTTCCAACGATTGGAAATTGTATGCAGAAAACTTCCAATCGTTGGAAAAATAATCTACATGTTTTCCAATCGTTGGAAAAAAGAGGGGCGGATTTTCCAAGGGTTGGAAACCGGGGATGATTCATGACGATTCAGGAAAATGCGGAGCGGATTGAGGAGCGTATGGCGCGGGCGTGTGCCCGTGCGGGGCGCGCACGCAGCGATGTGCGGCTGGTGGCGGTTTCCAAGACGCATCCGCCGGAGAAGATTCGCGAGGCGGCGGCGTGCGGGCTGACGCTGTTCGGGGAAAGCAAGGTGCAGGAGGCGGCGCCGAAGATTTCGATGTGTCCGTCAGGGCTGGAGTGGCATTTTATCGGGCATCTGCAAACGAACAAGGTGCGGCGGGCGGTGGAGCTGTTCCGTATGATTCATTCGGTGGATTCGGTGCATTTGCTGGAGGCGGTGGATGCGGCGGCGCAGGATGCGGGGCGGACCACGCAGGTGTGTATTGAGGTGAATATTACGGGCGAGGCAAGCAAGCACGGCCTGCCGCCGGACCGGTTGCAGGAATTGCTGGAACGGGCGACGAAGCTGTACCATGTGGAAGTTACGGGGTTGATGACGATGCCGCCATGGTCGGAGGACCCGGAGAAGGCGCGTCCGGTTTTTGCGGCGCTGCGGGCGCTGCGTGAGCGGTGCGGCGGGGAGTGGGGGTTTCCGCTGACGGAGCTTTCGATGGGGATGTCGCATGATTTTGAGGTGGCGATTGAAGAGGGCGCCACGATGATTCGGGTGGGTTCGGATTTGTTTGGAGAACGGCATTATGAAACATGAGGCGCATAAAATGGTGTTTATCGGAGCGGGCAATATGGCGGAGGCGCTGATGAAGGGCATTCTGCACAAGAGTATTGTCCGCCCGGAGGATATGGCGGCGAGTGATGTGAATGAGGCGCGGCTGGAATATATCCGGGCATCGTACGGGGTGGAGACGTTTACGGATAACGCGGCGGGCGTACGGAAGGCGTCGGTGCTTTTCCTGGCGGTGAAGCCGCAGTCGTTTTTTGAAATCGCCCCGGTGATTCGCGAAAACCTGAATCGGGAACGTACGCTGGTGATCAGTATCATGGCGGGCGTTCGCACGGAGGTGATTGAGTCGGCGCTGGGCGGCGGGGTGCGCGTAGTGCGTGTGATGCCGAATATTCCGGCCGTGGTCGGGTTCGGCGCGGCGGGGCTGTGCGGCGGACGCGACGCGACGGGAGATGATCTGGCGCGCGCGGAGGATTTGCTGGGGGCCGTCGGGGTGGTGGCGCGGGTGGATGAGCCGGCGATGGACGCGGTGACGGCTGTGAGCGGGAGCGGTCCGGCGTATGTGTTTTATCTGATCGAGGCCATGCAGGAAGCCGCGCAGAAGATGGGGCTTCCCGAGGCGGTGGCGCGGCGTTTGATTTTAATGACGGTGCGCGGGGCGGCGGAATTGTGCGAGACGAGCGGCGAGCCGGCGGGACTGCTGCGCGAGCGGGTCACGTCGAAGGGCGGGACGACGGCTGCGGCGCTGGCGGTGATGAATGAGCATGGCGTGAAAGAGCATGTGGTTGAGGCGCTGGAGGCGGCTTGTGCGCGGTCGAAGGAATTATCCGGCGCGGCGAAGCGTTGAGCGGAAACGGAATGGCGGAACATATGGCAGAGGATGTGAAAAGCTCGGAGGGTTCGCGTAAGGAGTCCGGCCGGAAGGCGGAGCGGGATGTGCCGCCGAAACGGGAACGGCGATCCATGGGCCGGCGGTTTGTGTCGGCGCTGGGGTGGAGTTTTTGCATTGGGGCCATTCTGTACGGCGCGGTGCAGGCGCTTTCGCGGACGGCCGGGTTTCGGAGTTTGCTGGCGGATAAATTGTCGGACCGGTTGGGCGTTCCGCTGTTCATCGGAGGGTCGTCGCTGGATTGGCGGCTGAATGTGACGCTGGAACAGATTCAGACGAAGGAGCCGAAGGAAAAGAGCCGGGACAACGCGACGCTGCCGCAGGTGGGGGCGGATCGAGTGGAAATCCGCTGGAATTGGTCGCACCATCGGGAAGCGCGTATGATTCAGTCGATGACGGTGGAGGGCGCCCGGATTCGGTTGGTGCAGAATGAGGAGGGGGCATGGGCGCCGAACGGACTGGCTCCGCTGGCGGAGAAGGTGACTCGGCTTGGGCAATTCGGGATGCTGAACAATCTGATGAGTCGTGGGCGGCCGGCGGATGAAGAACCGCCGGAAGAGGACGATGGCGCACAGAAAAAGGAAAAGCAGGACGATTTGCTGGGGAATATTGATGTGGTCATTCGCGATGCGGAGGTTTCCTGGTGGAGCGGGAACCGGCAGGAGGCATCGATTACGGGGCTGGATTTTTTGAGCAGGCAGGTTGAGTTTCCCGGGCGCCAGGTGAAGTATTACCGGGTCGCGGCGAAAGAGGCCGCTCTCTCGGCGGGGCGCTCCATGCGGGATATTTCCTTTGAAATGATTGCCACGGATGGACGGAATATTATTTTGGGGCCGAAGGCGTCCTGGAGCGCCGCCGGAGAAGAACCGAAGGCGGCGGAGACCGAGGCGCAGGAGGAATTTGTCAGTCAGGAAGAAGCCCTGCTGGCGCATGCGGAATCCGTGATTCAGCGCAGTCGGGAAACAGTGCTGGAAGAGGCGGTCCCGCCAAGCCCGGCGATGACGCCGACGGTTGTGCCGACCGTTATTCCGACGGCCACGCCGTATGTTGTGCCGACACGGACGCCCGTACCGGTTGCGACGCCGACCCGTGCGCCGACCCCGACCCCCATGCCGAAACCGACGCTTGCCCCGACTGAGGCGCCCAAGCCGATTCCCGCGGCGTCGGCGACTGCTGTGCCGCCGGATCCGATGGAACAGGCGCTGGAAACATTTGCGGCCGCCCAGGGGCTGACAAATGCTCCGAGTGCGCGCAGTGCTCCGGAAGGACTGTCCGATGATGAGTCGGAGGCGTTGATTCTTTACATTAAGGAAATGCTGGAAACCGGCGAGTGAGTGAACCCGGGAACCGAAACGGGGAACAGGCGAGGTGCTTTGTGAAGGGTTGGGTATGGGGTTTTGTGCTGCTGAGTATGCTGGCGGTTGGGCCGGCGGGGCGCGCGGCGGAGGCGGCAGAAGTGCCCGCGCGGCCCGAATTGTGGTTTCCGGTGGGCGAGGCGATGGTGTACCGGCTGTATTGGGGGGTGATTCCGGTGGGCGAAGCGCTGGTTTCTTCGCGCTGGATTGTGCGTGAGGGGCGTCCGCTGCTGGTGATCCGGTTTACTACGAAATCCAACAAGGTGCTGCGGACGATTTATCCGGTGGATGATGTGATGGAAAGCATCATTGACCCAGTCACGTTTCTGCCGGTGCAGTTCATTAAAAACCTGCGCGAGGGGCGCTATCGGGCGCATGAAATCACGCGTTTCGATCATGCGCAGTGCAAGGCGTATATGACGTCGCTCACCAACGGCAAGGAAAAGACCTACGATATTGAATCGGACACGCGCGATCTCATCTCATTCATGTATTACATGCGCAGGCAGCAGATGAGCCCCGGCGAGGAACGCAAAGAGCGGGTGGTGGCCGACGAAGATATTTATGAAGTGCTGGTGCGCCCGCTGAAGTATGAAACGGTGAAAACCGTGAACGGGGATAAAATCGAAAGCCTGAAAATTGAGCCCAAGGCGAAATTCGACGGGCTTTTCGTGCGCAAGGGCGAGGCGTGGATGTGGGTGTCGAATGATGATGATCGGCTGATTACCAAGATCGTGGCGGAAGTGCCGGTGGCCAATGTGAAGATCGTGCTGGACCGTCATTTCGTGGAGGAGGCGGAGCCGGCGGAAGATGATGTGATGCTCTTTCCAATGCCGCCCTGGCTGAAGACGGACGAATCCGGGATCATGGATCCGGACCCGGATATGGCGGTGCCGGCGGATGCGGCCGTGACGGAGCCGGTCGGCGCCGAGACGTTTGATGGAGCCTGAGCGTATGAACAGCGGGAATAAAAACGAGGGGTGGAACAGTCTGACTCATGGTGTCGCGGCGGTGGTCAGCGTGGCGCTGCTGGTGCTGCTGGTGGTGTTTGCCTCGCGGTACGGTACGGTCTGGCATGTGGTCAGTTTCAGTATTTACGGGGCGACGATGGTGCTGCTGTTCACGGCCTCGACCTGCTATCACGCCGTGCGCAACGTCCGGGTGAAACAGATTCTGCGCATTGCGGATCACTCGGCCATTTTTCTGCTGATTGCGGGAACGTATACGCCAATCACGCTCACGGCGCTGCGCGGGCCGCTCGGGTGGACGCTGTTCGGGTGCGTCTGGGGGCTGGCGGCGGCGGGCATTGTGCTGAAGATTTTTTTCACGGGGCGCTTTCGGGTGGTGTCGACGCTGCTGTATCTGCTGATGGGCTGGCTGGTGGTTGTGGCGGTGCGCCCGATCTATCAGGAGCTTCCGCGCGCGGCCCTGTTCTGGCTGCTGGCGGGCGGCCTGGCGTATACGGGCGGAGTGGTGTTTTATCTGCGTAAATCGCTGCCGTTTAATCATGCCATCTGGCATTTGTTTGTGTTCGCGGGAAGTCTGTGCCACTATGCCGCGATCTTTTTTTACATGCTATAAAGGTGACGGCAATGCAACAGGAACGGGACAGCTCATTGGAAAAAGGCCGGCGGTCGAAGGAATATATTTACGGACTGAATCCGGCGTTTGAAGTGATTCGCGCGGGACGGCGGACGATCAGCCAGGCGTATTTAAGTGAGTCATCGGAACGAAATCCGCGGTTGAAAAAACTGGAGGATTTGCTGAACCGGCACAGCATCCCGGTCGAATGGGTGGAGAAGGGGCGTGTGCGGGATTTGTCGGAAAGCAAGGAGAACCAGGGGGTGGTGCTGAAGTGCAGCGCATATCCGTATGTGCCGTTTGAGGAGTTGCTGACGGCGGAAAAAATTATGCTGCTGGATAATGTGGAGGATCCGCACAACGTGGGAGCCATCCTGCGCAGTGCGGAAATTTTCGGATTCCGTCATGTGGCGCTGCCGATGAGAAATGTGCCGGATATTTATCCCTCGATCGTGAAAGTGTCGGCGGGGGCCACGGAATTTCTGCAGATCAGTAAGGAATCGAATGCCAATCAGTATGTGAAGCGGCTGAAAGAATCCGGATTCACCGTGGCGGCGCTGGACGGTTCGGGCACCGTGGAACTGCGCGAAGCGGCCTCCAAAATCAGCGGGCGGCTGGCACTCGTGATTGGCGGCGAGGATAAGGGCGTGGGGCAGTTTATTCTCAATCAGGCGGATTTCGTGCTTTCGATCAAACAGGCCGGACGCATCAACTCCCTGAATGCCTCGGTGGCGGCGGGCATCGCCCTGTTCGCGCTGGGGCGCTGAACACAAACGGTCGGCGGGGCGGAACAGACTCCGCAGCCCGTGATTTCCATGCAGGCAGTGCTTGTCATTTGAACGGTTGCTGGTATGTTAATGCGCCGTTGATTTTTAGGTTTAGTCGGGAATGGGGTTGGGCCCTATGCAACGCAAACGGGTGAACCATGTCAGGACCGGAAGGTAGCAGCATTAAGCCATGCTTTTCGGGTGCCGTAGGTAAACCTGGTCCCATTCCCGGCGTTTTTCTCCGCCGTCTCATTGGGCGGCCGGGCTGAGGGAATGACGTATGGCTTATGAAGTTTTGGCGCGAAAATGGAGACCCCAGCAATTTGATGATGTGGTGGGGCAGGAACATGTCGCGCGTACGCTGAAAAACGCCATCGCTTCCGGACGCATCGCGCATGCCTACCTCTTTGTTGGGCCGCGCGGCATCGGCAAAACATCCAGCGCGCGCATTTTCGCCAAGGCGCTCAACTGCGTACACGGTCCGACGGCCACGCCCTGCGACCAGTGCGACGCCTGCCGGGAAATCATGGATGGGCGCAGCATGGACGTGATCGAAATCGACGGCGCTTCCAATACCGGCGTGGACCACATTCGCGATCTGCGCGAAAATGTGCTTTATGCCCCGGCGCGCGGGCCCTTTAAAATTTATATCATCGACGAAGTACATATGCTGAGTACCGGGGCGTTCAATGCCCTGCTGAAGACGCTGGAAGAGCCGCCGAAGCACGTCAAATTCATCTTTGCCACCACGGAACCGCAAAAAGTGCCCGCCACCATCATTTCACGCTGTCAGCGGTTTGATCTGCGGCCGATTTCAACGCGCCAGATCATGGAGCACCTGCGCAAGGTGGCCGTGGCGGAAAACGTGAACATCAATGATGACGCGCTGCTGGCCGTGGCGCGGGGAGCCGAAGGCGGGATGCGCGACGCGGAGTCCACGCTGGATCAGCTCATGGCATTCTGCGGAAACACAATCACGGAAGCGGATGTGATGTCGGTGTTCGGTTTGGTGTCGCGCCTCACGCTGGAGCAGCTTGTGGAGGCCGTGTTATCCGGCGATGTGCCGAAGGCTATTACGCTGGTGGATGAGCTGGATCAGTCGGGGAAAGATGTGCAGCGGGTCGTGGTGGAACTGCTTCAGTATTTCCGCAATTTGCTGGTGCTGAGTTATGCCGGCGCGCAAACCTCCGGACTGGATATGTCGGATGCTCAGCTCGCCCGGCTGAAGGAACAGGTGACTCGGACGGATCCGGCCAATGTGCTGCGAATGATTAAAATACTTTCTGAAACAGATGAGAAGCTGCGCTACGCGCTGTCGCGCCGGGCCCTGCTGGAAGTGGCGGTGATTCAATGTGCGCGCGTCACACAGACGGTGTCGATTGATCGCGTGATCGCGGCGCTGGCCGAGCTGAAGAAACAGCTCGGGGGCGCGCAGCCCGCCGGTGAACCGGTGAGCCGCGGACCTGAGCCGTACGGACAGGAAGCGGCCACAGCGGCGCCGCAGGCTCAAAAAAAAACTCCTGATATAACCGGCGACTTGGATCTGTTGCGTTCGCAATGGCGCAGCATCATGGATTCAGTGAGCCGTCATTTCACACTCCATGCCGGGAATTGTCTGCTGGATGCAAAGCCGGTAGAGGTGACGGAAACCACCGTGAAAATCGGTTTTGACCCGGAATTTGCCGCGAAAAAAAGCGAAATGGAAGTCAGCAGCAATCGGCGTGCGCTTTCCCAGGTGATCTCGGATGTACTGGGGCGCAGAATGTCGGTGGAGTTTTCGGTGCTCCCCGCCAAGGATGTTCTTCCGGCAGATATTCCGCTGACGCCTGCGGCACGGACCGGGGAAGAACAAGGGACGGCGGCGGCCGACAAAGTGCGCAAAAGCGGACGGCGGGATATGTCGGAGGAAAGCCGCTGCGAGTGGATGAAGAATCCGAAGGTGATGTTGACGCTGGAGTCGTTTAATGGGGATATTGTGGATATACGGGTTTGAACAGATGAAACGGCCCGCATGAACAGCGGGCGTGAATAACGACGGAACAAGGAGAGAGTCGGTCATGGCGAATATGATGAAACTGATGAAGCAGGCTGCAAACATGCAGAAAAACATGGAAAAAATGCAGGCGGAACTGGCCGAGCGCACCGTGGAGTTCAGCAGCGGCGGCGGTATGGTGACGGTGATTGCGCGCGGGGATGCGACGGTGGACCGGATTAAGATCGATCCGAAAGTGGTGGATCCGAATGATGTGGAAATGCTGGAGGATTTGATTCTATCGGCCGTGGATGGCGCACTGAAAAAGGCCAAGGACATGGTCGCCGCGGAAATGTCGAAATTGACCGCCGGTCTTGGACTTCCTCCGGGAATGAACCTGCCGTTTTAATGGAACGTGGTTTGATTCATGCACCCGCAACCGCTGGAACAACTGATTAAAATTCTTTCGCGTCTGCCGGCCGTAGGCCGGCGGTCGGCGGAACGCATGGCCTATCGATTGATTCAGCAGCAGGACACACTGATGGCGGATTTGATGAATGTGCTGACCGAGGCGCATCGACGGCTCCGGGTGTGCAGCCGGTGCGGAGCGATCACGGTGCAGGAAAGAAATCCGTGTTCATTCTGTATCGATTCGGCGCGCGAGCCCGTATTGTGCATCGTGGAAGACGTCGGCGATGTGGAGTCCATCGAGCGGGCGGGCGGGTTTCGCGGACGGTATCATGTGCTCGGCGGAAAGCTCTCGCCGATGAAGGGCATCGGCCCGGCGGAGCTGCGTTTGGACGCTCTGATCCACCGGATTCGTGAAGAGCAAATCAGCGAGGTGATTATCGCCCTGAACACCGATGTGGAGAGCGACGCGACGGCTCACTTTTTGAGGGATCAGCTTGGGCCGCTGGGCGTACGCTGTACGCGACTGGCCTTCGGGCTTCCGGTGGGCAGCGGAGTCGAATATGCCGATGGCGTGACGCTTTCGCGCGCCATGCGCGGACGGACGGATTGGTAAAATTGCGGTTGTTGGGGCCGGGATGTTAACGTGCCAGACCAAAAAAGAACCGGGCATTGGCAGTGGTGCGTTCGGCAAGTTCGGCGGCTGAACAGGCCCGCAACTCGGCGACGGCTTTCAGCACCAGAGGAAGATTGGCAGGCTCATTAGGCAGGGCGCGATCGGGCATGGAAGCGGGCAGAAAATCCGGGGCGTCGGTTTCAATCAGAAGTCGGTCGGCGGGCACTTGGCTCGCGGCGTTTCGCACCCGGTGATTTCCGGGTTGCGTGACAGAACCGGCCAATGAGAAGAAGGCATTCAGGGGAAGCAGTTCCCGAATGATTTCGGCTGTTCCGGAAAAGGCATGGAGCATGAAGCCGGCCGGGAGCGGACCGAAGTATTTCAACGCATCAAGCAGGGGTCCCCAGGCGCGTACGCAGTGAATGATGAGCGGACGCCGAAACTCCACGGCCAATTCAATCTGTCGGCGAAACACCGTTTTTGAATGTTCTAAATCCGGTGGATTGTGAAGGGCATCCAGTCCGGTCTCGCCGATCAGCAGGGCCGGATGGCTGCGAAGGAGGTCGGCCAGTTGGTCGTGCCAATCATTTGGAAGGTCGCTGACAAACCAGGGATGTACGCCAATGGCTGGAATGAGCGAAGGGAATAGGGCGGACTGGTCGAGCACAAGGGGCCAATCGGCGGGGCTGGTGCCGCAGTTGACCATGTGGTGAACACCGTGAACCAGGGCCCGCTGCACAACCGCCTCCGTATTCCGGTTCAGACGTTCATCCGTCAGATGACAGTGGGCGTCGATGAGCGCTGGATAGGCGGTGTTCGTGGTCAGTTTTCCTCGGCGGATTTTTCTGCGGGTTCATTGGCCTGGTTGGCGGCAATGGTGACCAGCAGACGGTTGCGCGTGCGGAGGCGGAACATGGCCAGGAGCAGTGCGCCGAATCCGGTGCAGGTGGCAACCAGCCAAATGAAAAAGGTGACGGAGGGAATGACGGCCGGCAGGTAGAGGCAGATCAATCCAGTGGAAAGTACGGTGAAAGCGTTTTGCTGAAACGGCTGGTTGGGAGAACGGCGGAGGAGTAATAGGCCGATGGCATAGGCTGTAATGACCTTGGACATGTAGAGCATGGATGCCCCGGTGGCTGCCAGCATCAGTGCCAGCGGAATGCCGAGCAAGCTGACAAAAAACATCGCGATGATGGCGGGAATGCAGAAGAGGGCGGCCAGTCCGATCAGAAAGCAGCGGAGCATGGATTCGCGGAAGGCGGAGACGGCGGACATGGAGAGCGTTGGCAGGAAATAGAGCCAGGCAAGTCCGGCAAGCAGGGCACTCATGTAGAAGAAGGCCTGAACCATGAGGAGCTCGGTCCAGGTTGGTTTCGGCGGGGGAGCGGCGCTGATTGTTTTCGGGCGGAGTGCTCCGGTCAGGCGAACACTGGAATCCAGGAAAAGCTCCTTGTTGGAGAGGTATTCAAGATCCCCTTCAATGATTGTCGCGGGCATGACGACAATATCGTTGGCAATGATGCTGACGGGCCCGCGGATTACGCCGCCGAGGGTGGCGCGCACGGCATAGATGGTCAGGCGTCCGTCGAGGCGGCCCTGAAACATTACGTTATCGCCGGCGAGGGTAACATCCCCGCGCACCTGGGCATTCGTGGTGAAATCCATGGTGGCGGCGGCGCAGAAAACATTGTCGGCGGCCGATCCCTCAAATCGAAGGGCGTTGGCGGCAAAGCGCACATGTCCGGCGCATTGCCCGTGATAGGCAATGTCTTCAGCAACGGTCCAGAGATCCATGTTAAAATATCCGTTCAATACGGCCTGCTGAGTGGCGACAAACAAATCATTGCTCAATGTGCCGGAGACCACGGCGCGTTCACAGGCTACCCAGGTTTCTCCGGGGAGGGCGACGCCGTCAGGCAAATCAAACAGATTGGTGGAAACCAGTGACAGCGCGCCGGCTTTTGGGGTGGCGAAAAACAAAACGAGACCAAGCAGTGATAGGAATGTTTTATTACCGATGCGGGTCCATGACGAAAAGTGATTCATAAACATATGGATTCCTTTCCCTGGAAGTGAACGGGATGTGGGCATCATACGGTTTGTCGTTTCGACTGCAACCACAATGTCGGGGTTGTTCAGGTTTCGCGTGGATCCCTGAATTATACCAACGCGAACACGTCCTGCGGGGACGAGAAGCCCTTCAGGGAACAGGGGCCCAGGGATTGGATGGCGATGGAGCGGTCCAGTCGGGATCGGGTGCTTTCCGATACGAGGATTTGCCCGTCTTCGGCCTGTGCGCAGAGCCGCGCGGCGAGGTTGGTGACCACGCCAATGGCGGCATAATCCAGGCGTTCTTCAAAGCCGATCAGTCCGAGGGAGGCGATGCCGGTGGCCATGCCCATGCCCAGCCCCAGGTCATACCCCCGTTCCTGCCAGTCGCGCTGCATCGGGGCATGGCGGCGCTGAATATCCCGGCAGAGTTGAACCGCCCGCATGGGATGATCGGGCATGGGCTCGGGATCGCCCAGAAAAATCATAAGGCCGTCGCCGGTGAAGCGTTCGAGGGTGGCCTGGTGTTCAAAAATGACCGGGCCAATAGCTTGGTGAAACCGGCGGATGGTTTCGATCACGGTTTCCGGAGGATGACGTTCCGCAAATGGAGAAAAACGCCGGAGATCGAGAAAAACAACGGTGACTTCGCTTCGGTGTTCGCGCAGGAGGTCGTGCGAAGTGTCGGATAAAACGGCATTCACAATTTGCGGGGAAAAAAAGCGACGCAACCGATTGATGCGCTGTAGTTCATTCACCTGTTCGCGCACCCTGTTTTCCAGGCGGCTGTTGAGGTGGTTGAGGGCGGTATTGGCCGTTTGCAGAGAAAGGCGGGCATCGCGAATGCGGAGCATGGACCTTACGCGTGCAGTCAGCTCGAGCATCCGGATGGGCTTGGTGACATAATCATCGGCTCCGGCTTCAAACCCTTCGGCAATCTCTTTTTCAGAGGCGGCAGCCGTTACCATGATGATGGGAACCTCCCGAAACGTTTCCTGTTCCCGCAGACGGCGGCAAAAATCCAGTCCGCTCATGCGCGGCATGTTCACATCGGTAAGAATGAGATCCGGAGGGCAGCGATCCGCCAGGTCGCACCCTTCTTCGCCGCTGTGTGCAATGATAATGTCATAACCGAGCGAGCGGATGCAGGCGGCCATGACGTCCGCGAATTTCGGCTCGTCGTCGACGATTAACACCAGACGTTTATCGGGAACCGGCTGATTCATGACGCGGCCGACGGTTCGTCCGGATCGGTATGAATGTCCCGGCGATGCGTATGCTCAGCCATTTTCTTCAGTTCTTCTTCGCGGAGTGCCCGGCGAAGTACCTTGCCAACCATTGTTTTTGGAAGTTCCGTTCTGAATTCCACGAGCCGCGGTACTTTGTAGGCGGCCAGTTTCTCGCGGCAATAGGCCACAACGTCGGCTTTTTCCATGGTTTCTCCGTCCTTCAACACGACGAATACTTTGATGGCCTCTCCGCGGTTGTGATGGGGAATGCCAATGGCGACGGCCTCTTTGATTTTTGGATGCGCATAAAGGACTTCATCAATTTCGCGCGGGTAGATGTTGAAGCCGGCGTTGATGATCATGTCTTTCTTTCGGTCGACAATGAAGAAGTAGCCGTCCTCATCCATATACGCAATATCGCCGGTGTAGAGCCAGTTGTTGCGAAGGACGTCCGCCGTTTCATCCTCGCGCAGGTAATAACCGCTCATCACCTGTGGGCCGCGGATGCACAATTCGCCGATTTTTCCCGGGGGGAGGGCATCGCCACCCAGGTCGGCATCCACGATTTTGGCATCGGTGCCCGGCAGCGGTATGCCGATGGAACCATGCTTGCGGATCTTATGTGCAGGGTTGATGTGCGTGACCGGCGAAGCTTCGCTGAGGCCGTAGCCTTCGCAAATTATGGCGCCGGTGGCTTGCTGAAATTTGTCAAAGTGATCCACCGGCATCGGAGCGGAACCGGAAATGCAGTATTTGATGGATGAGACATTGTACTTGCCAATGTCCTTTTGATGAAGCAGCGAGGTGTAAACGGAGGGCGCTCCCGGAAAGACCGTGGGGTGGTGTTTGTTAATGCCCTTAAGAACTTCTTTGGGGACGTATCGGGCAAAAACGATCAGCTTCCCGGCGATGAGCGTGTTGAAGTTGAGGCAGACGGTCAATCCATAGATGTGGAAAAACGGCATGACACCCAGAAAACACTCCTGTTTCTTTTTGCCGAGGCGGCAAAGCATTTCGCTGCATTGCCGGGCGTTGATGATCAGGTTGGCGTGAGTCAGCATGCACCCCTTGGCCAGGCCGGTAGTCCCGCCGGTATATTGAAGAACGGCAATATGTTTTTCCGGAGAAATGCTGTCGCAGGTGTATGAGTCGCGTCCTTTGATGAAATCACGCCAGGGAATAATGCGATTTCCGTCGTACGGTACATCGACTTTTTTCTTTCGGTTTTTAAACGCATAGAGGGTGTTCAGCGGGAAGGAGAGTCCGTCGGGAATGGTGGTGACGATGACCTTCTGGATGTGGGTTTGGTCCAGGATGCCGCCGACTTTGGGCCAGAGCGCATCCAGAGTAATCAGCACTTTGGCTCCGCTGTCGTTGAATTGGTGAATGATTTCCGTTTCCATGTAGAGCGGATTGGTCATCACCAGTGTGGCTCCCGCGCGCAGAGCCGCCCAATAGGCAATGATGGTTTGCGGAAGATTCGGGAGCATGATGGCTACGCGGTCGCCGGGTTCCACGCCAAGGTCACGCAGGCGTGCCGCCACAATACCCGAGAGTACGGCCAGCTCGCGGTAGCGAATGCTCCAATTCTGAAAATGGACGGCCATGCGATTGGGGAAACGTTCGGCGGCGCGATCCAGGAGCGTGTGAAGAGGAGCCACGGTGGGCATGAAATCACGAACGACCTCATCATCGTATTTGTCCATCCAGGGACGGGCTATATCAGTCATAAAATACCTCGTTAAATTTTCAAACCCCTAACACATGACTAGCGTGCCGGTCAATCCCGCATCGGGGTCAGCCCTTAAATGTTAAATAATCTTGACCCGGCGTTATACATGGTGGTTAATGACGGGCATGGCACGTAAACCACGGGTATTTATTGAGAGCGGCATTTATCACGTCACCTGTCGCGGCAATGATCGGCGGAATATCTTCAAGGGGGACGGCGATCGCATACGATTTCTGGAGCGTTTGGAAGAAAGCGCGCAGACCTACGAGGTCAGGATCTATTTATATTGCCTGATGAGTAATCATGTGCATTTGCTGGTAGAGACCCCGCATGGGAATTTGGATCGTTTCATGGGGAGTCTATTGACGGGATATACTGTGTACTTTAATCGTCGTCACAATCGAGCCGGTCATTTGATGCAGGGCCGTTACGGGGCCCAGGTGGTGGAGGGCACGGAATATTTGCTGAAGCTGAGCCGCTACATTCATTTAAATCCCGTGCATGTCAAGGAATGCACCGGGTATTCGTTGAGAGAAAAAATCAGTTATCTTCATCGTTATGTGTGGAGCAGTTTCCAGGAGTATGCGGGTTTGGCGACGGGGCGTGGGTTTTTGTGTGCGGCACCCGTATATGGGTTGTTGGAAGGAATGGGACGCGGCAGAGATGCCGTTCGGTACCGCAGGTATGTGGAGGCGGGTTTGGCGCAAACCGATGAACAATTTTTAGAATTGATGAAGGGGAACGGCGTTGCGGTTGGATCGGAATCGTTTGTCGATGAGATCAAGCAGTTACATCAATCGGCGGCGAATGAGCGGCGGCGTTCTGAAGATATTTCATTCAGGCAGCTTCGCCGGTTCAAGACCGCAGATGAAGTGAAAAGAGGGGTTGAGAAGGTGTTGGGCGCTTCGGCTGAATCCTGGATGCCGCGACGGGCAGGGGCGGTAGAACGCGGATTCTACGCGTGGGCTTTGCAGCATTATGCAGGACTGACTCAGCGGGAAGTGGCTGGTTATTTTGAAGTCGGGACGGGTGCAGCCATATGTCTTTCCATTAAACGATTCGCTGCAAGTGAGCGGGGGGATAAATGGCGGGAAACGTTAAATTTAATATTTAAGGGCTGACCCCGTGGATGGTAAAGAAGCGCGATTAAGAAGTATTTTGCGTGAAATGGGCAGTGTTCTTGTTGCTTTTTCGGGGGGGGCTGACAGTTCGTTGCTGGTCAAAACGGCTCGCGAAGAATTGGGCGATAGGGTTTGTGCTGTTACAGCGATTTCTGAAATTTATCCGCAGGAGGAGCGAGAGCGGGCGTTGGAGTTTGCCCGTGCGCATGGGCTGCATCACGAATTACTGACGGTGAATGTGCTTCAGGATGCCCGGATTACAGCCAATTCGAGGGAGCGTTGCTACTATTGTAAGCGGGCATTGTTTGAACAGTTGATTCGGCGTGCTTCAGCCTTGGGTCTGCGGTGGGTGGCCGATGGCAGCCAGGCGGATGATGAGCAGGATTTTCGTCCGGGGCAGCGTGCCGCGACAGAGTTGGGTGTTCGGCATCCGCTGACGGATGCCGGGTTGTGCAAAGCCGAGATACAGATAATCTCGCGGCGACTTGGCCTTTCGTCGCAGGACATCCCGGCGGGGGCCTGTCTGGCAACCCGCATTCCGTATGGGGAGCCGCTGAATCGGGAAACGCTGGCCCGTATTGACCGGGCGGAACGACAGATTCGCGAAATGGGGTTTCGTCAGGTTCGTGTTCGGGTGCATCATGGCGTGCTGGCCCGTGTTGAGCTGGACAGGGATGTTCTGGCGGCGTTGTCGGATCATCACCGGGCGCAATTGGCCGCATTGCTTCGGGCGGAGGGGTTCATATACTGCACATTGGATTTGGAAGGGTACCGCACCGGCAGTTTGAATGCCGCCCCGGTCGATCATTGATGCCTTGAAATTCGTTCGCGTGCTGTTATTATTCCGCTCAGGCAGCACGGTTGTGATTGATAAGGAGAGAGTGTCATGATGTTTGATCCGCTTTATTTTATGCTGATTGCGCCGGGATTGATTTTGGCGCTCATCGCCTCTGCGCTGACCAAGGGCACGTTTGGCAAGTATTCCCGTGTGCGGACATCGACGGGTCAGACGGGAGCCCAGGCGGCGGCTACGATGCTCAGGTCGCAGGGTATTTACGATGTGGATATTGAAATGACGCAGGGCTTTCTAAGTGATCATTTTGATCCGCGCACGAACACGCTGCGTCTTTCGCCGGAGGTGTACAAATCCAATTCGCTGGCTGCGGTGGGTGTGGCTTGTCATGAGGCGGGTCATGCCCTTCAGAAGGCCACGCATTATGCGCCGCTTCACATGCGTACGGCGCTGGTGCCGGTCACACAGTTCGGCAGCAGTTTCTCTTATCTTTTCATTCTGGCGGGCATGTTGCTCAATATGGTGCTGCTGATGAAAGTTGGAGTACTCCTGTTCACGGCCGCCGTGGTCTTTTCGCTGGTGACGCTTCCGGTGGAGTGGGACGCCAGTGCCCGCGCGAAGAAGCTGATGGTTTCCTCCGGGATTGTTTCTCCGATGGAACTGGATGGTGCTTCGGCGGTTCTGAATGCCGCGTTTATGACCTATGTGGCCTCTGCGGTGACGGCGCTGCTAACCCTGCTGTATTATGCACTGAGGGCAGGACTGATCGGAGGGCGGGATGACTAGTTTGGTGCGGTTGGGGGTGCTTTTCGGCGGTCCGGTAATCAAACGGCCTTCGATTGACAGGGTTTGGATAACGGTGTACGTTGGAGCGTTTTAACAGCCTAACCGTATGGATGGGCTGATGTTGGCATTGAAGCCATGTTTCGGTGAAGCGGGCGTCTTTCGCCCGATACAAGGGAGACTGTACGGGTGACTGCGAACGACGAATATGTCCTGGAAATTCTCGAGAGCATGGGGTTGATCACTTATGAGCAGGGCCGCGAAGCTTTGCAGATATCCCAGGAGCAGGATAAGGATATCAATGATGTGCTGGATGGGGCGGGCTGGGTTTCCAAAACGGAAATTTTGAAGGCAGTCGCCAACCAGTTCGGCATGGAAGTGGTCAGCCTAAAGAATGTGGACATTCCGAAGGAGGTCATTGCGTCGGTTCCGCCGGAGGTGGCTCGTCGTTTTCGCGTGGTGCCGATTTACCGGACGGAAGGGTCGCTGACGGTGGCGTTGAGCAATCCGTTTGACGTGGATACGCTGGACGGGTTGCGTTATGTGCTGAAATGCAACGTGGATGGAGCGGTTGCGCCGGCGGATGAGATTGAAGACTCGCTGAACCATTACTATGCCTTCACGGCTGATTCCGTGGATAATGCGCTGCAGGACATCAAGGACGGCGGAACAGACGTTACCGTGACGGAGGGCGGAGAGCATTTGGCCGAAGGCGTGGAGCTGACGGAAGCGGATGCGCCGATCATCAAGCTGGTGAGTCTGATCATTCTGGAAGCCTTTCGCAATCGTGCGTCCGACATTCATTTAGAGCCGCTTTCCAAGGAATTCCGTGTGCGCTACCGGATTGACGGGGTACTGCACGATGTGGAAAGTCCGCCGCGCAAATTGCAGGCCGCCATCATCAGCCGGTTAAAAATCATGGCGAACATGAAGATGTCGGAAAAGCGTGTTCCGCAGGACGGACGCATCATGGTTCCGGTGATGGACCGACAACTTGATTTGCGTGTGTCTTCCGTGCCGACGAACCATGGCGAGAGCATCGTCATGCGTATTCTGGATAAGCAGGGGCTGATGCTTGGACTGCCCCAACTCGGGTTCCTGGCCGATGATCAGGCTACCTTCGAGCGGCTGGTGGATTTGGCGGACGGCATCATTCTGGTTACGGGGCCGACCGGCTCCGGCAAAACGACCACGCTGTATGCCTGTTTGAACCAGATTAACAAGCCGGACCGAAAGATCATTACGGTGGAAGACCCGGTGGAATATCAGATTTCGGGCATCAATCAGGTTCAGGTCCGCGCCGATATCGGCATGACCTTTGCGGCCGCCCTTCGGGCGATTCTGCGTCAGGCCCCGAACATCATCATGATTGGTGAAATACGCGACTATGAAACGGCGGAAATCGCTGTGAATGCCTCGCTGACCGGACACCTGGTGTTCAGCACGCTGCACACCAACGATGCTCCCAGCGCGGTGACGCGTCTGATTGATATCGGCGTGAAGCCGTTTTTGGTTTCCTCGTCCACGCAGGCGATCATGGCTCAGCGGCTGACGCGCAAAATCTGCAAGAAATGCCGTGCGGAGTATAAGCCGACCGACGTGGAACTGCGACTGCTCGGGCCCGCCGCTGAACAGATGCAGGCTGCGACGCTTTACAAGGGGCAGGGGTGCAGTGAGTGCGGTATGTCGGGGTACCGGGGGCGCGCGGGGCTTTTTGAAATTCTTCAGATAGATGAAGAAATCCGTCATATGATTTACGAGCAGATCAGCTCTTCCGAATTGCGGAAACGGGCGCGCGAACTGGGTATGCGGACCCTGCGCGAGGATGGTTTACGCAAAGTGCTCAACGGGATGACCACCCTGGAAGAAGTGTTGCGTGTCACCATGGGAGACAGTAATTGAACGCCACACAGCAAAACGGCGCCGCGCTGGAAAATCTGCTTCAACTGGCATTGGAAGAACGGGCCAGCGACCTGCATCTCTCTGTGGGTGTTCCGCCCATGCTGCGGGTGGATGGGCAGCTGCGTCCCGTGGAAATGCCGCCGATCACGGATACTGATACCGAGCACTATATGCGGCAGGTGGCCAACGCGGGCCAAATTCATGAGGTGGAAGAACGGGGCGGCGCGGATTTTTGTATTTCTTTTGGAGAGCAGGCCCGTTTCAGAACGAGTGTGTTCCGGCAGCGCGGGCGGGTGAGTCTGGCGCTGCGGTTGATTCCCTCCGAACTGATGACGCTCGAAAGCATGGGACTTCCTCAGCAGGTACAGGATATGCTGAAGGCCCATCGCGGGCTGATTCTTGTCACAGGGCCGACCGGATCAGGAAAGACCACGACGCTGGCGAGCATGCTGGATATCATTAATGAAGAGCGGAACGGGCACATCATTACCGTGGAAAATCCGATCGAGTATTATCACGAGCCGAAGAACTGCATTGTCAGTCAGCGCGAACTGCATTCGGATGTGCCCTCGTTTTCCGAGGCGGTGCGGCGGGCGCTGCGGCAGGATCCGGATGTGATCATGATCGGCGAAATGCGCGATTTGGAAACCATGGAGGCGGCCATGACAGCCGCCGAAACGGGACATCTCGTGTTGTCCACCCTGCATACCACGGGGGCCACGGAGAGCATCGACCGGATCATCGATGCCTTTCCCGTGCAGCAGCAGGAACAGGTTAGGTTGCAAATTGCGGGGTGTATTGTCGGGGTGGTATCCCAGCAGTTGATTCCCCGGGTGGACATTTCGGGACGTGTGTTGGCGTATGAGTATATGGCGGCCACGCCATCCATACGCAACCTGATCCGCGAAAAGAAAACATTCCGCATACGTTCCGATATTCAGACCGGTGCGCGGATGGGCATGATCACCATGGATGACTGCCTGTACAATTTGTATGAGCGGCGAATCATCAGTTATGAAGACGCTCTCGCCAGAGCGCAGGATCGCGAAGCCCAGGCTGAGCGTCTGGAATCGATTAACAAAAAGAAGTAGGGCCCGGCCAATGTCAGACAACATGCAATACGAGGAGCCGATTCTGCAGCAGTTGCAGGAAAACGGACAAATCACGCAGGAGCAGGCGGGTGAAATTATAGACGAGCATCAGCGCACGGGCAAATCGGTGCGTCTGGTGCTGGTCGACATGCAGATTATTTCGGAAGAGGACGTGCTGAAGGATGTATCGGAGCAACTGGGCGTCCCGCAGGTCAATCTGGATGAGATGGAAGTCCCCCAGGAGGTGATCCGGAGCGTTCCGGCCAGCGTGACGCGCATGTACAATGTGTTTCCGGTGGAGAGTGACGAAACGCATATCACGTTTGCCACGTATGATGTACTAAGTCCGGAAGTGGTGGACGAAATGATGTTTGTGCTGAATCGTGATGTCACTTTTGTGGTGGCGCGCGAAGAGGACATACGCCGTCTGATCACCAAGTATTACGGGGACGAAAGTGAATCCGTCGGCGACATGCTTTCCGAGTTGGGGTCGGAGCTGGAGGATGTCGGCGAGTTGCTGGCCGGCAATGAGCGGGAGGATATTCTTCAGGATTTGGAACATGCCGCGAATTTGGCGCCGGTGGTTCGTTATGTGAATCTGGTTCTTTATCAGGCTGTGAAGGATCGTGCGTCCGATATTCACTTCGAACCGTTTGAGCATGAGTTTAAAATCAGATATCGCGTGGACGGGGCGCTGTATGAAATGGCACCTCCGCCCAAGCATTTGGCCCTTCCGGTAATTTCGCGTATCAAGGTGGTGTCCGGATTGAACATTGCCGAGCGCCGGGTTCCACAGGACGGCCGTATCCAGTTGAACATTGCCGGGAAATCAGTCGATTTTCGTGTGTCCACGCTGCCGACCCAATTTGGTGAAAGCGTGGTGCTGCGTATTCTTGACCAGAGCGCCGTGCAATTGGATCTGGAAGTGCTGGGCATGCCGGACGACATTTATCAGGCGTTCACGGACGACATTGGCAAGCCCAACGGCATCATTGTGGTGACGGGGCCAACCGGCTCCGGAAAAACGACCACGCTCTATTCCGCCCTGAAACGATTGAATACCGTTGAAAACAAAATTCTGACGGCCGAAGATCCCGTCGAATACGACATTGACGGAATCATTCAGGTTCCCGTTAACGATGCGATCGGCGTGACGTTTGTTCGCGTGTTGCGCGCCTTTCTGCGACAGGACCCCGACATTATCATGGTGGGGGAAATTCGCGACCTCGACACCGCCTCAATTGCCATTCAGGCTTCGCTGACCGGACACCTGGTGTTCAGCACGCTGCACACGAACGATGCCGCCGGCGCCATCACCCGTCTGATTGATATGAATGTGGAGCCCTTCCTGATCGCCTCCACCCTTCAGACGGTTCTCGGGCAGCGGCTCGCCCGCAAAATCTGCACCCATTGCAAAACCCCGTACAAGCCCGATGACGATATTCTGTCGCGGCTTCTATTGAAGCGGGATCAGGTCGGGGACCGGGAATTTTTCTATGGGTCGGGATGTTCGCATTGTTCCAATACCGGCTATCGGGGACGAAAAGGAATTTACGAATATTTACGCATCACGGATCCGATTCGGGATTTGATCAATGAGAGAAAACCCTCCATGCTGATTGCAGACAAGGCCGTGGAAATGGGCATGCGCACGCTGCGGCAGGACGGTATACGCAGTATTCTGGATGGTCTGACCACCGTGGAAGAAGTTTTGAAATACACCTAGAACGAGCGAGCAACGCGGAGAGAATCATCATGGCAAAATATCAGTTCAACGCGCTGGATGCCAAGGGCAAGGAAGTTAAAGGGGTTGTGGATGCTGATTCGGAAAATTCGGCACTGGCGGCTCTGCGGAAAAAAGGATTATTCCCGACTTCGGTGGAACGCAGCGGAGACAAAAAAAAGAAGGCTGCGGCTCCGAAGGGCGGTGCTTCCACGGGGAAGCGCGGCATGGAGATCAAGCTGCCTTCGCTGACGACCCGGGTGAAAACAAAACAGCTCATGACGTTCACTCGGCAGCTCTCCATTCTGATCAATGCCGGCCTTCCGTTGATTCGTGCGCTTCAGGTGGTGCAGCGGCAGGAAAAAAACCCTGTTTTGCGCAATGCGGTGATCGGCATGGCCGACGCGATTCAGGGAGGCAGCACGCTGGCGGATGCCATGGCCAATTATCCGAAAATTTTCAACCGGCTCTACGTCAACATGGTTAAGGCGGGTGAAGTGGGAGGAATTTTGGATCAGATTCTGGACCGGTTGGCGGAATTCATGGAAAAGGCGCAGGCGATTAAAGGCAAGGTGGTCAGCGCCATGGTGTATCCGGTGGTTGTGCTTTGCATGGCTGTGGGGATCGTGGCCTTTCTGATGGTTTTTATTATTCCGAAATTCCAGGCGATTTTCAATGACCTGCTTGAAGGAGCGGCTCTTCCTCCGCTGACTCAGTTTGTGATGAATATGAGCCAAATGCTGACGTCACGTGCGCCGTTCGTGGTCGGTGGCATTGTCGGGTTGGTGATGCTGCTGAAACTGGTTGGAAGAATGCCGAAAGGGCGGCTCGTGATTGACCGCTTCAAACTGCGCATGCCGGTGTTCGGAAACCTGGCGCAGAAGACGGCCATTGCGACCTTTTCGCGAACGCTGGGAACTCTGATGCGCGCGGGCGTGCCGGTGTTGCAGGCGTTGAACATCGTACGGGATACGGCGGGGAATGCCGTGATTGCGCATGCGGCGGAAAACGTACACGACAGCGTAAAGGAAGGGGAAAATATGACACCTCCGATTGAGGCGGCCGGCGTATTTCCTCCGATGGTAGTCAGTATGGTCGAGGTGGGCGAGGAAACCGGTGCGCTTCCGGAAATGCTCATCAAGGTGGCCGACACCTTCGATGACGAAGTGGACAATGCCGTAGCGGGGTTGACGTCGGTCATTGAACCGATGCTGATTATTTTCCTGGCGGTCGTGGTGGGAACCATCGTCATCGCTCTGTTTCTTCCTCTGATTTCCATTATCGGAAAACTGAGCTGAGCCTGCGGTGAAACGAGTCATCAGGCTTACGGCTCCGGAATGGCTGATTCTCTCCGGGGTGCTGTGTCTTGTGTTGACGCCGATCATCACGGGAGTCATGGCGTATCGGTTGCACCGTAATTATCAGAGCGTACGGGATGAACTGGCCGCGATTGAACGCGCCTGCGCGTTGTATTTTGATGAATATGGCCGGTGGCCGTCGGATCACGATCCCGCCTTCGGGGATGTTCGTTACGGCAGAGAGTTTCCCAATGCCAACGTGGTGAATGCCCTGCGCGCCGTAAGCGGGCCCGGGAATTTCAATCATACAATGAATCCGGGTAGAATCATTATGCTGGAGGCGGACAAGTGGCGCTCCGGGCGCTCCGGGCTGGATCGGAATGGGAACTTTCTGGATGCCTGGGGCGCGCCGTATCAGCTGGTGCTGGATGTGGATCTCAACAACCGGTGCGACATTGAGCGCAGCATATACACCCGTGTGGAAAACGCCGGAGCAGTCGTGTGGTCCTGCGGGCCCGACGGTATCTCGGATACGTCCGATGATCTGCTGGGTTGGGAGCAGACCAATCAGCCCGCCGTGCTAAACGAAGCATTTCCGCGGAGATAATGTTCCGGGCGCGGGAGCGGGATAGGCAGCGGCCCCCTTGCGTTGGCGGCCGCGTTATGTGAGCCCGTCTTGCGTAATTTCCGGAATCCCGATCAGGCTTTTGCCTGCTGTTTTCTGTTCGTGAAAAACTGCTGAACAATCATCAGGCATTGATTGGTGGTCCAGTAAAGCACCAGGCCGGAGGGCATCGTGTAGAAGAAGAACAGAAACATGACCGGCATCCACTGCATGATTTTCGCCTGTTGCGGATCGGCGGATGTGGGAGTCATTTTCTGCTGGATGAACTGGGTGACTACCATGATCAGCGGAAGAATATTCAGCGGGATGGGCAGCAACCCGGCCAGCAGGTTTTCCGGCTCGCTGAGATCCTTCACCCAGAGAAAATGCGCAAAGCGGAGTTCGATGGCGTTGCGTAAAACCACAAACAGGGCGATGAACACGGGAATCTGAATAAGCATCGGCAGGCATCCCCCCATGGGATTTACCTTGTGTTCCTTGTAGAGGGCCATTGTAGCCTGCTGCATTTTCTGAGGGTCGTTCTTGTACTTCTCCTTGAGCGCTTTGACCATTGGCTGCAAAGAGGCCATCTTTTTCATGCTCTCGGTGCTTTTGTGGGTGATGGGCCAGAAGAGAATGCGGATGAGGATGGTGACCAGAATAATGGCTATGCCGTAATTGTGAGGCCAAATGTAGTCATGTGCATAATTGAGCAGTCCAAGCAGCCATACTTTCACCGGGACCATGATGAAGTTGAACGGACGAAACGCGCGGTTTGGAGAGGCGAATTCCATAACGCCTTCCTGATTAAACCCGATGGCTTTAAGCAGGCTGTATTTTTTCGGCCCGATGTAGCAGTGATAGGAGCGCGTGACGGTTTCCTGTTCTTTCAGGATCAGTTCCGGCAGCTGCATGGTGGCGGAAACCATGGCGATCGGCGTCATGCGTTTGACAATTGTGTTTGAATTTTCCAATTCCTGCGGAGTGAGGTCACGTTCCGCATAGAGGGTGCATCCGTCGCCGCCGTCCGCAGGCGATAAAATCTGCACAAAATACTTATTCTTAACGGCCACCCAGTCCAGCAGTCCGGGGTAATTGGTTTGGAGGGTGACCGGGATGTGCCCGTTGCTGTCTTTTTGGTGTTCAAACAGTTTGTTCAGGCTGTTCCCGTAGTGTTCGGGAATGGAATTCCCGGGAGCAAACACATCCACGCCCAGGTCGATCAGGCCCTTCATGATGTGTTCCGATGATTTGGTGAGACCGCCCAGCTGAATGCTGAGTCCCGCGTTGGCGATGACGGCGGCGGACTGATTGGCAAACTCGTCCTGGATGGACAGTTCGTATTCATTCATCAGCGAAATGGTTCGCGTGAGCATCAGCCCATCAGGAGACTGCGCACGGAAGAGCAGAGAGGTGGGGGTTTGGCTGAGCAGTTCGTATTCATCCCGGGGGTTGATTCCCGGCAACCCGTAGTAAAGCAGCGCCGGGGTATTGGTGAAAAACAGCTCGACCGGAGCGCTTCCGAGCTCGTTGATTTCGGGATATTGGGCAAGCACGGCCTTGTGAAGTGCGGCCCCGTAGGATGAAAAGGTCAGGGTAATCTGCGGGCTGGTCAGCTCGTAAAACTGTTCCGGATGGATTTGTTTCGGGGTTGCAGCAGGCAGGTCAGCTGCAACGGAAGGTATCACGGGGGAAATGGCTGCTGCGTGCGTTTCTGTTTCGGTGCCGGCCTCTTCGGGCACGGCCGTGGGCTGTCCGTCAGGTTCCGGGGTGGAGAGCGAAGCGACCTCCGCAGTGGGGTTGGCCGGGAAGAGGGGCTTGATCCATTTCCGGTCAACCACGGGCCAGAGCAGCATCAGGGCGAAAAGAAGCGCCAAAACGGGAATTAATTTCTTGTCCATAGTACTAAACCCTCTTTGTTTTCATTTTGTGAACAGGCGGCACAGGATCGAAACCGCCGGGGTGAAAGGGATGGCATTTGCAAATCCTCGCAATCGTCAAGCCAACCCCTTTAAAAAAACCATGCTGTTGAAGAGCTTCCAGCGCGTAGTTGGAGCAGGATGGATAAAACCGGCAGCACGATCCGACAAGCGGTGACAGCACGATTTGATACGCCCTGATCAGCATTTTAAGCAGCGTAGTCAATGCGTAGTCTCCCTTTTCGTTATCAATCGCGCGTTGGCGGCCAGGCGTAAAAATTCCTCGGTCAGACTGTTCCATTCGGCACGTAGAATGGCATGCCTGGCTACCAGCACCACGTCAACGTTTCCGGACAATGCAAAGCGGTTTCGCCTGTACACTTCGCGCAATAGTCGCTTGGCGCGTGCCCGTTCCACGGCGTTGCCCACTTTACGGCTGGCCACCACGCCCAGGCGCAGCTGTGCGCCCAACCCAGAGCGCGTCCACAGGACCATAAAGGAACCTACAGTACGCCGTCCCTGCGCATACGCCTCGCGAATGTCGCTGCAGTGCGTCAGCCGTTGTTGTTTGGATAACGTTTGGCGGGAAGCCGGTTCAGATTCCGGCACACCGGCATGTTCACGCTGTCCTATATTATCAGCATGAGCCATGACGCGCTTCTTTCCACCTCGCCGGACAGACGTATTAGACGGTCAGGGATTTGCGGCCCCGAGCCCGGCGGCGACGCAGAACGTTCTGGCCGTCAGCCGTGGCCATGCGGGCGCGAAACCCGTGTTTACGCTGTCTTTTCTTTGCTGAAGGTTGATATGTCCGCTTTGTCATCTTCCGATTTCCTTACCGTTCCGTTATCACTGTTAAATGGTTCAGCCCGGGTGTTGAACAGACCTTCACATCCGGCGAAGCAAATTTCAAAAGGCCGAAACGTTATCACTTTTTGGAGCGGTGTCAAAACATAAGTGTATTACGGGCGGGGATAATTTTTCAGTTCGGCGGTGGGTGTGTGTGCTTCATGCGCATAGAGCTTATAGCTTGACCTGAACCAGTCGTGTTTAGCAAAATCCGGTACTTTACGCATCATTTTGGAACGTGTGTGGCGCCAGACCGGTGTCTGGAGCGGTGTTCCGGCGAAAAAAAACGGGATGGGGTCATGAAGAACAACAAGAAGATATATATTGGGACGGACGGCGGGGCAACGACATCGAAAATAGGGGCAGTATGGGACGATGGTACGGTAGTATCGACCAAGCTCCTGCAGGCCTCGACCAATTCGGCACTGGGTCCCGATGCCGTGGTGAGCGGCTGGGTGAACGCCATTACGGATTACTTGCCGAGGCACCAGCTAACCTGGGCACAGGTGGCCGGAGTGGGATTGGCTATTCCCGGGCCTTATCAGTCGTACGGCGTTTTTGACCGTTCCGCCAATCTGCCGGAATCTTTTACGGGGTTTGATGTGTATTCGGCATATCGGAAGGCACTGGAGCAGGAGGCCGGGCGTCCTATTCCGCTGGTGGTGGGCAACGATGGCAACATGGGTGGGGTGGCCGAGGCTCAGCGCGTACGTGGGCAGGGGAAGGGGTCTGTTCTCATGCTGGCGCCGGGATCCGGGCTGGGTTGTGCGTATGTGGATGGGAATGGTCTGGCGATGGATGGCGACACGCTGGCCGGCATGGAAGCCGCTCACATGCCCGCCCCGCTGCATTTGCTTAATGCCAAACCGTACCGTTGCGGTTGCGGGCGCGATTGGGGTTGCGTGGAAATGTACACCACGTTGGCCGGGTTGCCCTGCCTGTTGGAGGACAAATTGAAGGACTATCCTGATCATCCGCTCGCACATTCAAAGCAGACGCCGAAGGAGAAGGCGCTGGCTTTGCGCGGGCTGGCGCAGAAGGGGGATGAGCTGGCGCAGAGTCTGTTTGATTTTCAGGCCAGGGCGATGGGCCTGCACATTGCGACGCTGGCGATGGCGCTGGATCCGCAATTTGTCATTATCGGCGGCGGGCTGATGGATCCGGAATCCACTTCCGACGCATTCCGCGCGAGGTATTTGGATATTATCCGCGAGAATGCCATGAAGTATCTGTGGCCGGCCCAGCGCGTTTCCATGCGCATTGTGCCCGCCGAATTGGGCGAGTTGTCGCAGGCCGTTGGCGCGGCCCTCACAGCGCTTTATCAGGCTCGGAAATAGGAAGCGGCCAGCCTGGCGGACGGGTTTATTCGTTTTCGACGGCGGCGTTGACTTCGCCCATGTAGCACTTAATGTCGCGTCCGCGTACGCCGGCACACAATTCAATGTAGGACTTGATGGGGCTCACGTTGATTTTCTGCATCAGCACCTCCTCCACCTGGAAGAATCCCACCGAGGCCGACATATCCACTTCGATGCGGATGGGCAGATTTTTCCCGGGCAGGATTCGGACGTCGTCGATGGCGGACGCGGAATACTTGTGAATATCGCCGGCGCGTGATTCCTGATTGATAATCATAGGAATGCGGGCGCGGCCTTTTTTCATGTCGCACCCGTCGGCCACGAGAATAACGCCCGCTTCGAGGGAGTGAATGCGCTGTGATCCCATATGTCCGATAATTCCTTCATACGCCAGCGAGCGGATAATGGTGCGGCGGGGAATATCGTTTGGAAAAACGGCGGCGAGGATGCGTTCCATCAGCGGCAGGGCAATATCTGCGCCGCTCCGTTCATGGTGTTCTCTGGAAATGCTCATGCCGAGGTCGTGCAGAAACGAGGCCAGCACGACCGCGCAAAGGCTGTCTTCAAAGGTGCCTATTTCTTCTTTTTCCAAGTTGGTTTGTATGCCCGCTTTTTGAAGCAGTTCCAGCATTTGGATGGCGTTTCGGGTGACCGTGCGCATATGGACGGGGCCGTGATCATTGTAGCCCAGACGCTTGATGGAAACGGTGTTGGCGTATTCCTGGAGCGCGGC
>CAZISY010000038.1:27659-31140 GCA_964542025.1 uncultured Verrucomicrobiota bacterium
AAAGAGAATGCCCTGAAGAAGCGGCAGGAAAAGGCCGAGAATGCCGAGCACAATAAACGCCCATCCGGCGATTTGCCGAATGAGGTTTTTCCGGTACGCGCGGGATTGAATGGGTGCGGCGGCGGATATTTTCATGCGGGAGGATTCCGTGGACGCTGATACGGCAGGGTCCCCTCAAAAACGGTCACGGCCGGGCCCTCCAGTTCCACTGCGGAAAATGCACCGTCCGGGGATTGAGGGAATCGAACGGTCAGGATGTCGCCGTGCGCGCAGCGTACGGCGATGGGCGGGTTCATGTGAAAGCGCAGGGCCGCCAGCAGGGCCGATGCGGTGATGCCTGTTCCGCAGGCGGGGGTTTCGGCTTCCACCCCGCGCTCGTAGGTGCGGACGGCCAGCATGTGTTCATCCAGGCGCTGGACCGCGTTGAAGTTGGTGCCTTCCGGGGAAAAGAGCGGGTGGTGACGCACGGCCGAACCCAGTTCCGCCAGCGGAACGGTGCGGATATTTTTCACAAACGCAGCTGTATGCGGGACGCCGGTATTAATGAAGTCGACCCGGAGGGCCGGGTCTTTCAGGAGGAGATTGATTCGCAGATCGCGCGGCGGGGGCAGTTGAATGGCAACGGAATGACGGCGAACACAGGCGCGGATGTCGCCTGCCCGGCTGGAAAAAAGCATCGTTCGTTTGGCGATGCCCAGCTTGTGCGCCTGCCGGGCAATGCAGCGGGCGCCGTTCCCGCACATCTCCGCCTCGCCGCCGTCGGGATTGAAAAAACGCATGGAGAAATCGGTGCGCGTATCCGGCTCGATCAGCAGAACGCCTTCCGCGCCGATGCCGTCGTGCCGCAGACAAATACGGCGGATCCAGTCGGCATCCCGAGAGGGAAAGATTCCCCTGCGGTTATCCACCACGATGAAATCATTTCCCGCGCCGTGCATTTTAGTGAATGGGATATTTCTCATGGATTCAGCAAGCCCTGTCTTGTATCGCGGATATCTAACGGTAAACTTGCGCCGTGCTCACGGAAAACTAACACGCGATGATTATGTAAACGACTCAGCGGAGCGAATAAAGCGTGTTTGGCCGGTGAGCGCAAATCAAAAATGGAGATGGATATGTCAAGGGAACGCGTGTTGATTATCGAGGATGAGGAAGATATCCAGGAATTGATTCGCTATACCCTTCAGCGGGAGGGCTACCTCATTTCCCAGGCGGCCAGCGGAGAAGACGGGTACAATCTGATCCGTACTGAAAAGCCCGATTTGGTGGTGCTGGATCTGATGCTGCCGGGGATGGATGGTTTGGAAGTTTGCCGGCGCGTGAAACAGGATACGGAGGCCCGCCACGTACCGATCATCATTGCGTCGGCCAAGGGCGAAGAGTCGGACATTGTGGTGGGGCTGGAACTTGGGGCAGATGATTATGTGACCAAGCCGTTCAGTCCCAAAGTTCTTTTGGCCCGCGTTAAGGCCGTCTTGCGTCGACGCGCCCGGGAGGAAACAGATGCCCAATCCATAATAATTCGCGAAAACCTGACGATTGATCCGGTGCGTCTGGTGGTGAAGGTGGATGGAAGTCCGGTCGACCTGACGGCGACGGAATATCATGTGCTGCATTTTCTGGCACGGCGTCCGGGATGGGTGTTCACGCGCCAGCAGATTGTGGATGCGGTCAAGGGCGAGGATTATCCCGTCACCGAACGCAGCGTGGATGTGCAGATGGTGGGGTTGCGCAAAAAGTTGAATACGGCGGCGGAATTGATCGAGACGGTGCGCGGCATCGGTTATCGTTTCAAGGAGTGATATGAACCGCAAAAGTATGTTTTGGCAGATTCTGCTGTCCTTCGTTCTGGTCATCATCGTGTTGCTGGGCGGAATGGCTGCCTACATGATTGGTGTGCTCAAAAGCCTGTACGATGGGTCGGTGGAGGAAACGCTGCTGGCCCAGGCGCGCATCATCCAGACGCAGGTGGAGCCGCTGCTGCAACAGGCCCCGGATGACGTGGCCAGAGTCTGCGAGGATCTGAAAAACCGTGGGCTGGCCCGGGTGAGTGTGATGCTTTCGGACGGTCGGGTCGTCGGGGATACGGAGCGTAATCCGGAAACGATGGAAAATCATGCGGACCGGCCGGAATTTCAACAGGTGGTTGGAGGGAAAGAGACCGGCCGCGCGGTTCGGATGAGTCCCACGCTGGGCATTGAGATGATGTATGTGGCCATTCCGGTGATGGCGGACGGGGTGTGCGTCGGGGTGATACGCACGGCCATGCCGCTGGTGCAGCTCAACGAAAATTTCAGTGCGATCCGCCGTCATGCGATTCAGGCTTTCGCTCTTTCTCTGGTGATTGCCTTTTTGCTGGCCCTGATTCTTTCGCACCGCATTAGCCGTCCGCTCAAGGTGATGACGCAGGCGGCGCGGCATTTTGCCACTGGAGATTTCAATATGCGTGTACATCTCACCGGTTCCTCCGAAATGCTTTCACTGGCGGACTCCATGAACTGGATGGCGGCGCAGTTGGATGAACGTATTTCCACGATCAAACAGCAGCAATGCGAGATGCAGGCGATTATTTCCAGTATGGAGGAAGGCGTGGTGGCGCTGGACACCTCCAATATTATTATCAGCATAAATCATGCGGCCGCCGCTATGCTGAACACCACGGTCCAGGATGCTGTGGGGAAAATGCTGGAGGAAGTGGTGCAGCATCAGACGATCTGCAATCTGGTGCGCGAAGTGCGCAATGGCAGCTCCATGCTCGAGGCGGATGTAACCACCCACGAAGGCAATGCCATGCGTTATTTCCAGGTGCGCGCCACGATCCTCCGTTCCGGTGAAAAGCGCATGATCGGCGCGCTGCTGGTGATGAACGATATTACCCGCCTGCGAAAGCTCGAAAAAATGCGCCGGGATTTTGTGGCAAACGTATCGCACGAACTGAAAACCCCCGTCACCTCCATCAAAGGTTTTGTGGAAACGCTGCTGGATGGCGCGGGCGATCCGGAAACGGTGAATAAATTCCTTCAAATCATAAGCCGTCAGACGAACCGACTGAACGCCATCATTGAAGATCTGCTCAACCTGTCGCGGATCGAACGCGACCGGGAGTACGGCGAAATCGACTTCCACGAGGGCCAGGTTAACGAGGTGCTGGAAAACGCCGTGCTGATTTGCCGGCCCGAGGCCGAACGCAAGAACATAACCATTCAGGTGGAGACTCGGCCCGATATTCGTGTGCAGATGAATGCGGAACTGATTGAGCAATCGGTCGTCAACCTCATTAACAACGCCGTGAAGTACAGCGAGGACCACAAACACATTCAAGTACGCGCGGAGGAGCGGAACGACGAGGTGATTCTGTCGGTGCTGGATGAGGGCGTTGGCATAGCCGAGGAACACATCCCGCGGCTCTTTGAACGGTTTTACCGCGTGGATAAAAACCGGAGCCGCCAGATGGGAGGGACCGGTCTGGGCCTGGCCATCG
>CAZISY010000039.1:0-1223 GCA_964542025.1 uncultured Verrucomicrobiota bacterium
GTGCGGGATGAAGCGGAAGCCATCATCGGAGTGTTGGGCGTTTCGCGTGACATCACGAGACACCGGCAGACGGAAGATGAACTTCGTAAGCGGGAAAGTCTGGTCGAACGGATGTTCAATTTAATTCCCGTTGGTCTATGGGTGGCCAATCGTGAAGGCGTTTTGGTTCGCGGCAACAAAGCAGGAAAGGAGATTTGGGGCGCGGAACTGCCGGATTATTCGCGGCCGGAAACGTTCAAGGCACGGCATCTGCCGGATGGCCGCATGCTTACGGCGGACGACTGGGCGCTTACACGCTGTATAAAAAATCAGGAAACCACGGTGGATGAGCTGTTGGAAATCGAGAATGCGGGCGGACGGCGAAAGATCATCCTAAACTATGTGGCGCCGCTGCTGCAAAACGACCATACCCTGCTGGGCGCGGTCGTGGTTAACCAGGACATGACCGCACATTGGGAAGCGCGGGAAGCGTTGCGGGAAAGCAATAACCGGTTTCGCAGTTACATTGATAATGCCCCGTACGGCATATTTATTCTGAATGAAACCATGCGTCACCTGCAGGTGAATAACGAAGCCTGCCGCAGTACGGGATATACGGCCGATGAACTGCTCGCGATGAGTAACCAGGAACTGCTGGATCCCGGTTATCGGGAACTCGGTAGAAATATGTTCCGCGAATTGCGGGAAAACGGCGCCGGAGAAGGTGAGCTTCTGTTTGTTACGAAAAACGGAGAACAACGGTGGGGATCCGTAAAAGGTGTGAAACTCTCTGAAACGCACTTTCTGGTCTTTACCGCAGATATCACGGCACGAAAACAGGCGGAAACAGAGCAAAAAAGGCTGCAGGAACAGCTCCTTCAATCCCAAAAAATGGAATCCATTGGTCGGTTGGCCGGCGGGGTTGCGCATGATTTCAACAATATGCTGCAAACCATTCTCGGCTACACCGAATTTCTGCTTGATGATTGCGGACCGGAGAGTCCGATGCGGGATGGCTTGCAGGAAATCAGCAAGGCGGCGGTGCGGAGCGCGGATTTGATCCGACAGTTGCTGGCCTTTGCCCGAAAACAAACGGTTTTGCCCAAAGTGATCAATCTCAACGAGGTCGTGTCCGGTATGCTCAAGATGCTCAAGCGCCTGTTGGGCGAAGATATTGAACTGGAGTGGCTGCCGGCGCCCGGGGAGGTTCGTGTGAATGTGGACCCCTCGCAAATGGATCAGAT
>CAZISY010000039.1:1323-30979 GCA_964542025.1 uncultured Verrucomicrobiota bacterium
TGCCGGCGCCCGGGGAGGTTCGTGTGAATGTGGACCCCTCGCAAATGGATCAGATTCTGGTGAACCTGGCCGTGAATGCGCGTGATGCCATACAGGGAATCGGTCGGCTGACGATAGCCGTGGAAATCGTTTCCTGGGATGAAACCCATTGCAAAGAGCCGGTGGAATGTGCGGCTGGAACGTATGCGATGATCAGCGTTCGCGACAACGGCAGTGGAATTGAACCGGATGCCATGGAGCACTTGTTCGAACCGTTTTTCACGACCAAAGGAGTTGGTCGCGGAACCGGGTTGGGGCTATCCACGGTATATGGCATTGTTAAACAGAACGAGGGTTTTATCCGGGTCGAAAGCGAAGTGGGGAAAGGAACGGTTTTCCGCATCTACCTTCCGCAGGCAGCATCCGGTTCGGAATCAGAACGCACGGAGCAGTCGGCGAAGCCGTTATTGAAGGGCGGACAGGAGACAGTACTTCTGGTGGAAGATGAGTCCGCCATTGCTGGAACCGTGTGCCGTTTTCTTGCTACACTGGGTTATCAGGTGCTGGTGGCTGACTCGCCTGAAAAGGCGTTGCAACTATCTGAAGAATTTCCCGGCGAAATCCCGTTGGTGATCACGGATGTGATTATGCCCGGTATGAGCGGCAGGGATATGGCCGCGAAATTAATGGAACGGCGTCCCGGGATAAAGACCCTGTACATGTCGGGATATACCGCTGATATTATTGCGCACCGTGGAGTCTTGGATGCCGATGTGCACTTTTTGTCCAAGCCGTTTTCCCGGGACGATCTGGCAAAGAAAATTCGTTCAATTCTGGATGTCTGATCGTCAAGGCGGGGTGCGGCTTCCTGAAAATATGTGATTGATTCGCCGGGTGGAATTGTTATGTATCCCGCGCTTGCGGGGTCGGATGGCGTTGAAATCGATCAGCCTGCAGGCAGAGAGGGAATGCGGCTTTGAAAACCATTGTGGTAACCGTTCTGTTGTTGGGATGCAGCAATGTGTTCATGACCTTTGCATGGTATGCCCACTTGAAAAATCTCAGTCATAAACCCTGGCTGGTCGCTGCGATGATCAGTTGGGGCATTGCGCTTTTCGAGTATCTCATTCAAGTGCCTGCGAACCGAATCGGTCATCAAACCATGTCTGTGGGCCAATTGAAAATCCTGCAGGAGGTTATTACGCTTTCCGTTTTTGTGCCCTTTTCCATTTTTTACCTGAAGGAAAGTCTGAAGCTGGATTATTTGTGGGCAGGGCTTTGTATTCTGGCGGCCGTGTTTTTTATTTTTCGGGAAAAGCTCTTCGGCGCGTAATGAGCCCTGTACGGGATAAAAAAAGGAGAAGGCAAAACGCCTTCTCCTTTTTTAATTCAATGCTTACTCGCTTACTTGATTTTCGCCACCCGTACGCCTTTGAACTTTCCAATGATTGGAAGTTTTCCGACGAGCGGTTTGATGTAGTTGATAAATGCCGGCGTGACATCGTTGCCGGCTTTGTTGATCCACGCATCAGGCATATGCCGTGTTTCTTTGGCCACACTGCTCAGCGGAACGCGTTCGAAGTACGTTTGATACTTATTGCCCGGTTTCCGGCGGATGGCAATGCTGCCGTCCACGTCTTTGCCCGTGGCGGTTTTCACGGCACAGGCGCCCACGGCACGGGCTTCCTTCATGTCCACTTCGGAGGCAATGCCCGGGAAGGAGCGTTGCAGATAGCCGAAGGTGTCAGCGCGAACGCGGGAAATGGCCAGCTTTTTCTTAATGTAGTCGGCAAGACGATCGCCCAGGGCGCCGGTTCCGCTCAGCTGCACGTTGCCGTGTGAATCCACTTCGACGTCCGAAGAAAGCGCGGCGGCGATGGATGTGCCGCCCTTGTCGCAAATACCTTCGGAAACCGCGATCACGCAGCGTCCGGTTTTCTCGTAGACCTTCTTCACATCATCCGCGAACTGTTCCATGTTGAACGGACGTTCCGGCATGTAAATCAGGTGAGGTCCATCGCCTTCGTGAATACGGGCGAGGGCGGAGGCGGCGGTCAGGAAGCCGGCATGACGGCCCATGATCACGTTGACTTTTACGCCGGGCAGCGCGCGGTTATCGAGATTGTCACCCATGAACGCGCAGGCGACAAAACGGGCGCCGCTGGCAAAGCCGGGGGTGTGATCGTTTTCGCGCAAGTCGTTATCGATGGTCTTCGGAATATGGAAGCAGCGGAGTTCGTACTGCGATTTCTTCGCTTCTTCATTCACGATGTGCGTGGTTTCGGCGGAGTCGTTGCCGCCGATGTAGAAGAAGTAGCGGATGTTGTACTTCTTCATGATGTCAAAAAGCCTGCCGCAATCGTCTGCCGTGGGTTTTTTGCGAACGGAGCCGAGGGCCGAGGAGGGCGTGATGGCAATTTCCTCAAGGGTCTTCGCGCTTTCTTTTTTCAGATCAATGAACTCTTCTTTCAGGATGCCCTGGATGCCATGCAGAGAGCCGTAAATGTTGACGATTTCCTTATGCTTTTTTGCTTCCAGCACAGCGCCGACCAGGCTCTGATTGATCACCATGGTGGGGCCGCCGCTCTGAGCGATCAGCATATTGCCCTTCAAGGCGGCGCTTTTTTTCGCCGCAGGGTTTTTCGCCGCTTTGGTCGGCGTTTTCTTCGTCGTTTTAGCTTTCTGGCTGCTCATCATTATCCTCTCTTTTTTTTAACTAAGGGGTTATGGGCTGTCCTTGAATCATGGCCGCGCATGCGGAGTCTGACTTTGGGTACAGGGCCACAGCTCATAGCATTTTTCTGAAATAATGCAAGCGTACGCTCTTTTCAGTTAACAGCGGAGGTCCCGGCGGCTACTATAGTTGTAAACGCATTCTGCGATTGCCGGGTCGCCGTGCGGAAACGTTGGAGTGCAGTCATGGAAATTTATAAGGCGGAATCGGTCGGGAATCAGGCCTCCCTGTTTGAAGCGGTCTATTCACAGGAATCTGCCGCACTGCGCAGAAGCGGAGTACCGCTGGACGACGCCCAGCCGGTCGATGTGCCCGAGCAGCAAATGAAAGCCGCGGCACCGGATCCCCGCCCGGCGGCCGATGACGGATACTCGGGAACAACCGGTCAGCAGGTGAATATTATCGCCTGAGCGTGTTACTGCGGAATCCAAAAACCCCGCCTGACTTGAACCGTGCGCGCCGTGCGCCGCCCGAAAATAACTGAGCCTTTTCGGCTCTTTTTCTTTATATGATTCCCTGCGTGACATGCTTTTGGGCGGGGAGTATAAACGGCGAGTTTTAGGTAATCAGCCGAAGAAATGGAATGTGGATGCGATGAATGTGGAAGAATTAAAGCAGTTGAAAAACCGGGTTTTGGAAGAAGTGGCTTCTGCTGCAAATGCGGACGCGCTGGAGGTCATTCGTGTTCAGTATTTGAGCCGCAAGGGAATCTTGCAGGATCTGATGAAGAGCCTCCGGGATCAGCCGCCCGGCGACCGTCCGCTGTTTGGGCAGCTGGCCAATGAGCTGAAGCAGTCTTTGCAGACGGCGCTGGCTGAAAAACAGGCGGGAATGGCGCAACAATCCGAAGAGTGTGCCGGGCTGTTTGATTTTACGCTGCCCGGACACTGGCATACGATGGGTACGCGTCATCCACTTAGCAAAATCACCGAGCGTGCGGTGGGGATTTTCCGCTCGCTGGGATTCACCGTGGCGGAAGGCCCGGATATTGAGACGGTTTATAACAACTTTGATGCGCTGAATACCCCGCCTGCGCACCCATCGCGCGATCCGCAGGATACGTTCTATTTACAGAACGGTGATCTGCTCCGGTGCCATACATCGCCGGTGCAGGTGCGGTACATGAAGACGCACCGCCCGCCGGTCCGCATCATTGCGCCGGGTAGGTGCTATCGGCGCGATACGCCCGATGCCACGCATTCCGCCAATTTTCACCAGATTGAAGGATTGTATGTGGATGAGCGCGTTTCCATGGCGGATCTTAAGGGAACCCTTTCGTATTTCGCCCGCGAAATGATGGGGGCGTCAGTAAAAATCCGGTTTCGTCCGCATTTTTTCCCGTTTACGGAACCCAGTGTGGAGTGTGATTTTTCCTGCCACGTTTGCGGGGGAGCGGGATGCCGGGTGTGCAAGCACAGCGGCTGGATCGAAATTCTGGGAGCGGGCATGGTGGATCCGAACGTCTTTCAGGCGGTCGGTTACGATCCGGAAAAAGTCACAGGGTATGCTTTTGGGATGGGTATCGAGCGGATAGCGATGATCCTGTATGGGATTCATGACATTCGGATGCTTTACGAAAATGATGTGCGTTTTCTGAGCCAGTTTTAGGAGGAGTGCGGCGTGAAAAGAACAGAAAAATGGATGGGGATGTTATTGGCGGTTGTGTTGCTTACCGCAATGGGCCGTGCGGACGAGGAGACGGCGGTGTCATTGAAATTCGGGGATGCAATGCCGGTTGTGAGCGGTATTGATTGGCTGCTTGGGGCGGATCCTGCGGCTGGGCAGGAAGGGCGTCCCGAGTATATCGTCTATGATTGTTGGGCGAGCTGGTGCGGTCCGTGCATTCAAAGCATCCCGCATTTGAACGATTTGGCGGCAAAGTATTCAAACCGGGTGGCCATCGCAGGCGTTGCGGTCTGGGATGAACTGGACAACGTGAAGAAGACACTGGAAAAGAAAGGCGCCGGCATTCATTATGCGATTGGTTTTGATACGGCCGGAGAAGCCGCAGAGAAATGGATGAAGGGCGCCGGACAGGATGGCATTCCCTGTGCCTTCATCGTGAACAGCACGTCCAACATTCTGCTTTGGTATGGTCATCCCATGACGATGGATGCTGTCCTGCAGCAAATCATGGATGGCGGCTACGATCCGGAGACTTCACAGCGCAGCATTGAGGCGGAGGCGGAAATTCAGCAGCTGATGGCCAATGGTTCCTGGGATGAAGCCCAGCAAAAAGTGGATGAATGGCGTGCCGCACAGCCGGACAAAGCGGCGGTATTTTCCGTGTGGATTCAAGTGCAGAAGAAGGATGCCGATGGCACCCAGCGCGCCCTGAACGAGTTGCTTTCCAGAGAGATGAGCCAGGATGAGGCTCTGAATGTCATGGGATTAATGGTACTGGCGCTGGATCGTTTCCCGGATTCCACCGGATTGCAGGAGACGGCGCTGAACGGCGCCGGGCGCATTGCCAGGCTTTCGCCCGATGACGTCATGCTGCAGGGAATGTATTGGTATACACTGAATGCCGCAAAACGATATGACGAGGCCGGAGCGGTCGCCGATCAGATGCTGAAACTCTCGTGGGATAATGCCGAAAAACTGGCGGAATTGGTCGAAGGCATGTTGATGGATGAGGTGGGCAGTCATTATTACGCGCAGGCGGAAAGAGCCATTGCACGGGTGCGTGAACTGTCGGACGATGCCTCCTCCATTTATCTCGCCGAGCTGAAGCTGGCCGCCGTGCGCGGCGAGGATGATCAGGTGGAGAAAACCGTGGCGCTGCTCCTCCAGCTGGAAACCCCGGATGCCGAAATGATTAACACGGCGGCCTGGGAACTCCTGAGTAACAAGCAGATTGAAAAAAACTACACGGCGGAAGCATTAACCCTGGCTGAGAAGGCTGAAGTGCTGACCATGGGCGAAAATCCGGCCATTCTGGATACGCTGGCCCTGGCCGAGTTCAGGAGCGGGCATGTGGAACGGGCGATTGAAATTGAGAAAAACGCCATTCAGCTTGCGCCGCAATATGATTTTCTTCAAATGCAGTTGGCGATGTTTGAAGATGCGTTGAAAACCAATCAGCCGGCAGCGGCCGCAGAAACGACACTGGAAGTAACCAATGGCCTGTTGCCGGAAACCAACGCGGCGGATACGACCGCCATCACGGATGAAGAACAGCCGGTTATACAGAATGAAGCCGAAGAAGATACAGGAAGCGAACAATGAAATTACCGATTTCGTGGTTGAAGGAATATGTGGATTTTGAGGATTCGATTGAAGGGTTGGCGGCGAAGCTGACCTTTTCGGGGACGGAAGTGGAAGGTATTATCCGCGTCGGCGCCGATTATACGAATGTGGTGGTTGGCGAAGTGGAGGCTGTGGAACGGCATCCGAACGCGGACCGGCTGTCCGTCTGTCGGGTGTTTGATGGTTCCGAACGCATGCAGGTTGTTTGCGGCGCTCCGAATGTGACGGTGGGCGGCAAGTATCCTTTTGCGCGGATTGGGGCGGAGCTCAAGGGCGGATTCAAAATCAAGAAGTCCAAAATACGGGGCGTGGAGTCGTTCGGCATGTTGTGCGCCGAGGATGAGCTGGGGCTTTCCGATGACCATGAGGGCCTGATGGTCCTGTCGTCCGACGCGGCGGCCGGAACACCGTTGGGTGAAATTCTGGGACCGCCTGAAGTGATTTTGGAATTGGAAATTACGCCGAACCGTCCGGATTGTTTGAGCGTACTGGGTATGGCGCGTGAAGTGGCGGCGCTGTACGGCACCACGGTCAAACAACCGGTTGTTCAATTGGTTGAGAATGGGCCGGAGACGACCACGCAAACCCGAATTGATGTTTTGGATACGGTACGGTGTCCGCGCTATACGGCGCGCGTTTTACAGAATATTCACATTGCGCCGAGTCCGGTGTGGATGCAGAAACGGCTGGAACATTCCGGAGTTCGTCCGATTAACAACGTCGTGGATATCACGAATTATGTGATGATGGAATGCGGGCAGCCTCTGCATGCTTTTGATCAGGCCCTTCTGCATGAGGGGCGTATCACCGTGCGTACGGCACACGAAGGCGAGCGGATCAAAACCCTGGATGACCAGGAACGCGTGCTGCAGCCGGACATGCTTGTCATTGCGGATGCGCAAACGCCCATGGCTGTGGCCGGCGTGATGGGGGGGGCAGGCAGCGAAATAAGGGCGGATACAAAAACGGTGCTTCTTGAAAGCGCCTGTTTCGCGCCTGACAGCATACGCTCCGCATCGCGCAGGCTCGGGCTTTCCACAGAATCCTCCTATCGGTTTGAACGGGGAACTGACATCGGCGGGGCCGAATGGGCGAGCCGGCGCGCTGCCGCATTGATGCAGGAATTTGCGGGAGCCGAAGTTTGCGCCCATGTCGTGGATGTTTTCCCGAATCCACCGGCAGAGAAGCGGGTGGTGTGTCGTCTGGAACGGGTGAACAGCTTGTTGGGCCTGCAGGTCTCCATGCAGGATGTATTGCGCTGTTTTGCGCTGCTGGAATTGACGGTGATTGCCTCCGATGACGTGAGCTGCACCGTTCGTATCCCGACGTTCCGAACAGACCTCGACCGGGAGGTGGACCTGATTGAGGAATTTGCACGGCAGTATGGGTTGCAGAATATCCCGGACACATCCCCGTTCAGTCGAATCGTCATGGAGGCGGATGATCGGCGGATTCGCGCACTGTACGCATGCCAAACGAATCTCAGTGCACTCGGGCTGCACGAAATTCAAAATTACAGCCTGGTTTCTCCGAAGCTGCTTGATCTTTTTGACGCAGGGAATGCCGCATCGCGTGAAGTGCTTCCGCATCCGATCAGTGTGGATCAATCCGTGCTGCGGCCTTCGCTGATTCCGCAAATGGTGGAGACGCTGGGGAAAAATCTGGCACGTCAGGCGCATCAGGTTGCGTTGTATGAAAGCGGGCGGGTTTTTGTCCGGCAGCCCGGCAAGACGGGGCCGGCCGAGGAGGAGCGTCTGTGCATCGGTATTTATGGCCCGGTGGGCCGCAATCGATTTGAAAAAAGAGCGCCCGTGAAACCGGACGAGTGTTTTCTGTGGCTGAAGGGCATTTTGGAAAGCGTGATGACGGTCCAGCATGTGGGCGGATGGCGTATGGAAGCGGTGGAAAGTGCATTCCTGGAAAAGGGCTATGCGGTTTCCCTGTATTTGGGCGAAAAGCAGATCGGTGTAATGGGGCTAATTCGGCGGGACATCCGCAGTGAATGGCGCTTTAACGAGCCGGTGGGTGTGCTGGAAATCGAAACAGCCGGATTGCTGGCCCATGCCTTCAAAATACGGGAGATCGTCATGCCGGGCATATATCCGCCGGTGGAACGCGATGTGGCGCTGGTGGCTGACCGTAAAATAACGCATGCCGACGTCTTGCGGGTGATCGAAAAACAGGCGCCCAAAGAGCTCGAAAAAGTGGAGCTGTTTGATATTTACGAAGGCGAAAACATCGGGGCCGGAAAGAAAAGCATGGCCTATTCGCTGACGTATCGATCATGGGACAAAACCTTGACAGATGAAGAGGCAAATGGGTATCATGACTGCGTCAAAAGAGCGCTGCGTGATGAGTTGGCTGTTCAAGTGCGCGAAGGATGACCAGGCTTGGCCGGCATGCAGTCTCGGACATGAATTTTGAACTAAGGCAGAGTATGAACCCCACATTGATGTGGATTGAAACCCTGATGATGATGCTGGCCGGAATCATGATGATTCCGGTGCTGTTTGACGCGGCCCGTCCTGTGGCGGGTTGTCGGGTTGGTGTTCAGGAATCCATCGCCGAGGATGGGTGTGAACCGACTGGATTGCGTCGATGGCGGGATACCCGGGATGAGCGGATCCGGCTGATGTTCAGCCGGTGGCGATCGTCCAGGGTGCCCATTGTTCTTTACCAGACGGTGGTTTGAATCAGTCCATTGAAGAAACCTGGTGGACAGGTTGTTTCAGGACGATACGAATTTACCCTGCCTTGTTCGTGACGGGCCGTTGCTCTGACCCAGTACTTATTAGCAAGGGAGCTTAATTTCAGTGGAGGCGCCAATGCCCTCTTTGCGGGGACTGGCAAATTCATTGAGGAAGCGCCCACTTTGATCTAAGGATCAGAGATTGCGCCCTATACCGGCAATGGCGGGGTTTTTTTATTTTTGGAAAGCGCACCATGGACTTATTTGAACAGGATGGCATAGCGAGGAGTTCTGCGGCGGGAAACGTTCCGCTGGCGGCGCGTATGCGGCCTGTTTCTCTCGATGAGGTGGCCGGGCAGGATCATATCCTTGGTCCCGGGAAGCTTCTCCGGCGTGCGATTGAGGCCGATCGGCTGGGAAGTGTCATTCTTTATGGTCCTCCCGGGTGCGGCAAGACATCGCTGGCGGAGGTTATCGCCAGCGCCACAGAACGGGCGTTTGAGCGATCCAGCGGCGTGATGTCGAATGTGGCGACGCTACGGAGCCAGCTTCAGGCTGCCCGTCAGCGCAAAATGTTTCGCGGGCAGGAAACGATTTTGTTCGTGGATGAGATTCACCGTTTTAACAAGGCTCAACAGGATGTTTTGCTGCCGTATGTGGAGGATGGTTCCATCACCCTGATTGGGGCCACAACGCACAACCCTTCTTTCTTTATAAATACGCCGCTGGTTTCACGATCACAGATTTTCCAGCTGAATCCGCTGACGGAAGAGGCCGTGGTGCAGCTTTTGCGGCGCGCCATCACGGCGGAACGCGGGCTGTCAGCGATGAATGTTCAGGCTGACGATCAGGCGCTGCTGCACTTGGCACGCGTATGCGAGGGGGATGTCCGGCGCGCGCTGAACGCCATGGAAATCGCGGCATTGACAACTCCACCGGATAACGATGGCGTGGTGGTCATCACGCGGGAAGCCGCCGAAGAATCCATTCAAAAAAAGCGGGTCGCGTATGATCACGATGAGGATGAACATTACGATACCATTTCAGCCTTCATAAAAAGCGTGCGCGGATCTGACCCAGATGCCGCGCTGTATTGGCTGGCCAAGATGCTTGAGGCGGGAGAGGATCCCCGGTTCATTGTGCGCCGGCTGATTATTTCCGCCTCGGAAGATATCGGCAACGCCGATCCGCGCGGATTGACCGTGGCGGTATCCGCATTGCAGGCCGTGGATTTTGTCGGTATGCCGGAAGCCCGGATTATTTTGGCCCAGGCGACAACTTATCTGGCGACAGCCCCCAAAAGCAATGCCTCCTATTTGGCCATTGACGGGGCGATGGAAGATGTACGCGCCGGGCGGACACTTCCGGTTCCCGACCACTTGAAAAGCAAGCCGGTAGTTAAGCCAAAGACGGCCTATCAGTATGCCCATGATTCCGCGGATCACTTTGTGGAACAGGAATATGTTCCGACCTCTAAAATTTACTATCGGCCGGATGGTCAGGGCTACGAGGACACCATACTGAAGCGGTTGGAAGTTTGGCGAAGACGACTGAAGAAGAAGGAGTCTTCCGCATGAAACCCCGGCAAAACACGATCACTTCTAAAAGTGACCTCCGTCAACAAATGCGGGAGCGGCTGAGGAATGTGAAGCCGGCTGAGCGGATGACCGGATCGCGGCGGATCGCGGAATGTATCCTGACGCAACCGTGGTTTGCGGAGGCCGATGTGGTGGGCGTCTATTGCGCCCTTCGATCGGAACTTTCTTTGGAGGCGGTTATGGAAGCTGCCTGGTCCGACAGAAAAAAAGTGGCCGTTCCGGTGAGAACCTGCGGCGATTCGGCCTATCACTGGAGTCTTATTTTTCCTGAAACAGAATGGGAACAGGGGCCCGATGGCGTTTCGCAGCCGACGCTCCGGGCGGCGTTGCCCCCCGAGGCGTTGACGGTGGTATTTGTCCCCGGGCTGGCGTTTACGAAAAACGGCGTACGGCTTGGTCGGGGCGGCGGGTATTATGATCGGCTGCTGGCGGGTGTGCGCGGGATCAAAGCGGGCGTGGCATTCGACTGGCAGGTGCTGGAGCAACTCCCGGTGGAACCGCACGATATTCGAATGGATCTGATTGTGACGGATAAAACTATTTATGATGCTTTATGGAATAAGGAGGATAGATGACGGAACTTCAGATCACGCTGCCGTGGTGGTTGCCCACCTTAACGGCATTTGTCGGCATTCTAATGGGCTTCGCGGCAGGATGGACGATATTTTCATTGTCCAAGCGGCTGAGCGATGTCCGCGCGGAAAAAGATGCGAGGACTTTGCTGGATAATGCCGAGCGGGATGCCAGTCACATCATCCGGGAAGCAAAAATTCAGGCGAAGGATGAAATTCTGCGTGCGCAGAAGGACTTTAACAAGGAGACGGAGAAGCATCGCGAGCAGATGCGCGCGCAGGAAGAACGGATCACCCGGCGCGAGGCCAATCTGGATCGGAAGGTGGACCTGCTGGACAAAAAAGAGCAGAAGCTGGAAGCTGAACTCGGCGAACTGGATAAACAGCGGGAATTGCTGCAGGACCGTTTCAATCAGTTGGATGAAATGCAGCGTCAGGAGCAGGAGGCCATTCAGAAGGCAGCGGACCTTTCGCGCGAAGACGCCCGTAAAATGATGATGCAGCGGCTGGAAGAAGAGGTCCGCGCAGAGGCCGGGACGCTTATTCGCCGTATTCAGGAAGATACGATGGAAATCGCCGAGAAAAAGGCGAGGGACATCATTGTTACGGCAATCCAGCGTTACGCCGCTGATCAGGCAGGCGAAATCACTACCAGCACTGTTCATTTGCCCAGCGAGGAAATGAAAGGGAGGATCATCGGCAAGGAGGGCCGGAATATCCGGTCGCTTGAATCGGTAACGGGTGTTGACATTCTGATTGATGACACGCCGGAAGTGGTCGTGATTTCCGGATTTGACCCGTTGCGTCGGGAGATTGCTAAAATTGCCCTGGAACGGCTGCTGGTGGATGGCCGCATTCATCCGGCCCGAATCGAGGAAGTGGTGGCCAAGGTGAGAGAGGAAATCAATGATGCCATCCGGGAGGCCGGGGAACAGGCTATTTATGAATTGGGCATTCACAGCGTGGATCCGGAATTGGTACGGACACTGGGGCGGCTCAAGTATCGGCACAGTTACGGGCAGAATGTGCTGCGGCACTCCATCGAAATGGCCCATCTCATGGGCATGATGGCGGCCGATCTGAAGCTGGATATCGACATTGCAAAGCGCATCGGGCTCTTTCACGATATCGGTAAGGCGCTGGATCATCAGTATGAAGGAAGCCATGCGCTGATCGGCGCGGAACTGCTGCGAAAATACGGCGAGCAGGCGGTGGTGGTGAATGCCGTCGCCGCGCATCATGATGACGTGGCCCCCGATGGACCCTATGCCGTGCTGGCTTCGGCGGCCGACGCCATTACCGCATCGCGTCCGGGTGCGCGGTCGGAAACCACCGAAATCTATTTGAAGCGCCTCGAAAAGATGGAAGAGATCGCATCCGGCTTTAAAGGCGTTGAAAAATGTTATGCCATCCAGGCGGGACGCGAGATTCGTGTGATTATTGAGCCGGCCAAAATCGATGACAACCAGGCCATGCAGCTGGCCCGCAACGTGGCCCGGCAGATTGAGGAAAATCTGGAATACCCGGGGCAGATTAAAGTCACCGTGATTCGTGAAACCCGCTGTGTGGAATATGCCAAATGAAAATTCTTTTTTCCGGTGATATTGTTTCTTCGCCCGGGCGTCTTGCGTTTGCCCTGACGGCAGGCCGCATGCGATCGGAAGCCCGTGTGGATGCCATTGTGGCGAATGCGGAAAATGCGGCGGGCGGAAATGGCCTGCTGCCACGGCTGGCCCAGGAGCTGTTTCGTGCCGGAGCCAATGTGCTGACACTGGGCGATCATGCCTGGGACCAGAAGGAAATTATTCCTTATCTGGATGAAGAATATCGACTGGTGCGGCCCGCCAATTATGTTTCGGAATGTCCGGGGAATGGATGGACGCTGGTGGATATCGGTGCATCGCGTATTTGTGTAATTTCCCTGGTGGGGCGGACCTTCATGCAGCCGGTGTCCCTGTGCCCATTCAAAACGATGGATCATATTCTCTCGAATCCCGAAGTGAAAAAAGCGGCGGTGATCCTGGTGGATTTTCATGCCGAAGCCACCTCGGAAAAAATCTGCATGGGCTACTACCTGGATGGACGTGTCAGTGCTGTGGTGGGCACCCATACGCATGTGCAGACGTCGGATGAGCATGTTTTACCCCGCGGAACCGGATATATCACGGACCTGGGGATGACCGGTCCGGTTAATTCTGTGCTTGGCCGGATGGTGGAGCCGGTGTTGAACCGCTTTCTGACGGGCATGCCCTCACGCTTTGAAGTGATGAAGGGGCCGTCGGTTTTTGAAGGGGTGCTTCTGGATATTGACGAGCAGTCCGGGCGGTGTGTGAACATCGAACGCGTTCGTGAATATCATCAGGAACGCCCGTCCGGCGATTGAGAGGCGACGTGAATTTTTCAACAGCAACAACATCGCGGGACCGCACATATCAGGTCTCGGATATAGCGCGATCCATCAAGCGGTTTTTGGAAGAGCGTTTTGGCGAGGTGTGGATCGAAGGGGAGCTTTCCAATCTGCGGTGTCCGGCTTCCGGCCATCTCTACTTCACGCTGAAAGATGAAACGGCTCAGATCAGGGCGGTATTCTTTCGCGGCAACCAGTGGGGGCGCCGCCCGGAACTTCGCGATGGCATGAAGGTGCGCGTTTTCGGCACCGTGACGATGTATGAAAAAGGCGGAGACTGTCAGGTCAACGTCCTGGTTTTGGAATCTGCGGGGATCGGAGCCCTGCAGGAACGTTTCGAACAGCTGAAGCGGAAGCTTCTTGAAGAAGGGCTGTTCGATGCTTCCCGCAAAAAGCCGTTGCCTCTTTTGCCGCAGCATATCGGAGTGGTGACGTCGCCCACCGGCGCGGCTATTCGGGATGTTCTAAATGTCATTACGCGTCGCTTCCCGAACCTGCATGTACTGATCATGCCGGTGCGCGTGCAGGGCGAGGGGGCGGCGGAGGAGATTGCGCGGGGCATTGATCTTCTAAACCGGCGGGGCGGATTGGATGTGATTTTGGTGACCCGCGGGGGTGGAAGTCTTGAAGATCTCTGGTGTTTCAATGAGGAATGCGTGGCCCGCGCTATTACCCGATCAGCCATTCCGATCATTTCCGCCGTCGGGCATGAAGTGGATTTTACCATCTGTGATTTTGCGGCCGACCTCCGCGCACCGACTCCCTCTGCTGCAGCAGAGTTGGTGGTTGGGCGGAAGGACGAATTGGAGGTGCGTCTCGGCCGTTTGCAAAAAAGCATTCGACAGGGTATGGCTCAGCAGTTGCGCCGGTTTCGCGACCGTCTACAGTCTGTGCGCCGCAGTTACATGATGCGCGATCCGCTCGCGGTGATTCGGGCGAACGGACAGCAGGTTGATCAGCTTCGCTTGCGTTCTGCGCAATCTATGCAGACGGTTTTGGCAAGGGAAACCAGGCGCGTCCAGCGCCTTACGCAGCACGCGTGTTTGCGAAATCCGGAGAACCTCCTCATTCAGGCACGAAAACGTTTGGATGACTGCACGAGAAGAATGGAGCTGTCGGTGCGCCTGCGCATTCCGGGAGCTCGCACCCGGCTGGCGAGTCGACGAACCGCACTGCATCATGCGGCATCTATGTGTTTGGGGCAGTGGACGTGGAAGGCCGGACAGTGGCGGATTCGATTGGAAGCCGTAAATCCGGACCAGGTGTTGCAGCGGGGATACACGATGACCTGTTCGGAGGATGGAAAAATACTGGTTTCGCGGGCTGATGCGCTTAAAGCAGGGAAACTCATGACTCGCTGGCGGGATGGTACTCTCTATTCAAAAGTTTTGCGGGAAAACAACGACTGGAAAGATCGGGAGGTTTCAGAATGAGCGGGAAAAAAAGCAAGGGGCACTCGTTTGAGTCGGCGCTGGGGCGGTTAGAAGAAATTGTGAATGAAATGGAAAACGGCCGGCTCAGTTTGGATGAGATGGCTGCACGTTTTGAAGAAGGAACTGCGCTCTCTGTTTTCTGTGAGCAGAAGCTGAATGAAGTGGAGCGAAAGATCAGCCTGTTGATGGATCGGGAAGGGACCATGCAGGAAGTCCCGTTTGAACCGCTTCCTGAAAGTGCAAACCCCGAATTACCGCTTGAACGCTGAGGGAGGCGTTTGTGTCCCGTATACGTTTGGATCAGCGATTGGTGCAGCTGGGCCTGGTAGAAAGCCGGGAGAAGGCGCAGCGCCTGATCATGGCCGGCCTGGTGAAGGTGGATGGCCGGAAGGCGGAAAAGCCGGGCCATCAGTACGCGGAGGATGCCTGCTTTACCCTGATTTCAGGGGAACGGTATGTCAGCCGGGGCGGAGAGAAACTGCATGCCGTTTTTGACCGGTTTGGAATGGATGTAACAGACCGGATTTGTTTGGACGTGGGTGCTTCCACGGGCGGATTCACGGACTGTCTTTTGCAGCACGGCGCCCGCAGGGTGTACGCCGTGGATGTGGGGAAAGGGCAGCTTCACTGGAAGCTGCGCAATGATCCGCGGGTGGTGATCATGGAAGAATGCAATGCGCGCTATTTAAAGGCGGAAGATTTTCCGGACAAGCCGGAGGTGGCGGTCACAGATGTCTCGTTCATCTCCTTGACGATCATTTTGCCGCCTGTCACACTGCTGCTTCCTTCGGGAGGCTTGGTTGCCGCGCTCATCAAACCGCAGTTTGAGGCGGGACGCGAACAAGTGGGGAAAGGCGGCGTGGTTCGAGATGAGGGTGTTCGCAGGGAAGTGGTGGAGCGGATATGCGCATTTTGCGAGACGCAGTTGAGCCTTGAAAAACTGGGGTTGGCGGAGTCGCCGTTGCGCGGTCCGGCCGGGAACACGGAATATATTTCCTACTGGAAAAAACGATGAAAATGGGCGTGATTGTCAATCAGCGAAAAGCAGGAACGGAAGCCGTTCTGAAAAAAATCAGGCAAACCGTGGGAACCCGTGGAGAGGTGGTGATCTATCCATCGGATGATTCCGCCGGATACACCAAATCTGCGGATGGTTTTTTCAGTGATCTGGATCTGATGATTGCTTTAGGGGGCGACGGAACCATGCTGCATGCCGTTCAGCGGATGGGAACAGCGGATGTCCCTGTGATGGGGATCAATCTCGGTACGCTGGGCTTCATGACGAGTGTGTTACCGGAACAGGTGGAAAAAGCGGTCAATATGCTTTTAGACGGGACCTACGAGGTATCCGAACGCACACGTCTTCAACTCGTTATTCGTCACGCGGACGGCCTGATGGAACGGCATTACGCGTTGAACGATATTGCCGCGGGATGGGGCGGGTCGCCGAGGATTATCTCGCTGAAGATGTCGATCGATGGCCACTATGTGACCACCTACGCCTGTGATGGCCTGGTGGTTTCCACACCGACGGGCAGTACGGGGCATTCCCTTTCGGCGGGTGGCCCGATTCTTGAACCGGGGACGGAAGTGCTGGTGATCAGTCCGATTTGCCCGCATACGCTGAGCTCGCGGCCCCTCGTGATCTCCAACCGCTCGGTCATTGACGTGGAACTGGTCAACTGTTCCAAGGAATTACTGTTGGCGGTGGATGGGCAGGAATGCTGTTCCATTCGGCACGGTACTAAACTGGAAATGTCGGCGCATCCGAATCGGGTGAAGTTCATCCATTTTCCCGGGTATGATTATTATTCCGTGCTGCGCGAAAAACTCCGCTGGCAGGGATCCAGCATGCCGTGATTGCTGCCGCTTAGCGGAAAATGGAACATTCATTCCGTTGCCCCGTTTTCCGACAAAAATATAAAAAAAACGTGCTTTTATAAGGGCACTGTGGCAATTTCCATGCCTCCGTAACCCGGTGCATGAATTTTACTGTATGTTTGAAGGAGTTGTGCATGAATAAAAAGACCGTACGCGATGTGAATTTGAAGGGTAAACGAGTATTGATGCGTGTTGATTTCAACGTGCCGTTGAAAGATGGAAAGGTCGACGATGATACGCGTATTACCGCAGCAATTCCGACGATCAACTATGTTTTGGACCAGGGGGCTTCTCTCGTATTGATGAGTCATCTTGGACGGCCGAAAGCCAAGCCCGAGGCCCAATACAGCCTGAAGCCGGTGGTTGGGCGCTTGTCCGAATTGCTTGGGCGTCCGGTGGATTTTGCCGATGATTGCATTGGACCGGCCGTGAAGGCCAAAGCCGATGCTCTGAAGCCCGGCAATGTGCTGCTGATTGAAAATCTTCGTTTTCATATCGAAGAAGAAGGAAAGGCCAAGCTTCCGGATGATGCGACCGATGAGCAGAAAGCCGCCGCCAAGGCCGATATGAAGGCCAAACAGAAGGTGTTTGCTCAGCAGTTGGCGGCTTTGGGCGATGTTTATGTGGATGATGCGTTTGGTACGGCCCATCGCGCTCATGCCTCCATGGCTGTGGTTACCAATTACTTCAGGGAAAATGTAGCGGGCTTCCTGCTTGAGCGGGAAATTGAATACCTTGGAAATGCCGTGGCGAATCCCAAACGTCCGTTCGTGGCGATCATCGGCGGCGCGAAAATCAGCGGGAAAATTGATGTCATTACCAATCTGCTTTCCAAGGTGGATGCGCTTCTGATTGGTGGCGGTATGGCGTATACCTTCTATAAAGCAGAAGGCGTAAACATTGGAAAATCGCTGGTGGAAGAGGACAAGGTGGATTTGGCGCGCGAAATTCTGGCGCAAGCCAAAGCGAAGGGTGTCAAGTTGCTGCTTCCTGTGGACAACATTGTTGCCGACGCCTTTTCCGCTGATGCCAAGACAGGCATTGTCGACAAGAACGGTATTCAGGATGGATGGATGGCGCTGGATATCGGTCCGAAAACGGCAGCGCTGTACGCCGAGGTGATCGGCGGAGCAAAGACCGTAGTGTGGAATGGCCCGATGGGCTGTTTTGAAATGGCCCCGTTTGCGGGCGGAACGTATGCCGTGGCGGAGGCTCTGGCCAAGACAAAGTGTGTCAGCATTATTGGCGGTGGCGACAGTGTCAGCGCTGTGCAAAAGGCAGGGCTGGCTGATAAAATGACGCACATCAGCACCGGTGGCGGAGCGAGTCTGGAATTTTTGGAAGGCAAGGCACTGCCCGGAGTTGTGGCGTTGACCGATAAGTAATTTCGGCGCGGCAGGTTGATTTATACAGTGAACAAAAGGGAGTTCGAATGAGAAAAAAAATTATTGCGGGCAACTGGAAGATGAACATGACGATTCCGGAAGCGGTTGCGCTGGTGGATGGGATTAAGAGCAAGCTGCTGAATCCTCTGAAGGCCGATGTGGTGGTGTGTCCTCCGTTTACGGCGTTGAAAACCGTAGCGGATCGGATTGTGGGATCAGCAGTCGATCTGGGTGCGCAGAACATGCACTGGGAAAAAAGCGGCGCATATACCGGAGAAGTTTCGCCGGTCATGCTTCGTGATGCGCAGTGCAATTATGTTATCCTGGGGCACAGCGAACGCCGCGCCTATTTTGGCGAAACCGATGCGGTGGTGAATCGCAAGACAAAGGCTGCCCTGGCGGCCGGTCTGAAACCCATTGTCTGCGTGGGGGAAACCCTGGAAGAGCGCGAAGCGGGAAAGACCAATCAGGTGGTGGAAACTCAGGTGCGCGGAAGTTTGGCGGATTTGAGTGCGGCCGAATGGGCTCAGATCATCATCGCCTATGAGCCGGTTTGGGCCATTGGTACGGGGCGCACTGCCACCCCGGAACAGGCCCAGGAGGTTCATGCCTTTATTCGCGGCATCGTGCGCAGTATGGCCGGAGCCGCTCTGGCGGATGCTCTGCGGATTCAATACGGCGGAAGCATGAAGCCGGATAATGCGAAAGAGCTGCTGGCAAAACCGGATATTGACGGCGGACTGATCGGTGGAGCCGCTCTGAAAGCCGATTCATTTCTGGCCATTGTGCAGGCGGCCTGCAACTAACAAAACGGAGTGTGTGAAATGATCGTGTTGAAATATCTGCTGATAACCATCGAAGCCGTGAGCAGTCTGCTGCTGATCGGTATAATTCTGCTTCAGAAATCCAAAAGCGAAGGATTGGGCATGGCGTTTGGGTCGGGTATGGGAGAAACCCTCTTTGGCTCGCGCGCCGGCAATGTGCTGACGAAAGGCACCGTCATACTGGCTGTCATATTCATGGTGACAACGGTTGCGCTGGGCATGGTGTTTTCAGGTGGAAGCGAAAGCCGTTCGTTGCTGAGTTCCTTGCCGGACGCCGTGCCGGTTCAGTCGATTCCCCAACAGGCGCCCTCGGCTCCGATGGCCGCCCCGATTTCTCCGGCGGCCGCAATGCCCATGGATGCCGCTGCGGTTCCCGTGACGGAACCGGTGGCGCAGGAACCCGTGGCGATGCCTGAACCCGCCGCTGCTGCCGGTACAGAGCCTGCGGAATAAAGCAAGGTAACAGTTGAAAAAAGATTAGTAAAAAACCGCTCGTTGAGCGGTTTTTTGTGTTGTCAACAAACATATGGGACTGTAGCTTGCCAATATTGGGTTGTCCGTACCCCAATTAAAAAAGGAGTGTGAGTGTGAAGCCGTTGCCGAAAATTATCGATGTGGATAAGGAAAAGTGTGTCAATTGTCATGCCTGTATTACCGCGTGTCCCGTGAAATTCTGTAATGATGCCAGCGGCGATTATGTGACGATTAACAAGGATTTGTGCATAGGGTGCGGGCAGTGCATCAAAGCGTGTACACATAATGCCCGAATACCCATTGATGACACACCTGCTTTTTTTGAGGCGCTGAAGCGCGGCGAGCGCATTGTGGGTATCGTGGCTCCTGCAATCGCGGCGGTGTTTCCCAACCAGTATTTGAATTTCAACGGATGGCTGAAGTCACTGGGTGTTCAGGCCGTTTTCGATGTGAGCTTCGGTGCGGAACTCACCGTGCTTTCTTATTTGGAGCATGTGAAGAAAAACAATCCGAAGATGGTGATCGCTCAGCCGTGTCCCGCGCTGGTGGCCTATGCGGAGATCTATCAGCCCGAGTTGCTTCAATACTTGGCTCCGGCAGACAGCCCGATGCTCCATGCCATACGCATGGTCAAGGAATTTTATCCGGATTACCGTGGCGCGAAATATGCCGTGATATCTCCCTGTCTTGCCAAGAAGCGTGAATTTGATGAGACGAATCAGGGGGATTACAATGTCACCATGGAAGCCCTGAAAAATTATTTGAAGGATAAGAACATTCATCTGGGATCCTTCCAGGCGTTGGATTACGACAACCCGCCGGCGGAACGCGCGGTACTCTTTTCCACGCCGGGCGGCTTACTGCGTACGGCTGAGCGGTGGAGTCCGGCGATTCGTGAGGCTACCCGCAAAATCGAAGGACCACACGTCATCTACGAATATTTCGAAAAATTACCGGAGATGGTTCGCAAGGGCGTGAATCCGCTGCTGGTTGACTGTCTGAATTGCGATTTGGGTTGTAACGGTGGACCGGCAACCGGAAATCAGCACAAGTCACCGGACGAGGTGGAGTCGCTGGTTGAGCAGCGCAACAAGCAAATGCAGGAGCTTTATAAAAAGTCCGGCTTTGCTGCAGAGAAGCGGACCAAGAAAGAGTTGGAAGAACTGGCGTGGAAATACTGGAAGCCGGGGTTGTATGACCGCACCTATGTGAATCGCAGCGAAAATAATCAGATTCGCACGCCGACCAAAGCGCAGATTGATGAAATTTACAGGAAGATGGAAAAGTATACGGAGAAGGATATCTATAACTGCAATGCCTGCGGATACGGCTCCTGTGAGAAGATGGCGATTGCGATTTACAATGGATTGAATCGGCCGGAAAACTGCCATCACTTCATCGCTGCCCGAATGGAAAAACTATTGGAAGAGAATAAAGAGCATGCGAAGATTGAGGCGCAGAGCGCTGCCGAAGTGAAGGCGGTGCAGGTTTATCAGGAACGCGGCGTGAAGCAGCTTGAACAGTGCCTGGAGAATTTGGCTCAGGGTGACCTGAACTTCAATTTTGAAGTGGAAGCAGGGGACACCGTGACGCGCGAGGCTTCGCAAAGCTTCACGCAAATCAAGTCCAGTCTGGACCAGGCGCGAAATGCCGTGCGGTCGGCCGTGGATGATATTACGTCCGTGGTGAATGCGGCTATCATGGGCGACCTGGAACATCGCGGTGCGGTGACGCAGCACAAGGGCGCCTATGCGGAAATCATTGAAAACGTGAATGCCCTGATGGAATCCATTGGTCAGCCTTTGCGCGAAATATGCCGCGTACTGCAGGAGGTGGCCGAGAATGATCTAACGAAGAAAGTCGACGGTCAGTATCACGGTCAGTTCGAAGAGTTGAAGGAAAATGTGAACAAGGCCATTGGCAACCTGGATACTGCGTTTGGCAAGGTTACCGAAGTGGTGCAGCGCGCCGTGCTCGGGGCCCGTCAGATCAATGATGCCAGCCGGTCGCTGTCGGAAGGCGCCACCACGCAGGCTTCCTCGCTGGAAGAGATTACTTCGTCAATGGCGGAAATTGCGTCGCAAACGAAGACCAATGCTGAAAATGCGCAGCAGGCGAAATCGCTGACAGAGGATGTGCGAAATGCGGCTGAAAAAGGCCGGAAGCACATGCACGATATGATGACGGCGATGAACAATATCACATCGTCCAGCGAACAGATTGCGAAGATCATCAAGGTCATTGATGATATTGCATTCCAAACCAACCTGCTGGCCCTGAATGCGGCCGTGGAAGCCGCACGGGCGGGTCGCCATGGAAAAGGTTTTGCGGTGGTTGCGGATGAAGTGCGAAATCTGGCCGGTCGGAGCGCTAAAGCGGCAAAGGAAACGGCTGAATTGATTGATACGTCTGAGGCGACCGTGAAAAACGGATTGAAGGTGGCCGGAGAAACCGAAGAGGCGTTCAAGGAAATTGCCGAGGGGGTTGTGAAGGCGACCGACTTGGTCGGCGAAATTGCGGCGGCCTCCAATGAACAGGCTCAGGGCGTTCAACAGATAAATATCGGCCTTTCCCAGGTGGATTCCGTGACTCAGCAGAACACGGCGCACGCTGAGGAAACGGCTGCCGCTGCCATGGAACTGAATCATTCGGCGGAAGAGCTGATCGAGCAGGTTCGCCAATTTGAAACAAGCGAAAGCGCTGGAGGAGATCCGATACTGGACGAAACGCCCGCCGTGAAACAGAAGGCTTGGACAGGTTCTAAGGGGCGGGCATTGCCGGGCCGTTAAGCCTAATCAGCAGCTGTATTGTCAGGGCCATATCGCACGGAGAAAATGATCCTGTGCGATATGGCTGTTTTTTGCGCAACCCCGGCGTTAAGGGTTGTCCATGATTTTGCTTGGAAGCGGAAACATTATCAGGCAGATTCCACGCTATTCTAATGCGGAGTGCTGGAGATGACGGAGCCAAGAAACGAACCGGCAGGTGTGGATATTTCCTGGTTGCTGCGCAACGTGGGCGGTAATGAGCCGCTTGTGCAAAAACTGCTTGAAATGTTTAAAAACAGTCTGGATGCTTCACTGGAGGCGATCAGCGCTTGTGCGGCGTCCGGTGATCGAAGCGGTTTGGCTCGGCAGGTACACAGCTTGAAGGGGACGGCCGCCACGGTGGGGGCGAGAGGGGTTGGTCAAATCTCCTCGGAAGTAGAGCTGATGGCGAACGTCGCCGAGCCGTCGCAAATCACAGACGGCATTCAGCGGCTCCGCCTCTGCTGTGATGAGGCGAAGAAAATAATTGAAGCGTATATGCAGCAGAGGATGTGATGTTTTATAAAGATAAAAAAATCGGACGCAACGATCCATGTCCGTGCGGCAGTGGAAAGAAATATAAACAGTGCTGCCAGATAAAAAATGGACCGGACGGGAAAGAATCGCCGTCGTCGATTTATCTTCGCAAGCACAGTGTTTTTCTGAAAACACCCGAGCAGATCGCGGGGATACGGAGCGCCGGGGCGTTGGTGGTTGAATTGCTGGATCTGGTTGAAAAGATGATTCATCCGGGAATGAAAACGGAAGAGATCAACGTTTTTGTGGATCGCTGGACTCGGGAGCACGGGGCTGTTCCGGCACCTTTAAACTATCGGGGATTTCCGAAAAGCGTCTGTGTATCGGTCAATGATGTGATATGTCACGGCATTCCGGGCGATGAAGTCCTTTGCGATGGCGATATCGTGAACGTGGATGTTACTCCGGTGCTGAATGGTTACTATGCGGACGGCAATAAGACGTTTTTTGTGGGAACGCCGGGGGACGATGCCCGGAAAATTGTGCGAGTGGCGCGGGAATCTCTGCGGAGGGGTATTGAGGCGGTAAAGCCGGGTCATACCGTGGGCGATATTGGGTGGGCGATTCAGCAGTATGCGGAGGGTGAAGGGTGCTCCGTCGTTCGTGAGTATGTGGGGCATGGCGTCGGATTACAGTTTCATGAAAGGCCGGATATTCCGCATTACGGGCATCCAGCGCGCGGGCTGGAATTGATTCCGGGCATGACATTCACCATAGAGCCGATGATTAATCTCGGGCGGCGGCATTTGTGTGTGTTGGATGACGACTGGACGGCCGTTACCGAGGACGGATCGCTTTCCGCTCAATTTGAGCAAACGCTGGTGGTTACTGAAGACGGATGCGAAAGTCTGACGCCTTATGACCTGCAAGCGCCCCTGTGATCGTTTCATCCTGACAGGTCCGCTGCACTGCGGGAAAAGCACGCTGGTCAGGTCGGTTATCGCGGGGCTGTATGGAAAACGCCTTGGCGGTTTTTACACCTCGCCGCTTATCGATCAGCAACCGGCGGGATTCCAGTTGTGTTCCTGGCGTGGAGAATGCAGGCCCTTTGTGCACTTTCGGGATCGAAGCAATGCCGCTGGGCGCGGGGGGCGTATCGTCGATGAGCAGGCATTCAGTGAGCTGGGTGTCCGCCTGCTTCGCGAGAGCCATTCGGCGGATTCTTGTGTGCTGGATGAGCTGGGTATCATGGAGTGCGGGGTTTGCGATTTTGTTCAACAGGTCAGACAGTTGGCCGCAGCAACCGTCCCATTGCTGGCGGTAATACAGGAGCGGGCTTTGGCGTTTTGGCTGCCCTGTTTTCCACAGGAACGTATTCGAATGTATGTGATGAACGAGAACAACCGCACGGCAATGACCCGTCGGCTGGCAAAGGAAATGAGCGAGCAGTGTCTGTGACATATGATTTGACATGAAGCCGTGGAACCCTAGATTGCTACCATTATGAAAAGATTACCTCCATGGATTAGGATGGATTTGCGGACAGATCGGCACTATGTGGATGTGTCCAGGGTCTTGCAGGAAAACGGGCTGCATACCGTGTGCAAAAGCGCCAAATGCCCGAACCGTCACGCATGTTGGAATGCAGGAACAGCCACCTTTATGATCATGGGTGAGACCTGCACGCGAAACTGTTCGTTCTGCGGGATTCACAGCGGCATTCCCGGCAAGCTGGATGATCATGAGCCGGAGCGTGTGGCTGCGGCTGCCCGCATTATGAAGCTGCAATATGCGGTTGTGACGAGTGTCACGCGTGACGATCTGTCGGATGGAGGCGCGAATCATTTTGTACGCGTAATTGAATCATTGCGGAAGGTGTCAGGCATCCGGGGTGTGGAGGTGCTGACGCCGGATTTTCAGGGCAACGGCGAGGCACTCGATGCGGTGGCTGCGGTTCGTCCGGATGTGTTTAACCATAATGTGGAAACCGTTGTCCGCCTCCAGAAGGAGATTCGACCTCAGGCTTCCTACCGGCGCTCACTGGATGTGTTGCGGTATATGGCCGACCTCAAAACCATGCAGGTGAAATCAGGAATCATGGTGGGGCTTGGGGAGTCGGATGAAGAAGTTGTAGAGACGATTTATGATTTGGCCGCCGTGGGGTGCAGGATTCTGACGGTTGGGCAGTATCTGGCGCCTGAGCGGCATCGGTGGCCGGTACAGCGCTACGTCTCGCCGGATGTTTTTGATATGTATCGCGAGGAAGCGCTTAAGGCGGGATTTTCAGCCGTGGCTTCGGCGCCTTTGGTACGCTCTTCGTATCAGGCTGACTTACTGATGAGGCAGGCTGCCGGATGAAGCCCTACCTGCTATACAGTGCGATTTCAGCAGCGCTGCGGGCGGTTCCGCGCCCTTTTGCCTATTGGTTGGGTTTGCGAGCTGCAGATCGGTATTATGCGCGTAACGGCGAGGATCGAAAAGCCGTGGTGTCGAATTTGACGCAGATATACCGGGCGCGCGGTGTGGATCCCAGCCGTGATGCTATCGAGGGGATTGCACGGAAAACATTTCAGTATTTCGGCAAGCACGTCATTGATTTCATTCGCTACACCAAGTTGCGTCCGCGGGATATGGATCATCTGTTCAGTACGGAACACATGGAGTACCTGCATGAATGCCGTCAATCGGGCCGGGGAACCATTTTAGTAACGGCGCATTTCGGCAATTGGGAGCTGGGCGGCGCCGTTGTGACGGCAAAGGGATATCCGGTGTATACGGTTTTTATGCCCGAGGACGTGCAGTCGCGAAATCGTTTTTTTTATGAGACTCGTCAGCGCCGCGGATTCCATCTGGCTCCCTATGGGCATGCGGCGAAGGACATGCTGCGCCTGCTGAAAAAAGGGGAAATGATTTCTTTGCTGGCCGACAGGGACTTTTCGAATCGCGATGATCGGATTCCTTTTTTTGGGAAACCGGCCAGGTTTCCGCGGGGGCCGGCTCTGCTGTCAATGAAGACCGGTGCGCCGATTCTTCCGGGTTTTCTGTTGCGTCAGGTGGATGATACATTTTTAATACGCGTCCATAAGCCGCTGGAGCCTGCCGATTTTCGGGATGACTATGAGATGCGGTGTGCATTGGGAAGCATTCTCGAAAAGGAAATCGGTGAAAATCCGCATCAGTGGTTTATCTTCCACGATTTTTGGAACCATCAGGAGCAGGCAGGTCAGATATGAACGAAACGCAAGCCGCAGGAACCGATTTTTTTGTAATCATTCCCGCTTTTCAGGAAGAGTCGCGCATAGCCGACGTGGTGCGAAAGGCCAGACAATACTGTGCGCATATTTTGGTCGTTGATGACGGCTCCACGGATGGCACTGCGGAGGCCGCACGGGAAGCCGGGGCAATTGTGGTTGTGCATCCGGTTAACAAGGGGAAAGGCGCGGCGCTGAATACAGGATTTCAGGCAGCCCGGGAGCGGAAGGCGGAATTCGTGATCACGCTGGATGCGGATGGGCAGCATGATCCTGCGGAAATTCCGGCCTTTGTAGAGGCCTATCGACGCACGGGCATTCCGGTGCTGATCGGTAATCGCATGGCGGACGTTCAGGGTATGCCGCTGATTCGAAAACTCACCAATCGCGTGATGAGTTGGATGCTCAGCCGGGCCATGGGACAGTATGTTCCGGATACTCAGTGCGGATACCGTTTGTTCCGTTGTGATGTCATTCCGTTTGCGTCTTCCAAATCACAGCGCTTTGCAGCAGAATCAGAAGTGTTGCTCCGAGTGGCCGAGCGCGGCATTCGAATGGATTCCGTGCGGATAAAAACCATCTATGAATCGCAGCAGAGTAAAATCAACCCGATTGTGGACACTGTGCGTTTCTTCAGCATGATGTATCAATTCAACAAACAGCATCGCGCCCGCGAACTGGCGCAGCGCGAGAAGCAGCTGTAGGTAAAAAAAGCAGGACCCATCAGCCCGGATAAATACTGAGATAGGTGCTGCATCCGCTCAAAGGTGCAATGCGGCAATCGGCCAGGTTTGCGGGCAGCAGGCAGGTATCACCGGGTTGTAGAATGGTGGTGGTTCGGCATTGAACGGACATCGTTCCTTTTTCCACAAACAATACCCGAAAACGGGAGGAATCCGGTGGTATGTCGCAGGCACCGGTTAACCGGTGGTGTTGAAAAGAAAAACACTCCGCCTCAAGGAGATTCGAGCATTCATGGGAGTCCGCCAAGTGGTGTGGAAGTCCGGGGGAAATCAACGCGGGCGAGCAGTCGGCCGGGTTGATGTGCTGTAAGGCCTGTGCGATGTGCAATTCGCGTGGTGAGCCGCTATGGTCCGCACGGTTCCAATCATAAATCCGATACGTGGAATTTGAATTTTGCTGAATTTCCAGCAGCAGACAGCCCTGATCAATGGCGTGAATTCGCCCGCCCGGGACATAAATCACATCGCCGTTCTTGACCGAAATCCTGTGGAGCAGTGCGGGAAGAGTGTTTTGGTGAATGCTTTGCTCAATGTCATCCGGGGTAACGGGTTTTTTAAATCCCGCATAGACTGCGGCGCCCGGCGCGGCATCCAGAATATACCAGGCTTCTGTTTTGGGATCGCCGCCATAGTGTTTTGTGGATTCCTGTGAAGGATGAACCTGAATGCTCAGCGATTGACTGGCGTCGATGAGCTTGATTAACAGGGGGAAAACGGGGCTTTGAATGGCCGTTCCAAGGAGCGCGGAGCCGTATTGTTCGACCAGTTGGTGGAGAGTGGTGCCCTCCAGAGGTCCGCGGGTCACGATGCTTTCTCCTTCCGCACGATCCGCCAACTCCCACGACTCGGCGCAGGGCGTTTCTGAAGGGGGGCGATGGTATTTTTTCCGAATCCGCGTTCCACCCCAAAGATAGTCCTTGTATATCGGGCTAAATACCAATGGATAGAGCGGTGTGGACATAAACTCCTTACGCAATTCAGACGACGCCGCATAATAATCAGCGACAGGTGAATATACAAGGCCCAAGCATTTTGTGTTTCTCCGGTCCTAGTGATCGAGCGCGTAGTCCAGGGCGAGGAGGGCGTAGGAGGTCACGAGGATCGGATCGCTTTCCGAGTAGCGGCCCACATCGTTCACCCAGTATCCCGTGCCGTCGGTTTCTGTTTTTTGAAGCGAGAGCAGTTTTTCAATCAGTGTGACGCGCCAGTTGAAGGCCGGTCCCTGATCCGGGGTCAGGACGTCAATGCCATAGGCATTCATGCCTTTGCTCATGACGTTGTACAAATAATAAAGCCCTTCTTTTCGTTCCGGGGCGTTGGCTTTTTCGGGATCGCGCGAGGCGGTGTCGAGGTTCCAGTGATTGCGTACCCAGTCAATGGTGAGTTTTACCCGGGGGTCGCGTCGATCAAGATCGGCATAAATATAGCTGAGCAGTCCGGCGTAGGTCATGCCCGGCATAGAACGGAAGTGAAGAGTTCCGTTTGTGTCCATGCTTGATCCGGCGCGGGTTTGTTCGGGGTGGTACACGAATCCGCCAAGCTCATCCGGAGCGTTGTTGACCCAGTGATTGCTGTTTACCGCGGGATTGTTCTGGCAGTTTTGAAGAAACGTCAGTGCGGCCTGCCAGTTCATGTCCGTTTTTTCTTCGCCGGCCGGGCGTAAATCCTCGGCGCTTTCGGTGAGTTTCATGGCTTCGTAAGCCAGATAGGAATTCGAGAGGTCGGTGTAGGGGCGCCCGGTGGCGGGGTCGTATCCGAAGCCGCCGTAATACGAATCATGGCCGGTGAGATGCTGGCTTTTGGCCATATAGTCTCTCGCGCGGAGGATGACGGGAACCAGGTCGGGGCGGTGAAGCGCGTGGAGTGCGGTCATGCAAAGGGCCGTGTTGTAATTCGGAAGGCCGCCGCCTTTGCGGTTATCCGGTACGTCGCGCCAGATGGAACCATCGGGCCGGACGCAGCTCAAGATGTAAGCAACCGCTTTGTCGATGACCTGGGTGTTGGTGCATCCGCCTTGAGCCAGGGCCCAGAGCGGAAGGGCCGTGAGCGCCGGAAATTCCGGGTTTGACCAATGGCCATCGGGCTCCTGTTCGCGAATCAGCCAATTTTCCCCCCGTTGTGCGGCATGTTCAGCCTCGCGGGTCAGCGATTCGCTGAGACCCGGCGTTGGAGCGAATGTTTTCAATGTAATGACATTTTCCTGAGCCGAAACGGAGCGCAGAGTCGCCGTCAGCAGGACGATTAATAATCCAGGGAGTATCGGGTTTCGCATTATGTTTGCCTCCATAGAATACGCTGCAGTTAATGCTCATCTCTGTTTGGGGTGGTTATCACTTTTGCCTTGGAGAAAAAACATATGAACCCCTGCGTTGCAAGAGAATTTCATGGAAAATCGATTCGATATGTATATATTCTGGCCGCAAACGGTAATGGTGGATATAAAATATACATATGACTGCGCACTACAGGCCATGGAATATTTGGGTTAGGATGATTCTCCCGGTGGGGTTTTTCTTACTGCTCGGAGTCTTTCTGCTGCTGTATACGCTGTATCTGGAAAATCGATCGTTGTCCCGTGAGGCCTTTCTGGCTCAGGTCCGTGAAAACACGGCATTAGTCCGCGATATGCACCTGCCTGCGACGGCGCGTTTGGCGGACATGCTGGGCGACGTGTTGCAGATGGAGGTTCGGTTTTTTGGCGAACGCGGAGCCTATGAGTCGGTCCTGAATCATTCGGCGGATCGCGCAGATGCGGGTGACTTGGCTTCGGGTGTTGTAGTTCCCTGGGCGGATGGAACGCGGGAAGCCGTGAAGGAGGCAATCGGCGAAGAGCGCTATTTGCTGTTCATTCGGAAACGTCCGGATTATTTGCGCAGCGTGTTCACCGGAAATACGGGATGGGTGGTGGCAGGCTATATGGCTTTGTCCGTGTTGATTCTGGGATGGCTGACGCATCGGGTGGTGTCGCCGCTGCGTGAACTGGCTGGTATGCTTCCGCATCTGAACGAGGATACCGCGCTTGATACCCGTGTGTTTGGAAGGCGGGGCGACGAAGTCGGCCTGCTTGCGCGCGCTCTTCAGTCCATGCACGAGCGCTGGGTGCGGGAAAGAGAATGCCGTCTGATGGCGGAAAAGCAGGCAGCTCTTTTGCAC
>CAZISY010000040.1:0-29979 GCA_964542025.1 uncultured Verrucomicrobiota bacterium
CGCAGCGTGAACACCGGCTTCGTGAACGCCGGCACCCCGAACCAGGCCGCTTCCTTCACCGTCGTAAAATCCACCATGCCCATGAAAAAGGCGAGTACATAGCCTGTGATCAGCGCCGTCAGCACCGGCAGCATCGAAAGCAGCTTCACCCGCTTCTCGAAAAACACTTTCACAAACACCGCCACCGCGAACGTAAAGCCCGCCACAAACCAGCACCCCCCCACGCCGAACTTCGCAACCAGCTGCGGCGCGTACGTCCCATTGGCATTGCTGATCGCCACCGGCGCAAGAATCAACCCGATCAGCATAATCACCGGACCCGTCACATGCGGCGGAAGCACCTTGTGCAGCATCTCATAACCGATCACCTTGAAAACCCCCGCCGCCACCACATACAGCAGCCCCGCCACCGCCACCGCGCCGCACGCCTCCGCCAAGCTCCCCCCCTCCATCCCCTTCACCGCCAGATACCCCGGAATGAACGCAAAGGAAGATCCCAGAAAAACCGGCACCTTGAACTTCGTCAGCATGTGAAACAGCCACGTCCCGATACCCGCCGCAAACAGCGTCACCCCCACATCCAATCCCGTGATGATCGGAACCAGCACCGTCGCGCCGAACATGACGAACGTATGCTGTATGCCGAGGATAAAATTCCTTCCGGTCAAGTCTTCCTTTATACTCATAGACCACAGTCCCTTCATTGTTAATGGTGTAACAGTCCTCATTATGCCGCGACGGATCTCCCTGAAACACTCGCCCTGCATCAACGCTCCGTACTAGCGACGGCCCAACGAGGCCGGATTATAAGCTCCCCGGGCAGCCAGTCAACGGCTTTGACGAAATTTCCCCCGCGCCATTTTTCCAATCATTGGCGCCACCGACAAAAGTCCAAAGACGGCTCGCGGGGACGCTCGCCCTCCAACCTGAAACACAAAAACGCCCGGAATTTTCGATCTGGAGGGCGAGCGTCCCCGCGAGCCGTTGTCCACAAAAAGACTTTTGTCGGTGGCACCAATCGTTGGAAAAACCGCCCGCCGGGCCGGTTTAGGGCAGGTAACGGGCAAGCTGCTCCACCACGCGCGCCGCGCCGCCCCGCTCCACAGCGTACTTCGGCGCCGAAAGCCCCGGCAGCTGTTCGAGGTAAGGCGCCAGGCGCCCCTCATACAACGCGCACTGCGGAATATGCACGCCGCGCAGGTGGCGCTGGATGGCTTCCTCCAGAATCGGGTATTCGATGAAGTCCTGACGATCCACATAAACCAGCGGCTTATCGTTCGCGATGCACTCGGAAAGCAGCCCGTACCCCGGCTTCGATACCACCGCGTCCACCGAGGCCAGCACATCGGAGAACGCAAAACGCTCGCGGTCCACGCTGTATATGCCGCTCCCCGCCCATTCGAGCGGCCGGACCGTGAAAAAAGCGTACCCCGGTTCGCCGGCCACACGCCGTACGGTGTCGGCCGACCAGTTCAGCGACGCAAAGGAAAGCAGCACCCAGGTCTTGTCCGGATCGGCGCCGGTTTCATGCGCCAGTTCCTCCCGACGCGAAACGCCCGGTTTGGCCAGCAGCGGGATATTCACCTGCCGCTCAAAGACGGTCATCGGCTCCGAAAAGGGCAGCCGCAACAGTACGTCCGCCTTTCGATATCCCTCCTCGATCCCGGCAATCAGCGGCAGCCAGCGCGAATCGTTTTCCGTAAATGGCGAATAGATCCAGTTCCACCCGAAGTTGCCGATGGCCACACACGGAATCCCCGCCCGGGCCGCCGCCTCCACGGGAATCGACGGAACATCCGCCACCACCAAACGCACGCCGGCCTCCTGCAAAAAACGCACTTCCTCCTGAATCAGCGCCTCCCGCCGGGCAAACAGCGCCTCCACCGCGTGCAGTGTGGCCTGCACATCCACCGCCACGGAATCCAACTGAACCATCCCGACATCAAAGGATCCCGCCCGCAGAGAAACCGGCAATCCCCGGATCCGGGGCGCCAAAAAGGATTCCGGCAACCCCGTGGTCAGCAGTACCCGCACATCCGGGCGCCGCACCGCCAGTTCCGGCAGTATATCGCAGGTCCGGACACCATGCCCGTAACCGTGCGCCGACACATAATACGCCACATTTTGCTTCATGCGTTACAGCCAGTTTTCAACCTTCAAATTCGGGACCCGCTCGAAATGTTTCAGATTTCCGGTAACCAGCGTCAAGTCGTTACTCAGAGCAATCGCGGCGATTTGGATGTCCGCGAACGGCAAGGGGCGTCCGGCTTTTTCAAGGCTGGCCCGAATCTGACCGGCGGCAAAGGCCGCCTTTACATCGAAATCCACGATGTTCACCTGAGGCAGCAGGATTTCCGATAGGTTTTTCAAATGATATTCGCACCGGGTGCTTTTATACGCCCCATACACGATTTCCGAGACGGTGATCGTGCTGATATGCTGTTCGTTGGAGGAAAGCGCTTGTAACCGTTTCAGCAGAAATTCACTGGGACCGGGTTTGAGCAGGTTGGTGATGGTATCCGTATCAAAGAGAAACATCGCGCCCCTCGCCTCCCTGTTCGCGCACGGTCGACACATCCTTCGCAATTTCATCAAATCCGCCCCATTTTCCTGCTACCGAAGCCAGCCCGCGCCTTTTATCAAACTGCTCCAACTGGCTGTAGTCCTCGAGACTGACCAGGGCCGCCACAGGCCGATCCCTTCGCTTCACAATAATTCGACAATCCGCATGGGCGCTTTGCGCCACATAATCCGCAAAATGACGTTTCATTTCGGCCACAGGCACTTCCAGGGTTCTCATGATCAGCCTCCGCCTTTTGATTATTAAAGGTCTTTATGTACATAAAGTACCTTTTGGTGTTTGCCTGGTCAAAGCATTCCATTTAATTTGTTGTTCAAACCAATCTGAAATCTGATATTCCCAACAACGAAAGCCTGCGCGAAGCGCGGATTCGGGAGATTATCATGTTACTCGACAGTAAGCCCTACACGCTGGACCGCATCATGCGGATGATTCTGAAGCTGCTTCTGGTGCTGGCCATCATCGGAACGCTCAATTATTTCAGCGACGTCCTGCTCCCCTTTGCCGCCGCCTTTCTTTTAGCGTACCTGATTAACCCGCTCGTGACGGGCATTCAGCGGAAAGTCAAACGCCGCAGCCTGGCCGTCGCCGTGGCGCTGCTCGCCGTCATCACCGCGTTGATCCTGCTCACGCTGTTTCTCATACCGCTCATTCTCAGCGAATTTTCCGCCATGATCCCGTTCCTGGAAGCGGCCGCAAAAGCCAAACCGCCGGAATGGCTCACCAAATTTCTCCCGCATGTGCAATGGGATCAGCTGATCCGCCAAATCTCCGATCAGGACGTCCGCCAATGGTTCGAGTCCGAGCGGTTCCAGCAAATCATCCAGGGCCTGGTGCGCCGCGCACTCCCCGGCGTCTGGAACGTCATCACCGGCGCCATCAGCTTCATCGTCGGCCTTCTCGGGCTCGCCGTCATCCTGCTCTACATGATCTTTCTGCTCATTGATTACGACAAAATCAAAGAGTCCTGGCCCAACTACCTGCCCCCCGCCTCGCGCCTGCACATCGTCGGGTTTGTGCATGATTTCAATGAGGCCATGAAACACTACTTTCGCGGGCAGGCCATCATTGCCGCCCTCGTCGGCGGGCTTTATGCGTTCGGGTTCTGGCTCATCGATCTGCCCCTGGGCATTTTCCTCGGCCTCCTGATCGGCCTGCTCAGCATGATCCCCTACCTGCACACTCTCGGCCTGATCCCGGCCTTCCTGCTGGCCATTCTTTCCGGCATCATCAACGGCGGAAATCCCTGGGAACTGCCCCTGCTCACCTTCCTGGTCTTCGCCGGCGTGCAAACCCTCCAGGATCTGGTGTTCACTCCGAAAATCCTCGGAAAAGCCACCGGACTAAGCCCCGCCGTCATTCTCCTCTCCCTGGCCATCTGGGGCAAACTGCTCGGTATGCTCGGCCTGCTCATCGCCATACCCATGTCCTGCCTGGTCCTGGCCTACTATCAGCGCTTTCTCGCCCCGCCGACCGACGAAGTCGCCGTCCCTTAATTTTTGACTCTTCGACTTGCGGGCGAAAAGGCACAGCTGCGGCACTATTCCGCGATGACCTGTTCCCCGGGAGTCTGATCCTCATAATGATCCGACCGGCCTGCGGTCTGCGGCGCAGCAATCAGCGGCTGCCCGCCCAACTGCCCCTTGAGGTATTCGGTGAGCAAAATTTTTTCCATATCGCTTTGCGAGAGCAATTGCAGGTATTTCCCCGAAGTCAACTGCGTTGAAAAGGGCTCCCGCTTCACAAGCGGATCATCCATCGCCGTCACCATGGCGAGGTAGGGCGCAATCTGTTCCCGCATTTCTTCCAGAGAGAGTGCCGCTACTTTTTGCTGCTCGCCCAGAAGCACTTCATACGCCGGCAGGCGGGCGGATTCCATAACGTACTTCAAGGTGTCCGCAAATCGCTGCATTCCATTAACCAGATGTTTGGTTTTTGACATGTTAAGGCCGGACCAGCCCGCATCCAGCCACTTGAACGCGGCCACGTTCAGCGTATTGCTTTCGGTTTCAGAATATACCGTGACAGACGCCGCCGCATAAATGTACGTTTTGGCCCAGCCGATACCGCGCGCCGTAACCCCCTGCTCCCCCGAATAGAGATAAATCCACTGATCGTCCTCCCCGATCACCGCGCCTTTTTCCCCCACCTCAGACTTGTCGCGCTGAACGCCGATCGTAATGAATGTTTTGGTAACCCCCGGAATGAGGATCATACACTGGTTCTCGGAGTAGGAAAAATAGGCCCCGGTGTTGATGTCCGGCGTCAGGTTTTGGCGGGCGACCCCGCAAAAAGAAAACGGCGCCGTCAGGGTGGAAAGCTGTTCGCAAAGGTCTGGCGCAGCGTCCTGCCTGACCCCTTCGATTTCCTCCCAACAGAACGACCGCACGACCGAAGGCATAAGCATGGCGGCATTGAGTTCCGGACTGTAGCAGTAGCGCAATAGATTGCTCAGCGATGCATTAACCGAAAACGCGTAAAAAGCGGACACCATGCCATTTATTTCCCCCGGCCGATAATCCGGTGTCGCGGCGTTATTTTTGGCAAAATCCAGAAGACATTCAATTTGCTCCGCCTCAAAGCGGTTCGTAGTCTTCGGGCCTGCCAGCGAAAGCAGGTAGCCCAGCTCCCGGTCCAGTTCCCCCTCCAATTCCCGGGGATCCGACGGGCATTGCGCAATGAGCGAGTGAAGGGATAAAAAGTATATGGCACTTAGTACGAATAGGATGTGATTTCTTTTGAGGGTGTTCATAGGCGAAAAAATAATGGGCGCACCACCCAGAGTCAATCGCGAATGAATGTTCCCGGGAGCGAACACAAAACAGATAGCGGGACATGGTGCGTCCGAGTGCGAAGAAGGCCGACGCTCGGAGAGTGCCGGCCTCTTCCTGTGTGTCTTTGTTCGCATGGAGGGTGGCGGGCCTCCGCCGCCTGGAGTTCAAAACATGCGCCGCCCGGGACCACCGACCGCCTGATCGGCATGCACCTTCTCGTGCGCCAATAACCACTATTTCAGGGGAACCGTACCTTCATAACCGAAGTGATTCACTTGAAAGCCGGATTTGCTGCAGTAGATAAACCATCCGCCGTCGGGCGCGTGGTAGCACCCGAAATCGCTTATGCCGTCGCCGTCATAATCACCGGTGATGGGTACGGTGTTGCCATATCCGAAATTGGTGGTCCAGAACCCGTCTTTGCTTTTATAAATGTACCAGGCGCCGTCAGGGGGATAGTAGCACCCGAAATCGCAAATGGCATCGCCGTCAAAATCACCGGTTATGGGTTCGGTGTTGCTGTATCCGAAGTTCGTGGTCCAGAAACCATCTCTGCTTTTATAGATATACCAGGCGCCGGCGGGGGGATAGTAGCAACCAAAATCGCGAATGCCGTCACCGTCGAAATCACCGGTAATGGGTTTGGTTCCGTCGTACCCGAAGTTCGTGGTCCAAAACCCATCGCGGCTCTTAAAAATATACCAGGCGCCGCTGGGCGGAAAATAGCATCCGAAGTCACAGATTTTATCGCCGTCGAAATCACCGGTGAGCGGTTCGGTGTCGTCGTAGCCGAACGAGGTGATAATGGAGCCGCCGCCGCTGCACAAAATGTTCCAGGCGCCGTTGGGGGCGTGATAAACACCGTAATCACAGAAGCCGTCGCCGTCATAATCTCCGGTAACGGGTTCGGTTTGGGCAAATCCGTACTGCGTGGTCCAGAATCCCTTCGAACTTCTGTACACATACCAGGCGCTTCCCGGTGATGCGATGTAACAGCCGATGTCGGAAACGCCGTCACCGTCAAAGTCCAGGGGGGTGTCCCATCCGAATTCATAAGCGCCCATATCGACATCGCGATTAAGGATGTGAAGAACGTTGGTTCTGTAATCCCGGCGGGTAATGCGCGGATACCCGGCCAAATCCACCGGCGTGAAATTCGTGGGGGCGGAATCATCATCTCCCCTATCCACGCAGGGGGAGTCCTTTTGCAGGCGGTAATTGCAGCCGTCGCGGACAAACAACGGATCGCCGGAAATGTTTCCATTTGTATTGTAGCCGAAGCTGGGTGAGCAGTTAAAGCGTGCCAGGCCTGACGCAATGTTGGTGTAGTCATTGGCCAGACCAAGGCGGGTGTTCCCCGCGATGATGGAGTTATAGACCGTGCCGCCGTTAATCTGTAATGCCCCACCGCCCAAATTCGAGCAGGAGTTTCCGCTGATGGTGCAATTATTGATCCGACCTCCGCTGAGTTGATAGGTCCCGCCACCGTTCTGGGTGGCCCTGTTGTCGATCAACAGGCAATTGTTAACTGTACCGCCGGAAGCCTGGGCCACCCCACCGCCCTGTACGCCGATGTTGCCTGAAATAATGGAATTGTTGATTATTCCGCCGGCGCCGTAGATCGCCGCTCCGCCGCCGAAGGATTTCGCTGTATTCTGCCTAAATTCGCAATTTTCCGTGATGCCGCCCACGTTCAGCAGGATACCGCCGCCGTTGTATCCGGTGTTGTTGCTGAAGATACAACCGCTGACCACTCCACCCGACGAGATGACCATTCCGCCGCCATTGGTATTCGCCGTATTGTTAATCAGCGAACAGCGGCTGACACAGCCGGAGTTTTCAATGTGGCATCCGCCACCGGCATCATACGCCTTATTGCTGCCGATGTAGCAGTTCGTTACGGTACCACTATCATAGATCAGTACTCCGCCGCCCGATGCGACGGCTGTGTTGCCCACGGCATATCCGCCGCTCAGCGTTCCTCCCCGCCGCAGGTGTACGCCGCCGCCGTAGCGGGCGGAGCAGCCGATGACTACGCAATCGATCAGCGAGGTGTTGGTGAACATCAGTGCGCCGCCCCCGCGGGAATCCATGTTGTTCTCAACGTTTTTCGTGCGCCCGCCGTACAGCCAGAATCCGCGCATGGAGGCCCCGTTGGTTAAAAACACACAGCGGACGGCGGCGGCGCCCAATCCATTCGTATTGGAGGCATCCGACGCCCCGACAATCCGAGTGTTTAAAGAGGTGTAAACACTCTGAACCAGAATGGGACGGGTGACGCACACCCTGTTGGTCAGAGAATAGCCGGGTGCCTTGCGTCCGCCCTTGTTGTAAATCCCGTTGGTCACATACACCACGTCGCCGGCCACAAGCGCCAGATCGACGGCCGCCTGAATGGTCTGTTTGGCCGTGCTCCAGCTCAGGCCGTCGCCGCTGTCGTCCGGCCTGGACGCATCCACATAATACGATGCGGAAAAGGCAGGCCATGGAACCAACCCGCAGATTAAAAACACGGAAAACACAACCGGGAAAACACGGCGACACAACAACCCGTTATTCATGAACACCCCTCCCTCAGTGCAACCCGGCAAAACGTTTGCCCGCCCGCACTGTCTTGCTTATTCTATAACGTATCCACGGTTCCGTGCAAGCGGGGTTTCTCAGAATGTCGCCGCTCGGGCAAATTGGTAACTTATAACCTCACTCCCGACATAAAAAATGAGATTTCTACCACCCGCTGGTGCTGGAGGGGGCAAAGAACTTGTTGCGCCGATAGTCCGACAGGTTGGGTGTAGTAGCGCGACGCTCTCCGGGCGCAGCGCTTTTCTTTTCTTCCCGCCGCACGGCAAAAGAGACGTGCGCGCGGAGAGCATTCAGCTACTTCGGAGTAGATTCACCGCCGCAGGCGGCGATGAGTTTTTGCATGGTGGGCGTGGGTTCCGCCTGCTGGAGGAGGCGTGCCTGCGGGAGAAACGTCGGCAGCAATTCGGTGCGGTGAGCGCCGGCGGCCAGGCGCAGGGCCTGATCGACCAGCCAGCGGAGTGCGGCCTGATGTTTTCGGAGGGTCAGGCCGGTGAGTCCGGGTTCAGAGCCGTGAGCGTTATGCCGGGTTTGAAGGGCCTTCGATGCTTCTTCAAACTGTTTGGTCATGACGAGACTGAGGATGCGGTATTTTTCGCATTCGAATGAGTCGGTCTCGTCGAGTCGGATGCGTTCGCAAAGGGTGTTGACGGCGGGCCAATCGGCGCGGCGAACGGCCTGATGAAGATCCAGGATGCGCAGCAAATGCGCGGCGCGCTCAGCGTTATTTCCGGATTCGCGCTGAAGGATGAGCCACTGACGGTAGAGGGTGTGAATTTGTTCGAGCGGGTATTCTTTGGAATGGGTGATGCCGGACGAGGTCATGCGATAGAGGTAGCCGATTTCATTGTAAAAAACGGGAGAACCCCGGAGGGTCAGCTTCAGCATCATGGAATAATCAATGCCGCGGGCCACGGTGGAATCGTAGCCGCCCGATTTTTCGAGGAAATCGCGTCGAATCAGGCTCATACCGTGATTGACGATGTTGGCTCCGAGCATGGCGACGGTGTCGAATGGCTGGCCCATGGCGTGGGAGCGCGGGGTGCCGTCCGCCTCGGCAATCAACACACCGCAGCAGCCCCAAAAGGCGTGCGTCTGTGACTGGACGAAATGGAAGAAGGGGGCCAGACGGTTTGGAAGCATAAGGTCGTCGGCGTCAAACGGGCATATCCAGGGGGCGCGGGCAAACGGCAGCGCCAGATTACGCGCGGCGGCGCATCCCTGATTCCGATCAAAGGCCAGAAGCGTCATATCGTCACGCTGAAGAGCGAGCAGCCGTTTGCGGGTTTCGTCGGATGAGCCGTCATCAATGATGACCAGCTCCGTACGGACGCCGGGTTGTCTGCGCACGGAGGCCACGGTGTCGCTGATCCAAACGGCCGCATTGTGCGCCGGAATCAGGATGGACAGTTCCGGATCACAGACAGCGGATTGAGAAAGGACGAGCGGCGTTTCGGGTTTCAAAGTGGGGTTATTCCTTCACCAGCGCTTCCAGAAAACCACGCACGATGCGTCCGCTGATCCAGCGACGGTATTCGGCCGTGGAACGGATATCCGCGATGGGACGCACCTCCTGCATGACGCACTGTTCTGCGTCGGCGATGTTTTTTTCGGTGAGCAGTTTTCCGGTGAGAAAGGTTTCCGTTTGGGGAAGACGAATGGCGGTGGCTGCCACACTGCCGAGGGCGAGGGCAATGCGCTGAACGGTTTGCTGTTGAACCACGGAGCGGCAGGCGCCCATGACTTTGGAAATGGCCTGAGCGCCGCGCGTACCGATTTTGCGGAACTGTTCGGTGGCATTGGGCGGGGAGGCGGTGAGGTCGAAGCGGAGAATGAGCTCGTCGGGGTGAAGGTCGATTTTTCGGTAATCCACAAGGAATGCGGTGAGCGGTATACGGCGTTCGCCGGAAAGGGAGGCGACTACCACGAACGCATCCGCCGCGAGCAGGGCGGGAGCAGTGTCGCCGGCCGGGCTGGCGTTGGCGATATTTCCGCCGAGTGTTCCGCGGTTTTGAATTTGCACCGCGCCGACGGATGCGCAGGCGGAAAGCAGGGCGGGCAGGGTTTCGCGGGTGAGCGGATTGCGCTGGATGACGGCATGGGTGACGCCCGCGCCGATGGAGAGGCAGTCCTTTTGTTCCGAGATGAGCTTCAGTTCCGGAATGGCGCTGAGATCAATGATTTGATTCGGCATGGGTACGGCGCCGGCCTGCCACTGGACGATCAAGTCGGTTCCGCCGGCCAGGAGGGGTCCGCGTGTGGCTTCGTTGGCCAGCAGGGTCAGGGCCTCGCGGAGCGTTTTGGGTTGTTGGCAGTGAATGGTTTCAAGTGTTTTCATGCTGCGTCTCCGCCTTTAGATTCCGTTTTCATCCGCCGCAGCGCGCACGGCTTCCACAATTTTTTCGTAGCCGGTGCATCGGCAGAGGTTTCCGGCATGCGCCTCGCGAATTTCCTGTTCGGTCGGGTGTTTGTTACGATTCAGCAGGGCGTAGGAGGACATCAGCATGCCGGGGGTACAGAAGCCGCATTGAACGGCGCCCTTTTGGATGTAGGCCTGTTGAAGGCGGCGGCCGAGTTCAATTTTTTCGAGTCCTTCCACGGTGAGGATTTCCGCGCCGTTGGGCACCTGGGAGGCGGGGACGATGCAGGAAGTGACGGGGGTCCCGTTGATCAGTACGGTGCAGGCGCCGCATTCGCCTTCGCCGCATCCTTCCTTGACGCCGGTGAGGTGGAGATCTTCGCGCAGGACATCCAGCAGGCGGCGGAGACCGTCAAAGGTGACGGTGCGCTGGGCGTGGTTGACGTTCCAAATACGGGTGATGGTGCTCATGGCTGTTTCGCTCCCTGAATCATGATTTGATGAAGGTGTTCGGGCTGCATGGGGATGGAGCGCAGGCGGCGTCCGGTGGCCTGATAGACGGCGTTGGCGATGGCGGGGGCGAGGCCGTTCATGGTGATTTCACCCAGTCCCTTGGCGCCCGGCGCGAGTTCATCGCAGGGGTAATCGTTCAGAAAGTGCAGATCCATTTCGGGAATGTCGAGCGTGGTGGGGATGATGTAGGTTTGGAGGCGGTTGGCGGTGTAGAGTCCGTTGCGTACGTCCATGGATTCCATCAGAGCGTAGCCGATGGTTTGGACGAGGCCGCCCTGCAGCTGCCCGAGCGCGAGGGTTGGATTGATGATACGCCCGGCATCGTAGACGGCGGTGATTTTGCGCAGGTGAATTTCGAGCGTGAGCGCATCGACCTCGACTTCGGCCACGTTGGACGCCCAGGAATAGGCCGGGTAGGCATCGCCCACGAAGTGTTCCTGATCCCATTGGATATTCGGGGGGAGCACAAACTGATATTCCGCACGGATCGGGTCGCCGCCATCCAGGAGCACTTCGGCGACGGTGTTGAATGCGCGTTCGATGCCGCTGTCTGTACGAAAGACGCCGTATTCGAGCCGGACCGGTTCGCCGCCGAAGCAGCGGAGGGAGGCCGCCTCTTCGAGGTGCCGCTTCATTTGGCGTCCGGCCTGGAAGAGAATGTTGCCGACGACCATGGTGGTACGGGAGGCGACGGTCGGGCCGGAATTGGGAACGACGCGGGTATCGGGCAGCGGGTAGCATACACGGTCAAAGGGAAGGCTGATTCCTTCGGCGGCCATTTGCGCGAGGACGGTTTTGGCGCCCTGCCCCATTTCCGTGGAACTGGCGCGGAGGATGATGCCCGGCGAGTCGTCGTTCAGTCGGGCGAGTTCCATGGCGGCGCGGCTTCCGAATTTGGCTTCGCCATCGCCGGTGAAGCCGGACCCGTGGCCGAAGAAGGAGAGGCCGATGCCATACCATTTTTTTGCGCCGGGGCGGCCGTGATCGCAGCGGGTTAATTTTTCGTGGAAGTTGGAGCGCTTGAGGGCTTCTTTGAGTACGGCGGGGGTTCCGACGCTGCTGAGCAGGTGCTGTCCGGTGGCGGTGACGTCGCCTTTTTGCAGGCAGTTTTTCATGCGGAACTCATCGGGGGTGAGGCCGGCGCGTTCGGCCAGATCATCCACATGCGATTCGAGGCCCCAGAACGCCTGTGGGGCGCCGAAACCGCGGAATGCGCCGCAGGGGAAAGAGTTGGAGGCGTAGCAATAGCCGCGGACCGTTACGTTTTCGCAGCGGTATCCGAGGGCGGCGTGGAGGATGCCGCGGTAGAGTACGACGGGACTGATGGTGGTGTAGGCGCCGCCGTCGAGGATCATTTCCACGTCCATGGCGGCGATGCTGCCGTCGTCATTGAGCGCGGTGCGGTAGTGCATCCAGGAGGGATGGCGCTTGGTGGTGTAGAGAATGTCGTCGTGACGGTCGAGAACCATTTTGACGGGGCGTCCGGCCTTCAGGGCGAGGAGGGCGCAGTAGCCGCCTGGCAGGGTGGGATATTCTTCCTTGCCCCCGAATGCGCCGCCGGTGACGGTTTGTTCCACGCGGATTTTTTCAAGCGGCAGGTTCAGGACCTTCATGAGTTCCGGGGCGACGTAATACGGGCATTGAATACTTCCGCGAATATAGACGCCGCCGTTTTCCATGGGTTCGGCGGCCATGCTTTGCGGTTCAATGTAGAGCTGTTCCTGGTGGCCGGTCCAGTATTCCCCCTCAATCACCTGCGCGGCGTCGCCGAGCACCCGGGCGGCATCGCCTTTAACGATTTGCTTTTTTTCCAGCAGGCGAAGCGTGTCGGTCTGGCCGGCACGGTGCCGGGCGACGATGTCCCGGATGGACTGGATGGACGCCTGTTCTTCCACGTCGGCGCGCACCTGGGAGACGGCTTCGCGGGCGAGCGCTTTGGAGGAAGCGGCGATCAGGGCGAGGGGTTCGCCGCGGTACTGGATGCGGTCGTACGCGAGAAAGGGCATGTCGAGGCCGGTCATATCCACGATGTTTTCGCCCGGAATATCCTGCGGTGTGACAACGACCACCCGGGACCAATCAAACGCTTCATTAAAGTGCAGGCCTTTCAGGCGTCCGCACGCGATGGGTGCGCGGACGACCTCGGCAAACCAAACGCCGGGCATGGGCAGGTCATCCAGATAAAGGGCTTTTCCGCGCACTTTGTCCTCGGCATCGGTTCGCGGAATGCTGCGTCCGATTATGCGAAAAGAAGTATCGGGTTTTCGTGTCATGAAGCGTCTCCAAGCGTAAGGTCGGCGCACATTTTAGGAGTTGAGCGGGATATTTCAATCAATACCCGGGTATTATTACCGGGTATGAACGTTTTTGTTTACCGGGAATGCCGGAAAGAAAGCCCTATCGCCATGTGGCGAGTCATTCTCCTGTCTGCGTACTTCGCGGCTCGCGGGGACGCTCGCCCTCCAAAACATACATTTCCCCTGGAGGGCGAACGTCCCCGTGAGCCGCTTCCTTTTGGAGGGCGAACGTCCCCGTGAGCCGTTTCTTTTCCGAGTCCGGTACCATGTATTACCATTGCAATACGTGGATTTCGCCCATCCACGGCCAGTCGGACGGATGGGTAACCAATCCTCCGCGCACCGGGTTCTGAATCACGTATTCCCATTTTTCTTCATAATGGGTCCTGCTTCGCAATTGAGTATCCCACACGTCGGACTGCCAGGACCAGCAGGGGTGTGGAATATGACGGGTGACCAATCGTTTGAGATAGATGGCCCATTTTTTAATGCTGGTGGGCATGGCGTAATCGGATGGTGCGCAGAACAGGTGAATATGGTCTGGCATGATCACGTAGCGACCGACCCTCCAGTGATCGGCCTCGCGGCACGCCTGCAAAAAGGCCGCGTGTGCCGATTCGTTGTTTAAATTAAGTCCCCGTGGTGTTGTGCACAGCGTGACGAATAATATGGCGGATTCATTGGGCCGCGACACCGGGGACGGGTGTGCGGGATGTGAGCGGGCCGGGAGGGGATGTTCGCCGGGGTTGTTCATGGTTAAAGTCCTTTTGTCATAACGCGAAATAATTCACGGCTCGCGGGGACGCTCGCCCTCCAGCGAGTTATGTGCTTTGGAGGGCGAACGTCCCCGTGAGCCGTATTCTCCAGCAGGTTGTGCGCTTTGGAGGGCGAACGTCCCCGTGAGCCGTTTCCTTTTGGAGGGCGAACGTCCCCGTGAGCCGTATTTATTTGAGTTGTCTGACAGGTGGAATACATCAGGATATCCATGCGGCAACAGGGTGTTGTTGAACGAAGGCGCTGTATTCACAAAGCAAGCTCCGGATTCTTGGGTTCATGATACTCTTTGACTCAAGCTGAGCAATACCCCGGGAGAAATTCTTCCCAAGCTCGCGGCGGCGGCGGCCTGCCTTTTTTGCGTATGCGAAAAAAGAATGATTTTGCAGAAATTTTCGTTGTGCCATTTCCTTTAATATATCCTGATCATTCTGTGCCCTTTTACCGAATGTTCGACGGTTGGGGGTTAAGAATCGGGATGGTGGCGCGGGATCAGAAGCCCTTGGTATTAAGCAGGGTGGATGGCAACTCCGTGACAAAGCGCGAAGGCGTGCAGCGCTGGAGGGTGCCGTCCTTGCTGCGGTGCGTCATCGGCATGCCGAGAAAGAGTTCATCTTTGGCGCGAGTGACGGCGACGTAAAACAGGCGGCGCTCTTCGGCGATACCGCCGGAATCTTCCATGGACTTGCCCGATGGAAACATGCCATCGACCATCCAGAGGATGAAGACGACCGGCCATTCGAGGCCCTTGGCCTGATGGATGGTGGAGAGACGCACCGTATGCACGGCATCACCCTGTCCGGTTTGGCGGGATTGCTGGTCGAGATTGCTTTGAAGGGCCATTTCCTGGAGGAAGTCCTGCAGGTTCGGATAGGAGGAGGAAAATTCGATCAGGCCGTTCAGGTCATCGCGCCGGTTTTTGTAATTATCGAATGTTCCGACGGCGTAGTCATCGTAGAAGGCATCGACAAACGCCTCAATGAGTTTGTTGGGGTGCTGTTCGGCATCGAAGCGGAAGCATTTTTCAAACGTCTTTTTGAGGCGGTCCCAGTCTTCGTGCGCCTTTTCGGGAAGGAGTTTGCGCAGGAGGGTGATTTGTTCGGGATCCCAGGGATCGAAGCGGCGGTTGAGCTTGACCCATATTTTAAGGGCGGTTCGATCACCCACGCGCGGCAGAAAACTCATGAGGCGCTGGAAGGCGAGTTCGTCGGCCGGGTTTCCGGCGAGGCGTACGACGGTGCAGACGTCTTTCACATGGGCCTGTTCAAAAAAACGGACGCCCGAGGTGATGTCGTAATTCATGCGTTCGCGGTTGAGCTCCATCTGGAGTTCCATGGCGTGGTAGTGGGCGCGGTAGAGGATGGCGATGTCGCCGCCGCGGTAGCCTTCGGCGCGGAGGCGGTGAATCTGTTCGATGATGAAGCGCGCCTGTTCGTAGCCGCTGCCGGTGCGGATCAGGACGGGGCGTTTGTGCTGTTCCCGCATGGCTTTGAGTACTTTTTGAAACTGCTCCGGATTGCCGGCGATGCACTTGTTGGCGATGCTCAGGATGTCGGGGGTGCTGCGGTAATTGGTTTCGAGCTTGTAGACCTGCGCATCGGGATAGCGCTCGGGGAAGGTGATGATGTTGCGGAAGTTCGCGCCGCGCCAGGAGTAGATGCTTTGAAAATCGTCGCCCACCACGAGCAGATTGCGGCGGCGCTGCGCGAGGATGTCCACCCAGGCGCCCTGAATGATGTTCGTGTCCTGATATTCATCCACCAAAACGTGCTGAAACTGTTCCTGATAACGGACGCGGATGTCCTCGTGTTCCTGAAAAAGGCGCAGGGCGTTGACCAGCAGGTCGTCGAAATCCATGCCGTTCAGCGCACGTTTTTTTGCTTCGTAGCCCTGTTGCACCCGGAGGATGTCGCCGATGTTGATCTTGTGATCGCTGAAGCGGTCCCTGGCGAGTTCTTCGAGCGACTGGGATTTGTTCACGGCCAGACTGAACAGGCTTTGCAGCACGGCCGGTTTGGGGAATTGCTTATCCTTCAGCCCGAGTTCATCGATGGTGTTCTTCACGATACGCAGGGTATCGTCCTGATCGAAGATGGCGTAATCGCTGTTGAATCCAAGCAGCGGCGCGTGGCGCCGCAGAAGGCGGTTGCCCATGTGATGAAAGGTTCCTCCCCAGAGTTCACTGACCGATGACCCGACCAGCGCGCGTGCCCGCTCGAGCATTTCGTTGGCGGCGCGGTTGGTGAAGGTGAGCAGCAGGATGCCGTGCGAGGGAATACCGCGCGAAACCAGATGGGCCACGCGGTACGTGAGCGTACGCGTTTTGCCGGTACCGGCGGCGGCGATGACGAGGACCGGGCCGTCGGGCGCTTCCACGGCGGCCCGCTGTTCATCATTCAGATCGTGCTGTAAATCAAAGGAGTGCATGGCGCGTCATTATAGGGACCGGCATTCCGCTTTCAACCGCCAACATGGTCTTTCTCGGCGGCGCGGGCGCGGAGGAGTTTCCAATCGTTGGAAACGGCTCGTCCGAATCTTCCAATCGTTGGAACTTTGTCTCGCCTTTTTTCCAACCGTTGGAAAAGATGCGCGCATGAAATTGATTTTTCTTGGAACAGGTACATCGCACGGGGTGCCGATGATCGGCTGCGACTGCGCGGTGTGTACATCGCCGAATGGGAAAAACAGGCGGCGGCGGGCGAGCCTGTATGTGTGTACGGAGACGACGCATGTGGTGGTGGATACCTGTCCGGATTTCCGCGAGCAGGTGCTGACGTACCGGGTGCCGCGGGTGGATGGCGTGCTGCTGACGCATCAGCATGCGGATCATGTGTTCGGGTTCGATGATCTGCGTTGTTTTTATGCGATGCGCGGCGCGCCGATTGAGGTGTACGGGGCGCAGGCGACGGTGGATTTCATGAATCGGACGTTTGCGTATGTGTATGAGGATCAGCTGCCGGGGGCGTCGGTGCTGCGGGCGCATTTTCAGGTGGTGGATGCGCCGTTTTGCGTGGGCGATATGCGCGTGGAACCGCTGCCGGTGCGACACGGACGCTGGATGATTTACGGCTATCTGATCGAAGCGGGCGGACGGCGCATCGGGTATGTGCCGGATTGCAATGAAATGCCGGAAGCGGTGATCGAGCGGCTGCGCGGGGTGGATGTAATGGCGCTGGACGGCCTTCGCGACCGGCCGCATCCTTCGCATTTCACCGTGGAGGAGGCCGTGGCGGTTCTGCGGCGCATCGGTGCCGGGAAAAGTTACCTGACGCACATCTGCCACGAAATTGAACACGAGGAAACCCTGAACCGCCTGCCGGATGGCATTGAACCGGCGTACGACGGGCTGACGCTGACGGTGTGAACCGGATGGGAGCGCATCATGTATTTTGACACGCATGTTCATTTGGATGAGTTTGAGGCGGAAGAGTTGACCGATGAGGTGGTGGACCGGGCGCGGTCGGCGGGCGTTTCGCAGATGCTGGCGGTGGGCGGGAGCCCGGAGGCGAACCGGCTGGCGGTGTCGCTGGCGGCACGTTATCCGGAGGTGATTTTTGCGGCGGTGGGAGCGGATCGGGACCAGGCGGAGCAGTCGCCGGACGCGGACGATACGGCGGCGCTGGCGCGGGAACGGGGGGTGCGGGCCATCGGTGAGATCGGGCTGGATTATCATTATCACCCGGAAACGGTCGCCGCGCAGCGGAAACTTTTTGAGAGCATGCTGGGGCTGGCTCAGGAGCGCGGACTCCCGGTGATGATTCACAGCCGCGAGGCGGACGGGGATACGCTGTCCATGCTTCGGGCCTATGCGTCCGCGCTCAAGGAGCCGTCGCGGGCGGGAGCGCTTCACTGTTTCACGGGCGGGCGGCGCATGGCGAAGGCACTGCTGGACCTGGGCTTTTTCATCAGCTTCAGCGGGATTCTGACGTTTCCGCGCGCGGCGGATTTGCAGGAGGTGTCGAACTATGTGCCGGATGACCGGCTGCTGATCGAGACGGACTGTCCGTATTTGGCGCCGGTGCCGTATCGGGGGACGCGCAATGAGCCGGCGTATGTGGTGAAGGTGGCGGAGAAGCTGGCGGAACTGCGCGGGACGGATGTGGACGTTATCGCGCGGATCACGCAGAAGAATGCGCGCGCGCTGCTTCTGCCGTGAAGGTCAGAAGGTACCGGTGAGTTGCAGGCGGATTTCCGAGGCGTTGCCGCTGCCCTGCACGCCGGCGTAGGCGGCGCCGCGGAAAAACCGGCCGCCGATCAATTCCAGGGAAAGGCGTTCGCTGAGCGCGCAGTCCACCTGGACATCGCACTCGGAGCCCAGTTCCGCGTCGGTGCCGTTGGCGGGCAATTCGTAGCCGCCGTTGTTGAAATTCCCGGAGGAGGCGCTCATCGAGGCGGGATGCTGCTGCTCATAATGGAAGGCCGAAGCCTGAAGCGCCCAGCGGGACGCGCTCTGGCGGCGGATGGAAAGGGCGTAGATGCGGATGTTGCGGAGCGACGGACTGAACACGCAGCCCCAATCTTCGCAGTTCATGATGGGAATGAACGTGTGGGGGCCGTCCGGTTGCGGGTCGCCGCCGGCCCAGGTGCAGCGGGCCTGAAGCGTGAGGACCCGTTGGTCCTGAGCGCGCCAGGTGCGGGCCAGCGAGGCATCGGCAATGCCCGCGAGGAGGTGGTCGCCGCCGGGGCGCTGTCCGGTTTCGCCGGCCAGTTCAAGAGCGGCGCACCATTCGCGGTCTTCATAGAAGGTACTGCGCAGTCCGCCCAGCACGGGTTCGCCGTCGTTGCGCATGCGGAACAGTCCAGAGTAGAAGGCGTGGCGGCGGAAGAGGGCTCGGTCGTTTTGCGAGGAGGCGTGCAGAAAGAGGAATTCGCGCAGATCGGTGTCGGGCGCCAGGGAGGTCACTTCGGCATAGGAGGCCTGAACGGTCAGCGGCCAGGTGTCGTACTTCAGCGCCGTGCCATCCACGAGCCAGGCATCGTCGGCGCCACTGAAAATCAGCCCTTCGTCGTACGCGGACACGGTGCGTCCAACGGTCCATGAGACGGGCATGAAGGCGATGTTCTCCCAGCGGAGTTCGGTTTTGCCCAGTTGGCATTGATCCCACTGGACGGCGTATTCGCCCATGCGGGCATCTGATGCCTGGGCGTGGCGGCGGTCGATCAGGCGGGGAACCCATTGCGCGGTGGCCGTTGCGGCCAGGGCATCGGTGAGGGGCAGACTCAGCACGGCGCGCAGGCGCATGTCACCGCTGAGGGGTGGCGAGTCCGGCGCGGGGGCGGCTGCAGGCTGTGGATCGGCTGCATAAAGACGCATCCGCGCATCGCCGTACACGGCGACATCTTCCGGTTCAAACGCGGGGGCGGGCAGAGCGCAGTGCAGCAGCGGGAGAATCAGCAGCAGGCGCCGGAACCAGGGCGCGAGGGGTGCGATAGAAAAAGTGGTCATCCCCTCGCGCGGCGCATCCATGGCAGGCGTACGGGGTTATTCCGCAGGAGCGGCATCCGTGGCGGGTGCAGCTTCGGAGACCGGCTGAGCAGGTGCTTCAGTCGCCGCGGTTTCGGCGGCGGCCGGGGCTTCGATGACTTCCGCTTCAGTCGCCGGCAGATTGGCAAAACCGGTAGCCGGCTGCATGGAAATCAGCGGGGCGGTCGGGACGTCCAATCCTTTTTCGTGGGCGCGGCGCGATTTTTTCACGTATTGAATGGCCGTTTTGGCGTGTGGAATCCAGCGGCTTTCCGGATTTTCGGCGATGAAGTTTTCGTAAAGGATGATGGCGTCATCGTAGCGGCCGAGCTGTTCCAGGCAGCGTCCCTGGCTGAGGATGGCTTCGGGCGCCATGAAGTAGCCGGGGTTGTTTGTCACAAACGCCTGGAACGCGGTGATAGCGCCGTTGAAGTCGCCTTCGGCTTCAATGCAGTAGGCTTTTCCAAGTTCGGCGGAGGGGACCATGATGTGCTGCGGGTATTCGGTGATGAACTGGTCGTAGGTGGTCTTCGCCATTTGGATCTGGCCGCTTTGCAGATAATTGTTGGCCAAACCCAGGAGGGCGGCGGGGCCGGCGGGCGTCGTCTTGTATTCCTTCGCCACGCGCTGAATATCTTCCAGACTGCGCGCCTGCATCAGGGCGGCGGCGGCCTCTTCGGATTTGGCGGACTTGTTGGACTTGTACATCCCGTAGCCCACAATGATGACGATGGCAATCAGGAGGCCAACCCCGATGGGAAGCAGGTAATCTTTGAGCAGCTGCATGATCTGCGCGATATCCGAAGGTACGGCGGCAGCGGGGGTTTCGGGGGTCGTGGTTTCCGGTTTCTGTTCCGCATTCATAGTCTTACTGATTCTCCTTCAATGGGGTATGAAATGCGGTATTTATGGAGATATCCCCGGCAAAAGACAAGAACCATATTTATTCGATCCGGATATCGTCCAGATAGAAGGTAAAGCCCTCGCCGCAGCGGTCGACCATCCATACGAAGCCGGTTTTTATGAAACTTTTATTGCCGCTCAGGTTGATGGTGTACTGTTTCCACTGTTTGGTCAGCGTGACTTTCATGGGCGGCGTGGCCATGCTGTCGCGGTACTTCTGACCTTCGCGCAGCAACCCCACGCGAAACGTTACTTTTTCCCCGCCCTCGCCGCCTTTGGCCCAAAAGGTAACGCGCTTGGCGTTGGACAGGTCAAGGCCGCCCGGCAGGAGACCCCAATCGTTGGCCGGACGCTGCCAGGCCACGCCCAGAAACTCGGACGACTTGGCCAGGCGTACGCGGATGCACGTATCCCCGCTGTGCGGATTCAGGGTGCAGGACTCCTCCTGCTGAATCGCTTCCATGTTGCCCATCCATCCCGAGGCAGCATACAGCGGATCAGCCGTCTGCCCTTCTTCATAGATAGTGAGTGGATAGGTTCCCGGGACCAATTCTCCGACGGCCTTCTCCTCCGCCCCGTTCCGCGCAAACGCGCCGGCAGCTAATCCCAGCAGAATAATGCCCGCGACGACAAGAGGTGACTGCAATGTCCAACGTGTCCAAATTCTGTTTTTATTCATGGCGAAATACGTACCCAGTTGACTTTCTAACGTTTAGAAGAATTTTTCGCGGCGGATGTTGCTGTGAAACTTAAAAAATTGCAAGCAAATAAATAGCATAGATATGATACGGAAGCGCGACAGATATGATACAGTATTGGCGAGGGCGCGTCAGGAATGGGGAATCGCGATATCTTGCTACTGCGAAGGATGTTACATGCGACGGACGTGTTCGATCAATTCATCAACCAGGCAGGTGACTGAGCGGGTACCTGTGTCAAGCCGAATGGCGAATTGGTCGTAAAGCGGCTTTCTTTCGCGGAGCAGGGCGCAAATACGGTCGGCTTTGTCGCCCTGTTCCAAAAGCGGGCGGTGCGTTTTGCTTTCCACCCGCTGCAGGATGGTTGCTTCGTCGGCTTCGAGGCAGACGCACAGGCCCGTCTCCTGAAACCGCCGCACATTTTCAGGGTCGAGTACCACGCCGCCGCCGGTGGAAACGACCTGATGGTCCCCGCGTGCGAGTTCGGCGGCGAGAGATTTTTCCAGAGCGCGGAAGTGAGGCTCGCCGTCGCGGGCGAAAAGGTCGGCGATGGTCCGGCCCTCACGCTCTTCGATGACGGTATCCATGTCCACAAAGGTCCAATTCAGACGATGGGCCAGCGCCCGCCCGATGGCGGATTTTCCCGTACCCATAAAACCAAACAGCACGACATTCATTGTTTCCTGTTTCCCATTGCCGCGGGCATAATATCCGGCCCCGCGCCGCATGCAACCAAACAAAATGCCGATGATCCGCCGGGGCGTTCCGGTCAGAAGGGCAGATCGTAGTCCTGGATTTTTCGTTGAATGGTTCGGCGGGAGATGCCGAGTTTTTCCGCAGAAAGGCTGCGGTTTCCGTCGTAGCGCCGGAGTGTCTGGGTGAAAATTTCACGTTCGAGCGCTTCCATATTCATGCCTTCCGGAATGCTGAACCCCGTACCGCCGGAGGCCGCGGCCTGCCGCCCTGCCCCCGGAAGTGCGGCCAGCGACGAGGCATCCAGCTCCGGCCGGGACGCCATGACTACGGCCGCTTCAACCACGTTGCGGAGCTGGCGCACATTGCCCGGCCAGTCGTTTGCTTCCAGGCTTTCGTAAAAGGATGGCGCGATGTGCTGGATGGTGCGCCCGTGTTCGGCGCAGGCGCGCGCAATAAAGGCATCGGCCAGGGCGCGTATTTCTTCGCGCCGTTCGCGCAGAGGCGGCAGGTGCAGGTTCACGACCATCAGGCGGTAGAGCAGATCCTGCCGGAATTTGCCTTCGGCCACCAGGTCGTTCAGATCCCGATTGGTGGCGGAGAGCAGGCGCGCCGTGACTTTGACGGTGGCGGAACCGCCCAGCCGCGTGAGTTCCCGTTCTTCCAGCACACGGAGCAGCTTGACCTGAACCGCGAGCGGCGCATCACCGATTTCATCCAGGAAAAGCGTACCGCCCGCGGCCCGTTCAAAGGCGCCTTTGTGCTGATTGACCGCGCCGGTGAACGCGCCTTTTTCGTGACCAAACAGTTCGGATTCGAGCAGCGTTTCAGGGAAGGCGGCGCAATTCACGGCGACAAACGGCTGCTCGGCGCGTCGGCTTTCCGCATGGAGGGCGCGCGCGACGAGTTCCTTGCCGGTGCCACTTTCTCCGGTGATCAGCACTGTGGCCTGTGTGTCGGCAACGGTTTGAATCTGCTGCACCAGCTCCAGCATGCGCGGCGCACGCGCGATGATGGTGTGAATGCCGTAGCGCGACTGCATATTCTTTTTCAGCGCATCCACTTTTCGCCGCAGGGCGGAGGTTTCGGCGGCGCGCGCGATTTTGGCCTGCACGTCGTCGAGGTCGAGAGGTTTGGTGATGTAGTCATACGCCCCGGCTTTAAGAGCCGCCACGCTGGAATCAATGGAGCCGTACGCGGTCATGATGATGACGGGTGTTTCCGGGCTGATCTCGCGGATCCGCCGCAGCACGTCCACGCCGTCAATGTCCGGGAGCGCCAAATCGGAGAGTACGACATCGAAGAGTTCTTTACGAAAGGCTTCCACGCCGTCGATTCCGCAGACCGTTAACACGGCCCGGCACCCGGATTCCTCCACGGCTTCCTTCACGGAAAGGCCGCCGTCGGGATCATCCTCCACAATCAGGACAGCGATTTCGTTCGGAGTCTCTCGGCGTTCATGATTTCGTTTCATCTCGTCCTCCACGGTTCATGGATTCGCGGGCCAGCGGCAATTCCACGCGGAAACAGGCGGCATACGGTTCGAGCGTCTCCAGCGTGAGCCGCCCGCCGTTTTGCTGCACCGCCGCGCGCGCCTGAAAGAGGCCCAGCCCCGTACCTCCCGGGCGCGTGGTGTAAAACAATTCAAAAATCTTTTTCCGATCAGCACGGGGCACGCGGTGTCCGGTGTTGGCGATATCGATCACCGCCTCGCGCCGCCGGCGACTCAGACGAATCAGCACCGTACCGTGTTCACCCGCGTGCTGTTCGGCGTTGATCAGCAGATTCAGCAGGGCGCGGCGGAGCGGTTCGGCGGCGCCGCGAATCAGCAGCGGGGCGGTTTCCCATTCTTCCTTCACAGTGACCTGCGCGGCCTCAAGCCTCGGCTGGGCGACGGCCAGGCATTCACGCAGCAGCGCGGCCGCGTTCAGCAGTTCGTTCTCCGGTGCGCCCGCCCGGGACAAAAAAAGAAACTCGCGAAACACCTTTTCCATCCGCTCCGTGATGTGACAAATCCGTTCTGTCAGCCGGATAATGCGGTCCGGTTCGCACGCGTCGCCTTTGGCGGCTTCACGGCGGAGCATCTGCACATCGAGCCGCAGGGACGACATGGGGTTGCGGAAGTCGTGCGCGATGCCGCCCGCCACCACGCCGGCGTAGGCCAGGTGTTCCTCCGAACGCCGCCGCCGTGCGTGCAGCTCTTCCCGAAATGCCATCCAAACGATGACCAGAATGGCCGTGCCGAAGGAGATCAGCAGCGTGCCGGTGGTCAGGTGCAGCAGCGCCCGGATCACGCGCGAGGCCGACTGTTCTTCGCGATCAATCGCCCCCTTGCGCAGCGCCACATCCACCTGATAGCGGACGCTGTTCGCGCCTTCAAACGGCAGCGAGAAGGTCACTACGGGCAGCAGGTTGGTGCCGATTTTCAGGAATTGGCGTCCCGGCTCCACCAGCGCGGGGTCGATCTGTTCCTCCCAGGCTTCGGGGACGTCGCCGAGCAGCGAACGGGTGTGCGCCTGAAACACCGTCACCTCATTTTCCTTCACCGAGACGTACTGCAACTGGTCCTCCGTCACGCCGAGTGCGCGAACCATTTGCGAGAAGGCCCACCAGTTGCGGGCGCCGTTGGCATCGGGGGTGGCCAGCAGATAGCGCGCGAGGCCGGAGGTGATGCGGCTGCCGGTTTCGAGTACGGAGCGCGCGGCTTCGCGGTGTACGAGTTGGTTGTGCAGCAGATGCGCCTTCCAAAGCGCCAGCGCGGCCATACCGCCGATCAGCACCAGCAGGCTGATCGTCACGGCCGGCAGGGCCCAGCGGCGGGTATGTCGGGGTATGTTCATAAGCGCGCAGCATAGCAGCATGGCCGCAAAAAACACAATCCCGGGCGCGCCGCCAATTTGTTACATGCCTGCGTAAAAGTGTCACAACCGGGCGGCGGGAAAAGTTCCAATCGTTGGAAGTTTTCGGAGGCATTTTTCCAATCGTTGGAAAAAAAGCGGGCGGTTTTTCCAATCATTGGAAGTTTTCGGAGGCGTTTTTCCAATCGTTGGAAAACCTGGCACGGGACTTGCATTACCTGGCGGCGTCGCAGGAATGATGCGGGTACGAGTATGAACAGCAGATTTTTAACAGGCATTTTCAAGTGGATCACGATTGACCGGGCGTTACTCGTGGCGGTACTGGGCATCCAGGCCGGAATGGCCGGATGGTTCTACAAGTACTACAACACCCAGCAACAACGCACAGCACAACAGACCGAAGACTCCTACCGAAATACTTTGGTACCGCCGCGCCCGGCCCCTTTTCGGTTCTCCATTCCGTCGAGGCCTTTTTCAGCAGGCTTCGGACGGACAGCACACACAACCCCATCGGGGGCGCTCCTCACGCCCCCGACCTCTTTCTTCGGCGCTCCGCAGGCGGGTTTCCCGAATGACCCGGACGCGCTCTTTGCGGATATGGACCGCCGGATGCAGCAGAGCGTGGCGGCGTTTCAGCGGATGCACAATGCGCTGCTGGCGGACGATGCGTGGCGCGGAGTGCACAGCGTCCCGACGATGGATATGCGGGAGCTGGATGATCGGTATGAGGTGACGTTCGGGGTGCCGGATTTGCGGCAGGGCGAGGTGAGCGCGAACCTGGACGGTCGTATGCTTTCGATTCAGGCGCGGCAGGATAATGCGCAGACGAATGGGTGGCAGCAGCAGGCGTTTCATACGCGCGTGATGCTGCCGTGGCCGGTTGCCACGAATGCGGCGCTGAGTACGCGTTTTGATCAGGGTACCCTGGTGGTGTCGATCCCCAAGGGTGACCGGGAAAAACAGTAACAAAAGGAGGTCCTATCGAACCGACAGCGATGAAAACGGGGATGGCCACTCCTTCGCGGTTATCCCCTTGATCCGAAAGGGCTCCCCTCCGGAGCCCTTTCTTTACCCTTTTTGTGTGAGACAAAAAAGAGGAGAGGAAGAAGTATGCTGATTGTTGAAGCGTTGCAAAAAAAGTACGGCGCCATTGAGGCGGTCCGGGGTGTTTCCTTCGAGGTGAAAAAGGGGGAAGTGCTCGGGTTTCTCGGTCCGAACGGCGCGGGTAAATCAACCACGATGCGTATGATCACGGGGTTTCTGCCGCCGACGGCGGGTACGGCGCGCATTCAGGGTTTTGATATTCAGGATGATCCGGTGGCGGCCAAACAACGGCTGGGCTACCTGCCGGAAAATGCGCCGGCGTACAGCGATATGACGGTGACGTCCTTTCTGCGTTTCATTGCGTCGGTTCGCGGCTGGAAGGGGCGCGGGGTGCAGGAGCGCGTGGATGAAATTATTGAACGCTGCTCGCTGACGGGCGTTCGGCACCGGAGTATTGATACGCTTTCAAAGGGGTACCGGCAGCGCGTGTGTTTCGCGCAGAGTATTCTGCACGATCCGCCGGTGCTGATTATGGATGAGCCGACGGACGGGCTCGACCCGAACCAGAAGCATATCGTGCGGACGATGATCCGGGAGATGGCCCGTGAAAAGGCGATTGTCGTTTCCACGCACATTCTGGAAGAGGTGGACGCCGTGTGTACGCGTGCGATCATTATCAGCGACGGCCGCATCGTGGCGCAGGGTACGCCTGCCGAGCTGCGCGCGCAGTCGCCCTCGGGCCGCCTCGACGAGGTGTTCCGCACGCTGACATCCACCCATGAAAAAGGGGAAACCCCGGCGCCGGTTTCAACCGTCCGCTAAATCCATCCGCAGGGAGCAAGGAATATGGCAACGAAGTCGTTATCCATGATTGGTTTGATTTTTCGCCGGGAATTGAAGTCCTACTTCGAATCGCCGGTGGCGTATGTGTTTCTGATTGTGTTTCTGCTGCTGAGCGGCTTCCTCACGTTTTTTGTGAGTAATTTTTATGAAGCCGGGCAGGCGGATCTGCGCGCGTTTTTCTTCTGGCAGCCGTGGGTTTACCTGCTGCTGGTTCCCGCCGCGACGATGCGGCTCTGGAGCGAAGAGCGGCGCACGGGTACGCTGGAATTGCTGCTGACCCTGCCGGTGACCATGATGCAGGCGGTGATCGGTAAATTTCTGGCGGCCTGGCTGTTTATGGCGATTGCGATCGCACTGACGGCGCCGATGGCTGTCACGGTGCTGTGGCTCGGTGATCCGGATCCCGGCGCGATGGCGGGCGGCTATATCGGGTGCCTGCTGCTGGCGGGTGCGTGGTCGGCTGTGGGCTGTGTGACTTCCGCGATGACGCGGAATCAGGTGGTGAGCTTCGTGCTGGCGCTGATGGCGTCGCTCTTTCTGCTGCTCGCCGGTTGGCCGCCGGTGACGAATATGCTTTCGCGCTGGGCGCCCTCGGCCGTGATCAATGCCGTGGCCGCGCTGAGCGCGGCGCCGCATGTGGAGACCCTGCAGCGGGGCATCCTGGATCTGCGCGACCTGCTGTATTTCTTCAGCGTCATGGCGATCATGCTGTTCGCGGCGCAGAGTGTGTTGAGTAACCGTAAATCCGCTTAATTCGAGGAACGATTCATGAGTGCGAAAACCAATCATCATCCAACAACGGGAATCCGCCTTGCTGTGTTTGCCGCCGTGGTGGTCATTGTCCTGGCGCTGAACGCCATTGTGCGGCCGGCGGTGTGCCGGGTGGACTTGACCGAGGACAGGCTCTATACGCTGTCCGACGGGACGCGGGCCATTCTGGCTTCGCTGAAACAGCCGGTCACGCTGAAACTGTACTTCTCGGAAAGCGATCCGCAAATTCCGGTGGGACTGAAAAACTTTGCGCGTCAGGTGGAGGAGCTTCTTCAGGAGTATGCGCAGGCGGGGGAAGGGAAAATACTTTTGGAGAAGTATGACCCCGAGCCGGACTCCGATGCCGAGGACTGGGCGCGCCGGTACGGTGTGGCCGGTCAGTCGCTGGGGCCGGTGGGGCCGATGCTGTACCTTGGTTTGGTGGCCGTCTCGGGCAGCCGCGAGAGCGTGATTCCCCTGATCGACCCGCAGCAGGAAGAGCTGCTGGAGTACCACATTGATCGGTTGATCACCGGCGTGATCGAGAAAACCAAGCCGGTCATCGGCGTGATTTCAAGCCTGCCGGTGCTGCCGCCGCCCGTGAAAAATCCGTATGCGCGCGAAGAACAGGGCTGGGTTGCGTTTCAGGATTTGAAAGAGCAGTTCACGCTCGAACCGGTGGATCCCTCGGCGACGGAAATTCCGAAGCACATCGAAACGCTGATTGTGGTTCAGCCGACGGAGCTGGCGGAATCGTTGGTGCGGGCGATGGATCAGTTTGTGCTGCGGGGCGGGCGGCTGATGGCGTTCATGGATCCGCTCTGTTTTGCGGATATGAATGAAGCGTCGGCCATGAATCCGGCGGCGGGCGGCACCGCGCTGCAGCCGCTGCTGGAGGCGTGGGGGGTGACGTATGATCCGCAGGAAGTCGTGGCTGATTTCGATGCCGCCACGACCGTACAGTCCGGAGGCGGCCGCGTGGAAAGCAATCCCACCTGGATCACGCTGAACAACAGCAGCCTGAATGCAACGAATTTGATCACGGCGCGCATGGAATCCATGCTGTTCCCGGCGGCCGGCAGTTTCACCGTGAAGCCGGATGAAAAGCACAGCGTCGCGGCACTGGCTTCCACGTCGCCGCGTTCGCTGGCAGTGCCTGTGATGATGGCCCGGATGGGCGACGCACCCGCTCTGCGAAGCCAGTATAAAAAGGAGGCCGGTAAGGCGCGTGATGTGATCGTGCAGCTCCGCGGAAACTTCCGTTCCGCATTCCCGCAGGCCGCCTCCACGAACGGGACTGACACCGCGTGGATGAACGAAAGCGCAGGGGAAACCGTGATCACGCTGGTGGGCGATGTGGACCTCCTCGCGGATGCCTTCGCCGTACGGGCATTTAATTTCTTCGGCCAGACCGGATATCAGCCGATCAACGACAACATCACGTTCCTGCTGAACACCGCGGAAACGCTGACCGGAAACCGGAACCTGATGGACGTACGCACACGCGCCCGTATGGAACGGCCGTTTACGGTGGTGCAGGATCTGCTCCGCCAGGCCCAGGATCGCTTCCTGCAAAAGGAGCAGGATCTTCAGCAGCAGCTGACCCTTACCGAGGAACGCCTGCGCGAACTGGAAAGCCGCAAGGATGAAGCCCAGCAATTCATTCTTTCTCCGCAGCAGAAACAGGAAATCGAGTCGTTCCGCAAACAGGAATATGAAACCCGTAAACAGCTCAAACTCGTTCGCAGGAATTTGCGCAGGGATATTGAGTCGCTCGGGGTACATGTGAAATTCATCAATATCGCGCTCATGCCGCTCGCGGTCGGCGCGGCCGGTATCGGTTTCTGGCAGTATCGGCGCCGGAAAATGAAGCAGGCCCAGTAACGATTTTGGAATGAAAGAAAGGTAAACGCATGAAACAAAGAAATGTCATTGTTCTCCTCCTGATTGCCGCGATGCTGGTGGCGATGGCCGTTTCGCGGACGAATAAAAGTGCGAAAATCTTTTCGCAGGGCACGCCGCAGGGGACCCCGGTGCTGACGGCGCTCTCACAGGGCGATGTGCTGAATAGTGTCGCGAAAATCGAACTGATCTACCCGGCCTCGACCGTTATCGTACAGCGAATCGACGGGGTGTGGAGTGCGCCGGAAGAGGGCGGATATCCCGTGCAGTTCAGTTCGGTGGCGGACTTCCTGCGGCTGCTGGCGGGTTTGGAGATCGGTCAGGTGATCACCGTGAACCCGGAGCAGTGGGCGGAACTCGATTTGACGCCGCCGAGCGAGGAGAGCGGCTCGTCCTACACGCGCATCGTGCTGTATGACGGGGCCGGAAAAACAGCCGCAGAACTGACACTCGGCAAACAGCGTGCAGCGGATTCCGCCGCGGTCGGAATGTACGGCGCGGATGGACGCTACGCGAAAGCGGGTGACGTGGTGTCGGTGGTTACTGAAAACTTTTACACCATGCCGCATCAGGTCATGAGCTGGATCAACAACTCGCTGCTGGATGTCGCGCCGGATTCCATCAAAACACTGACCGTTCAGGAGGCGGAGCAGGACGCGCTGACGTTCACACGCGGCGAAGACAACGTATGGGGATCTCCGGCCTTTGACGGGGAGGCATCGCTGGATGTCGGGAAAGTGAATCGGCTGGCCGACCTGTTCCAGCGTTCTGTGTTTTCAGGCGTTGTTGCCCGCGATGAAGCGAAATGGACGGAATACGGACTCGACAAGCCCACCGTCTACACCGCACAAACCGCCGATGGCACCCGCATCTCGCTGCGCGTCGGACGCACCCAGCCCGCCACGGGGAATCGATATGCCGTAGTGGAAATGCAGGGCATGTCGTC
>CAZISY010000041.1:0-29073 GCA_964542025.1 uncultured Verrucomicrobiota bacterium
GCTCGGAGAGCGCGGCCCTACTTACAGCCGGATCGTTGCGCCGGCGGGACTTCCTTGCTTTCTGCAAATGACACGGACGTGACGGAACGCGTCCTCCATTCATTATAGAGAAATTACAGCGGGTCCAGTACCCAGCGTTTGTTATACCAGAAGTACTGTTCGGGGTAATCGCGTATGGCTTGATCAAAGAATTGGAAAACGGTCTCGGTGAGCCGTTGGAAATCTTGTTCTCTTTCGGCAGCTTTATCGGGGTAGACGGGTTCTCCAAAAACCCAGACGTGGTGAGTCCATCCGACGCGACGAGTAAGAGCTGGAAGTATCGGCACATCAGACAGATGTGAAAACAGAGCAAGCCCATGAGCTATGTTGGCGGTATGATTTAAGAAGGGAATTTTTAATGCAGGGGTTCTTGAGCGGACGTCCGGCAGTATGGCAAAGACCATGCCGCGTTTCAGTCGTTTCACGGCATCGCGCAGCATGCGCTGATCATCGCTCATAATCGTTTCTGCACCCGTGGATTGGCGCATTTTATTCAAATAGTCATCGGTGTAGGGATTTTTTTGTCGTCGGGCGATGAAGAAAAAAGGAATGCCCATGAGGTGCGCGGAAAGTCCGCCCAAATCCCAATTTCCCATATGAGGAACGCAGAGCAGCGCACCTTTTCCGGAGACGGTTAGATTCTGGAGCGGAAGCAGTGTTCGATTTTCCACGTATTTTTCAATATAGTGCAGGTTGATTTGCGGTGCCCGCATTATTTCCACGGCGTTAAAGCACAGGTTTCGCCACGAGATCCAGGCGATGGACCGAATTTGGCGGTTCGTGAAGCGCTCTCCGAAGACTTCCCGAATCCGGTGCCGGGCCATTTGTACGCGAAATCGAAATACAAAATGGATGAGAGCGGCAAGCAGCCAGGCGATGGCCAGGGCCATGTGAAGCGGCATGTATTGAATCGATGCGGCCAGAATTCGGAGCAGAACATATTCAGCCCAATGCTTGATTTTCTTCATAGTTAAGCTACTCATTGCGCCGTGTTAGGCCCACAGACAAATACGATACTTTATTGTTTTAATTTTCGTATCCATATGGCCAGGATTGAGATATCAGGAGGATTTACGCCGGAAATTCGCGAAGCCTGGCCCAGGGTACGCGGTTGAATTTGTTTTAACTTCTCGCGGGCTTCAAAACGGAGTGCTTTGATATTCTCATAATTTAGTGAAGCGGGTATCTCCTGATTTTCCATTTTTCGCGTTTTTTCGATTTGTTCCATTTCACGGGCGATATAGCCGTCATACTTGAGACGTGTTTCAATTTCCATTTGCTGCCGGGGGGAGAGGTTGGGGATTGCACCCGGGAGGTGGTCATATCCCTGATTACTTTCCAGCAGAAACGTCATCACCGTTTTTCCGTCCATTCGCAATCGATGGAGCCGTTCCACTTCCGCCTCAATATGGCGGTTTTCCTCCTCCATACACGCCAGTACATCCTGAGAGGTGACACCTACGCGGCGTGCATGAGGGTGCATTCGGTAGTCGGCATTCGACTGACGGAGCAGCAGGCGGTATTCGGCACGAGACGTGAACATGCGATATGGCTCATTGGTGCCCTTGGTGACTAAGTCGTCGATCAGCACCCCGATATACGATTCCGAGCGCTGGAGAATCAGGGGGGGCTCGCCCCGAATCTTGAACACGGCATTGATTCCGGCCAGCAAACCCTGTCCGCCAGCCTCTTCATAGCCGGTGGTTCCGTTGATTTGGCCGGCAAAATAGAGATTTTCCCAGTTTTTTGATTCCAGCGTGGGTTTTAGCTGCGTGGGGAGAATAGAGTCGTACTCGATGCCATAGCCGGGGCGCAGAAAGACGGCGCGTTCCAATCCAGGGATGGAGTGTATCATTTCCAATTGTATATCTTCCGGCAGACTGTTTGACGTTCCGTTCGGATAAATGCGGTCGGAGGTGCGTCCTTCCGGCTCAATGAATACATGGTGCTGGTTTTTGGAGGAAAACTTTACAATTTTATCCTCAATGGAGGGACAATAACGAACACCTGTGCCGGTGATATCGCCTCCGTAAAGCGCACTTTTTTGGAGATTGGCGGCGATGATTTCGTGCGTGCGCTCGTTGGTATGCGTTAAATAGCAGGGAATTTGACTGGACCCCGGGAACCAGGGACGCAGGGGCGGCGCGGATTGTTCCACATGGAACCCATCGGCCGGGGTTCGTCCGTTTCTCCACTGTTCCACATGGAACCTATGCCATTCTTCTCTCGCCTGTCTGGAAAGGAAGGGAGGGGGTTCTTCCCCGGGCTGAACGGCCATTTTTTCATAATCCAGACTGTCTTTCAACAATCTCGGGGGTGTTCCTGTTTTCAATCGTGCCAACAGGAACCCCATTTCCCGCAGTTGTTGGCTAAGTGCGGTAGCCGAGGCATCGTTCCAGCGTCCTCCCTGTATTTGCTGTTTTCCGATGAACATGACCCCATTCAGGAAGGTCCCGGGGGTGAGGATTACGGCTTTTGCGCGGATGGCGGTTCCATCCTGCATGATCACGCCGGTCACTTGGTCTAGCTGAACGGTCATTCCCGTGACTATGCCGGCAAGCAGGGTTAACCGCGGTTCTTTTTGCATCACCCATTCCATGCGCGTCGGATAGATCTCTTTATCGCACTGGATTCGGTTTGCCTGGACGGCGGGTCCTTTGCGGGTGTTCAGGGTTTTAAACTGGATGCCGGAATAATCGGCATTGCGCGCCATTTCCCCGCCGAGAGCGTCTATTTCGCACACGATGTGTGACTTTGCAATGCCTCCAATGGATGGATTACAGGAAAGCCGGCCGATTTCGTGTACATTCATGGAAATCAGGAGGGTTTCCGATCCCATACGGGCGGAAATCAAAGCGGCCTCACAGCCGGCATGTCCGCCGCCGACCACAATCACATCCACAGGTTTCAAGCTATTCACGTTCTTCCTTTTCCGGTTCTGAGTCTATTTTTCCGGTCCTCTGATGTACCGAAAATGACCATTTTGAGCGAAAAACCCGTTAAAACCATCATTTTCCGATGCAAAATCTTGAAAATATCCTATTTAGCAGTTCGTCGTGATAAAATCGCCCGGTAATTTCCCCGAGGTACTCCGTGGCCGCGCGCACCTTTTCGGCTGCGCAGAGGGTATTTTCTTCTTCGTTTTGGGTCAGGAGGATCTGTGCGTCGTTCATGTTTTCTCCGGCCTGTTGCAATAAGAACCGGTGTCTTTCCGAGATGGCCATTCCGGGCTGATCGCGATCCAGTCCTTTGGACAAAAGGAACTCGGTTATTTTTTCTTTTACGGGTTGCACACCATTTGTTTTAACGAGGCTTGTTTCAACCCAGGTTGCGCCCTCCAGCAACGTGTTATAATCATAGTATTTTATATCTATTTTATTAACAACGTATAACACGTTATTATTCTGCATATGCCGCCGAATAAACTCATGTTCCGCATCGGGCGGTGCGGAGGCGTCCAGCACGAAGAGAACGAGGTCTGCCTGGCGGGCGTTTTTCCACATCCGTTCGATGCCTTCCTTTTCGATGGAGCAGGAGGTATCCCGCATGCCGGCGGTATCCACGAGGCGCAGGGGTATTCCATTCAGTATCAGTGATTCTTCGATGGTATCTCGAGTTGTTCCGGGTATGGGCGAGACGATGGCCCGATCTTTATCGAGGAGCTTATTCAAGAGGGTGGATTTACCGACGTTAGGTCGCCCCATGATGACAACGGAGGCGCCATCCCGCAAGACACGGCCCTGAAACCAGTTTTCTACTAATTTATGTATCTCTTTGATTACTATGCTTATATGATCTTTAATCTGTTGAAATACGGGAGATAACAGTTGTTCCTCCGAGAAATCAAGCGTGGCTTCCAGGTCGGCCGCCACTTCCATGGCAGCGTCATACAATTGGTTCATTTTGCGGCTGAGCGATCCTTCCAATTGTTCCAGGGCCATTTTGGCGGCCTTTTCCGAGTGGGCTTTCACCAAATCCTGAACGGCTTCCGCCTGGACGAGATCAATTCGACCGTTGAGGAAAGCCCGCTTGGTAAACTCGCCGGGTTCTGCGGCTCTGGCTCCGCATTCCAGGCAGCGCCGCAGGATTCTGCCGGCGGTGATTTTTCCACCGTGCCCTTGAATTTCGATCATATCTTCGCAGGTGTAACTTTTGGGTCCGCGGAAGACGAGGAGGATCACCTCATCGATATCCCCGCCATCGACTCCGACCACATGGGCATAAATGATGCGGTTTCCGGGCGACTGGTCCACTTTTTCTGAGGAACGCGTCATCGTTTCCACGATATTGAAGCAATTCGGACCCGATAACCGCACGATGCAAATACATCCTTCACTTCCGGCTGCGGCAATTGCTGCGATGGTATCGGTATCGGTGTTCATTCTTCGTCTTTATGATCGAACGCGCGGGATGCAAAAAGATCAAACCATGCGCAGTTCAGGGCAAAGGAATAGGAAAGCCGCCCGGCAAATAAAAGCCAATTCTATTTCTTCTTTTCGGATTTCTTCCTGCGTTTGGCTGTTTGTCTCACGTCACTCGGCAACCCGCACCAACCGGAAGAAGCGGGTGCTATCTTGCGGATTGATTACGGTTTCGATCGGCTCAATGCCGCCGGTCAGCTCGCGGAGGGTCGTCCAGGCCGCATTTGCCTTAAGGCTGTCGGCCGATTGCAGAAGGTACCGATCACCGGGGATTGCATTGACGGTTTTCAGGGTCACGGTATTTTCACGGGGTTCGGCTTTCAGGAAGGTATTGCGTCGTGATCGTTCGCTTTTTCCGCCGAGTTCAAAGGGATTAAAATCCCTGTCATTCATGATGGCCCATGCGGTTGAAGCCAGGGATGGAAGCGGGTTCGCCCACCATCCGAACGGGATTTCGTAGCGGCGGTTTGAGTAGCGATACGCCAATCCCGAGCAGGTGCTGGTTACGGCGGGGGAACCCCATTGAGCCCAGTTCCGATCCCAGGTGAACTGATTGCCGCTGGCCTCGGAGGTTGTCACGGTTTGAATATCCTCCACATCCACCCGCAGGGCTTCCACACCGGCTCGCATGGAGTCGGCATCTTCGAGCAGCTCTTTGGCAAAATCGTCTCTGCCCATTTCCAGATAATCTTTCGCGAGCTGACGGCACATCAGAATGGCCCCGAACGTCCATTCTGCGGAGCATACATTTCTTTCCGTGTTGTTGATGTCGCTGAAGCCTACGCCGCGTACACGGTCGAACCCTTCCACATAATAACCGCCATATTTCTTTGTATTCTGCCATATTTCAAAGGCGGTGCCTTCACCCAGGTTTTCATCAATGAATTGCGCGCCGAGGGCAGCCATACCCCAGGTTTGGCAATCGACCGCGAACAGATATTTACAGGTAGAGGTATAGGGTTTCGGTTCATCCGATATGGAGATTGTCCAGCGAATGGTTCCGCTTTTCAGCGTTTCGCCGCCATGCAGCATTGTGACGCGGTAGCTGAGGATGTCACCTTCCCCGTACTCCGGAATGGTGTATTGAAAATGGCAGTCCGACAGTTTGACCATGTTCACCCAGCCGATTAGATAGTTCCATTGAATATTCATCCTATCGCAGGGTTTTTCTGTCCACACATCCACCTGTACGCTGTCGTACCCGTTGTACAGGTTTGTTCCGGAGTATCCGAAAGGCTGAACGCTTAGTGCGCCGAGAGTTTTTCCGGAAAACGTATTGGATCCGCGATACGGCATACCAATGGCATACGGATTAAACACAAACGGTGAAAAGACCTGATTATTGGTGTCATAATTTCCACCGGTAAAGAAAACACCGTCTGTTTCGTTGAACAGATAATTGCGGAAGTACTCTTCCTGTTTTTCAATCAACCGATCAACGCGAGCAATGGTTTCGGCAATGTTGAGCGTAACCGGTGTAATCCGCGCGCTTAACTCATCAATCAGGAGCATTCCTTCTCCCTGGTGATTTTCCGTTTCCACGGCCCACCGCGCCCAGACGGTGTTCGCGGGAGCAGTGACAACCATACTCACTTCCTGCCAGCCTTCGGCGTCCGTGTTCACAGCCATGCGCTGCTCGCCGATTTTCTGCATGGAGCCGCTATCGCTGTAGAATTTCACGCACAGATCGGTTTTTTGAGCCGACCAGTCATTTTTTGCCGCCAACCAGCCGTCCACTACCGCCTTCTGACTCTCTTTCATGGGGAAATCCTGCCACCAGGACCCGTTACTTCCTGTTGTTTTCGCCGAAATTCCGGCGCAATACCCGTCCCCATCGTGGCTGAATTCCGCCGAGCGGAATGTTTCACCGGCTGTTCCCCCGTGTTCATTTTGCGTGTTGCCATTCCAATAAGCGGCTTTTTCGCTGTTGGGGCCGGCTTCGCTAAATCCCGAATTTCGGAGCAGATTGCCGATATCGTCTTTATTCATGTTTCTCAGCACTTCCCGGAACATTTTTAATCCGGCATAGATTGAAAAGTTGTTCTCATTCGAAATTTCATTGGCTTGTTTTCCGGCCGTACCGCTTGGGGCATGATAAAAGGCGCCGATTTCATTTTGCATGGCTTCCACGGCCACCAAAAGGTCGTAAGCGATGGTAATATTCGGATCATTCCACGGAACACAGCCTCCTCCGTAGGTGAAATAAACGTTCTGCATGGGTCCGATGTAGCCGCACCAGGCATTTTCGCCGGTAATCGGCTTCCAATCCATCCATTTGACTGTGTTGGTAATGCCGACACACTCTGCCAGGTACGCATCATTTTCCTGATAGACTTCTGAAATGGTTCTGAAGTAGAAGGCATTTTCCGTTTGGCTTTCGTTGATTACCACGCGCTCATCGCCATAATAAAAATACTGTTTGGCTCCCGTTGTTTTTGTGGTTCCGCGTGTTGAACTCCACTGAAAAGTCTGATTGGCCTGCAAGTGGCGTGTATGATAATTGGCCAGGCTGATATTTTCCGGATCTCCGGTGAGTCCCAGCGCTATTTGCCAGCAGGAGCCGTCATACAGATTCAACCCATTCTTAACGATTAACCGCTCCTGCTCCCGTCCCACATCGGTACGAGCCTGTTCCACGTTCATATATCCATTCGATTCATCAAGTTTATATGCTGAATCCCAATAGGTTAAGTCATTCAACGAATAGCTTTTCGGAAGTCCGCTAATCGGCCACACATTTCCCTTCAAATAGCTTACAATTTGATGCTCCAATGGATGCGCCGCTTCGACATCTGCAGAAATCAACGCAAAAGAGGCCGATAGCAGGGTTATTCCCACACAGGCACGAACCCAATATTTTTGCTCGTGTTTGCCTGTTTGATCGATACCGTGATTCATAGCACAATCTCCTTACCTGCCATTCCTCACGCATTTTTCATTCCATAGATACCAGTTGTATCCCAGTTTTATGTTTTTATCTCATTTTCCCAGATCTCACCCAATAATCTATTTGTAACTTTATGATAGTCATCGTATTACTTGTTCGTTCCTTTTTTGCACCGAATGCGACCAGTTTTTGTTTAGATTATCTTTTTTGAGAATTTTCGTTTATTTCTCATTTTTGATGGTGATTTTACAGTGTGAAAACTGGACAACCGGCGTCACCGCTTTACAATGAGCGCCATGAGTACAGATCGTCAGTCCATTCCTCTTGAGCCGTCCGGTCAGTTGGTTATCCGGACCATTGCCTTACCGCGCGACACCAATTCTTATGGGGATATTTTTGGTGGCTGGCTGCTTTCTCAGATGGACTTAGGGGGAGGAATTGCCGCTAAAGAGGCGGTTCGCGGTCGGATCACGACGGTGGCAATAGACGCCATGCGTTTTTGGCATCCTGTTCATGTGGGCGACACGGTTTGCTGCTACGCTGAGTTGGTGAAAATCGGGCGTACTTCAATCACCTTCAACATTACAGCCTGGGCCACACCCATTGAGCCGGAAGGGCGTTGCTGTGTTACGCAGGCGCTTTTTACCTATGTGGCTATCGATTCGGATGGACGCCCACAGCCGATTCAGGTTGCCTGTACAGCATCGTAATGCTTATTCGCTCAGGCAGGCCTGAATGCTGCCATGCAGGCCACGCAGAAAATGATCCTGACTGAACCGCTCTGCATTTTGGCGAATGATAGTCGGATTCCAAGCTACGGACCGACATTCTTCAATGGCATACAGAAGAGCATCCACGCTTTGCTCCTGGAAGAAAACACCCGTTTTCCCGTTAATCACAGTCTCCAGGGCTCCCCCTTTGGCATAGGCCACAACGGGTCGGCCGCATGCCTGCACCTCAACCGGAACGATTCCGAAATCTTCTTCCCCCGGAAAGATCAAACAGCGGCATTGCTGGTATAGTTTCTTGATTTCGTCATCATGCTGCCAGCCCAGGAACTCGATGTTTTTTCCCGCATTTTTCTTCAAAGTGTGAAATTCTGTTCCTGTTCCGACGATTTTTAGCGGAAAACCAAGCCTGTTATAGGCCTCAACAGCCAATTCAATGCGCTTGTAGGGTACCAAGGCTGAAACGACGAGGTCGAAATTTTCCGGCGGCAATCCATTGCCATTCAAACGCTGCACATCCACCGGGGGGTAGACCACATCAGATTCCCGCCCGTAATACCTTTTGATTCTCTCCTGGATATGTTTACTGATGGCCACGAAACGGGTCACTGATTCCGAGGTCCGTTTATCCCACTCCCGCAATTGAGTCAGTAGGGTTTTCATCAACTGCTTTTTTATCGGATTTCTGCCGAAATATTCTTCATAGAAAACCCAGGCGTACCTCATGGGCGTAAAGCAATAACACAGGTGTTTGGTGCCCTCTCTAATCGGTATTCCTTTGGCGACGCAATGACTGGTACTGATGACCAAATCGGCGTCCGGGCTTTTAAGACTTCTCACAGCCGCGGGAAAAAGCGGGAGCATGTAGCGGTAATAGCGGCTTATTCCTGGAAATTGCTGTAACCAGGACGTTCCTTTAACCTGTTTGGCTATCACATCATCGACGGCATTCGGCTTTTGCAGCAGCGTGTAGAGGCCGGCCTGTGGAAACTGCTCGCAAATGAGGGCAAGAACCCGCTCTCCTCCGCGCATCCCAGTCAGCCAATCATGGGCTAAAACGACTCGCTTTGAAGAATATGCCTCATACCAGGGATGCATTCAACCGTTCCATTCCTATGCCTTTGCATCAGGTAATACGCATTGGCATGATGACGTAGATGAACGGGACATTGGATTTCATGACGCCCGGGCTTAATTCGTCGGTCAATTCCATGAAAATCTCGTCACTTTGCAGATTTCTCAACGGATCCATCAAAAAGTCCGGATTGAAGGCTACGTTGATTGCGCGTCCGTCATATTTAATCGGAATGGTTTCATGCGCTTCGCCGATATCCTGCGCTTCCGTGCTGATTTCCAAAATATTGGATCCAAAGCTCAAACGGACTGTACTTTGCTGTTCTTTGGCAATCAGGGCCACCCGTTTTACGGCAGTCAGCAGGCTTTCCCGTTCCACGGGAATTCTCAATTCGCATTGAGAAGGGATCACCTGACGGAAATTGGGGTAATTGCCTTCAATCACCTTCGAAATGATCAGCATATTACCGAATTCAAACGCCACTTTTTTATCCAAAATCGTTATTTTAAGCGATCCTTCATCGCCCAGTGTACGAGTCAATTCATTGACAGTTTTGGTGGGGATGACGAAATCGTATTCATTTTCCTGGGGAAACTCGAGTTCCTGTTCCACCAGAGCCAAACGCCGACCATCCGTGGCCACCACGGTAATTTTTTCATCTTTCAGGCTTACCAAAACGCCATTGAGGATCATCCTGGTTTCATCCGTGGAGGCCGAGTAAATGGTTTTTTGCAGCATTTCTTTAAACACGTTCTGTTCAACGGTATAAATTTTTCCCCCTTCCATGTTGGGTATCGGGGGGAAATCATCTTCGGAAATACCGACGATTTTAAACACCGCCGTCCCGCTCTGAATAGTGGCTATATCCTTTTCATCCACAAACAGTTCAATTTCCTGGTCCGCCAGTTCCTTGAAAATACTTCCAATACGGCGGGCAGGCAGTGTGGTGGACCCGGATTCATGCACCGTGGCGCTGATTTTTGTTTTTACGCTGACTTCGATGTCCGTGGCATACAGCGTCAGGGTATCATCCTCGGCCTTAAAGAGAATGTTGGAAAGAACCGGAAGCGTTGTCCGTTGATTTACGATTGATTGCACTTTTTGTAATCCATCCAGGATTTGCGCTTTTTCCAGTTTGATCCTCATGGTGGTCTCCTCGGCCTTCATTAACAATTTTGCTGATTAAGATTAGTATACTTAATCTATATATACTTAAACAGTCTTATTCTTATACCCTGTTCAAAGTATCAGTAACCTGCTTTTTCGCAATATTCTTCGCATTTTTCAATGTAATTCTGTGAATAAGCCTGTTCAAAAACCACCTCTGAACGCCCGGGTTATCATTCGGATTTGCTTCCTGTGAACAAAACCCGGTTTATTAGTCGGTTGCTCGCGGGTTATCCACAGGTTATCAGTCCATTCCCGGCTCATTTCCGAATTCCACCAGGAAACCCCGCTGTGAACGGCACTGCGGCAAAAAAAAACCAGGCACAAAGCCTGATTTAAAATGGCGGGATGGACGGGACTCGAACCCGCAACAACCAGATCGACAGTCTGGTACTCTAACCAATTGAGCTACCACCCCGGCTTCCTCAAAAAGCGCAGACAGATTAGATAAGCTGGCGGCTTTTGCAAGTTCTTTTTCATGCAAAAAAAAGGGAAACCACTTGCGCGAACCTATAAAAGAAAGACAATAGCGCCCATGCAACAACCTGTATCACCGGCCGACCACTACGCGATGAACTTTGCCTGCCTGGAAAAAAAGTATCCACGGCTTGCGGAACGTCTCGCCGCACTGCCCGGGCGCAGTCAGATTCGCACCGGCCGTGCGAAGGATGGCGGGTTATACTACGCGGTGGAGCGCGATGGACAATGGATTCCGGTCACCGATCCGGCAGCCCCGCTGGCCCGTATTCAGCAAATCCTGGATGAATCAGCGGCCCGTTTACGTAACTATACGCGTCCGGTATTTCTTTTGGGACTGTATCCCGGGCATGAGCTGGTCACCATCTTTCAGGCCTGTGAACAGGAAGCGACGCCACACTGTCCGCAGCCTTTATGGGTTTGTCTGGATTCCACCATCGCCCTGGAAGGATTGATGCACGCTGTGGATTTGGTTCCGATACTCACGTCACCGCGCGTACGGTTTTTTTGGTATGAGGAGGCGGATGCTCAGGTGAAGTGGTTGCGTGAAACCCCGGATTTTCCCCATCTTTTCACACTGATCAGTGCCGCGCCGGCCGCCACGTTAAATAAAGTGATGCCGCCTTTTGCGGCATTGATTCAGGAGCGGGAACAACTCACTGCCCGGCTTAAAATAGAAAACGAACGCTATTACGACGCCACCGGCGACCAGGAGCTCGCGGATATTCTCCGGGGCCAGGGAGGGCGTTCCCCGCGCCTGCTCATGCCCACTTGTGCGTGGTCCACGTTTATTCAATACAGTACCCGCGATACCTGTGCCGCCTTCCGCGCGCGCGGCTGGGAAGTGCGCGAATTGAATATGCAGGCCATGCTTACCCCTTTTTATCTGGTTCAAACCATCCATGATTTCAAACCGGATCTTTTTCTGTTTATCGACCATATGCGCTATGAGGCGGAAGATTTATATCCCCGCGGCATGCTGTTTGTGACATGGATCCAGGACGAGATGGACCATCTGTTTTGCAGGACTGCCGGCGAAAGTCTGGCACGGTATGCTCAGCAGGGACGGCGCGATCTGGTGGTGGGTTACGCCCGTCAGAATCTTTGCGCGCAGTATGGCTATCCGCAGGATCGTGTCGTGACGCTGCCCGTCATGGCGGATACGCGGATTTTTCATCCGGTGACCCTGTCGGCCACGGATCAGCAGAGGTACGGTTGCGAATTGGCATTTATGACCAATGCCGGTATGCCGACGGAGCAGATTGTGGAAGAGCGTATCATCCCGCAGGTGGAAGCGCTGGGGATATCCCGAAACACTGCGGAAAATATTCACGACCGCCTGTGGTCTGTTTACCGGGCCGGTCAAACCCTGTGCCATCGCGCGCGTTTTCTGGAAACGCTGTTCGCCTATGAGGAGTTTCGCCTGGCTTACGATACCCTGCGCACAGCGGGTGAGGAGGAGCGACTGCTGCGTCTATTCTATTGGAAATTGAACGACGCTATTTATCGTCATGTTGTTATTGAATGGGCGGACGCGGCCGGAGTGGACGTCCATTTGTACGGCCACGGCTGGAACAGGCATCCCCGATTTGGAAAATTCGCACGCGGCAATGTGGAACACGGGCCTGAATTAAACAAGGCCTATCAGGGCGCCCGCTGGAATCTGCATCTCAATATCACGCAGGGAATGCACCAACGCGTTTGGGAGTTGATCGGCGCGGGCGCATCGCCGCTGTTTCGTGCCCGCGAACCGGCTCCGGGTTTGGAGCCCTCCGTGCCGGTGATGCGGCGCTGGGCGGAATATTTCATGAGCGGACAATCCGGCCTTCTGCCGGACGACGTAGAAAAAGATGAAACATCGGAAGAATGGCTGTTTTACAAAGCCTCTGCGCTGGCATCCGAGTATCCCGATGCGTCGCCTTTGGACCTGGAGGAAAAACTGACGGAACAAATTCACACGCTGGTCATGTCGCGCCCGGATGTGATTGTGACGGACTGGAATCAGCGGATTTTTCATGATCAAACCACGTTGTTACAGCGTGTCCGGTCCCTCCCCGAAACCGTTAACTGCATATAGCACCGGGCAGTCATGACACCCGAAACATCCTATAAAATCATTCACAGCATGAATGGCTCCCTGCCGGGCGGCGAGTGGTGCCACTCGGTTGCCCCGCCCTTTCTTCCTCAACTCATCTCCGAGCTGTTTGTACAACTCGATCACCCGCAGGAAGCACGCGGACGACAGTACCAGCGCGATCTGGTTCGGCAGGGTTATTTCACCGTCACTTCGCAGCGAACCGGCCGGCCCACCGCCTCCGGTGATTCGATCATCCTCACAGACCGAACTGTTTTTTACCGTTTTCCCGAGGAGCCGAATCTGCTGGTCGCTGCCGCCAACCTGAGCAAAGGATATCCGCTGACCGCCGTACTGCTGCTCAGCGAACAGCTGCTCATTCACTTGGGCGAAAGTACCTGGGGCGTGAAAGAAACCCATCTGAACGAGCTGACAGGAATGCTCGGCGAATCCCGCTGGTGGCCGACGCGCCCCGCCAACCATGTGCATATTTTTACAGGCGACCCCAGTTATGCGCACCACGCCTGGAACCAATTGGGCGCGCTCCACACCCTCCTTTCCGAACGGCGAAAGCCGGGGCTCCCCGTGACGCTCTCGGCCACATTCCAGCCGCTTGGTCCGCTTCACGAGTTGCTGCCGGACCACTTGTCAGGACCGGTCGCCTGGGAAAACTGTCAAATCGCGCCCGCCTGTAATAGTCCGGGCCGCGTTTCCATGAATGCCGGCGGTTTTTGTGTGACGGCTCTCACCCGCGCCCGCGTACACGCGCTTGCGATGAAACACGGTTCCGAAGCAACGCGCGACCTGGCCCGCCAACTGAAGCGGCGGCACGATCCGGTGGTCTGGATCAGCGTTCGCACCCGGAACCGGACGGCCGTCAACCAGCGCGAGCTTATTTTGGCGCTCTGCTCCCGCCTGCTGTCGAACTATGCCCGGTGTGCAATCATTATCGACGGACATTCCAGCCCGTACGACTATCCCGCCAATCCCGCCTATGATCCGTGCGATACAAAAATCTGCCTGGAGCGCGATACCGCCGAGGCGCAGGTGATTACCGAACTGCTGATGAAGCAAAATCCGCCGCGCCCGAAACAGCGTATTGTTCCTGCAGCGGGCTTGCCTCTGGCCGATTCCATTGTTCTGGCTCATGCTGCGGATTTTTATTTCTGCCATCACGGTACTGTTCAGCACAAAATCGGCTGGCTTGCCAACAAACCCGGCGTGGTTCATTCCAACCGCCGGACCCTGCTGCAGCGGCCCGCTCCCTGGGTCGCCGCGCAAGTGGAAAACGGGTGTCTTCCCATATATATTCCGGATGATTATGTGGAAGATCTGGCCGAAGAACAGGACGCGGATCAGACGGTAGCCTCCCGCTTTTTTGAACACTACCGGTTCATGAATATTTCAGCGACCGCGGACTTTGTGCTGACCTGTCTCCGCGCCGTGCGGCATCCCGTCCGCACCCGGTCTAGAGAGCTTGCGCGCCGGATCGCCGCGCCGGTGAATCGGTTATGCCGGATACTGCGGTGACGACTCCAAAAACGGCGGGTTGTTTTCACATTTCGCAAAAAAAACATTGCAGTTGGTTTTGGATGATCTATGTTTCTATGCACAGCAACGTCCGATTGCGCCGTACCGGCGCCGCGGAGAAAGGTCTTTTCATGAACGGTAACAATAGATTGGTTTTGTTTGGTCTGTCTGCGGTATGCGCTGCCCTGTTGAGTGGCTGTTCTTCTTCTGAAAACGGTGCGGCGTCGATCACGCTGACGTATGCCAACTTTCCGCCCGCGTCCACCTTCCCGTGCGTTCAGATGGATCACTGGAAGGAGGAAGTGGAGAAACGCACAGGCGGTAAAGTGAAGATTCAAACCTTCCCCGGAGGAACGCTACTGGGCGCAAAGGATATTTTGGACGGCGTAAAACAGGGATCGGCGGATATCGGCAATTTTGCGATGAGCTATCAGCCGGGGCGTTTTCCGGTTTCCGAGGGCGTCGATCTGCCGATTGGGTTTTCCAGCGCCCATGCGGCTACTATGACGTTTTGCGATGTGGTCGAACGGTTCACGCCGGCGGAGTTCGCGGAGGTGGAACTGCTGACCGTGTTTACCTGTCCGCCTGCCGCGATCATGACGGCCTCGCCGGCACCCACCGTGCAACAGCTGAAAGGCATGGAGCTTCGCGTTTCGGGTACCGGTGCGGATCTGCTCAAATGCGTGGGAGGCATCCCGGTGGCCATGCCGATGTCGGAAACACCGGATGCCCTTCAAAAGGGCGTCGTCAAAGGTCTGATTTCCTCCATGGAAATTTTGAAGGACATGAACTTCGCGACCTACTGTCCCTACGCACTGCGGGTACATCTCAACGTGGTGACGTTTGCGGTGGTGATGAATAAAGCCAAATTCGATGCGTTGCCCGAGGACGTGAAACAAGTGATGAAAGATATGTTCCGGGAGCAGGCGGAATGGACGGCCCGCTATGTGGATCAGCATGTGGAAGAAGCGCTGGCGTGGTCCAAAGCAAACGTTTCAAACTTCACATTGACCGATCCGACGGCCGATGATCAGAAGGCCGTAGAAGCGTGCGCACAGCCGATTTTGGATGCGTATGTGGCTTCCGTAACCGCCAAGGGTATCCCGGGCGCAGAACTGCTGGCCTTCATTCAGGCCGGTCGAGCCAAATATGCGGATGCCGCCCAATAAGCCGGTCGCTCGAATGAAACCCTCTCCGTTAATTCGACTTTTAAAACACGCGGATGATGTGGCCTGTCGCTCCGGCATGCTGGCGGCCGGTCTGGCATGCCTGGTCCTGCTGGTGCTGGCATCCTGCAATGTCATTCTGCGCCTTTTTGGAATACCGCTGACCGGGGCCTATGAGTTGGCGGGCTTCACCGGGGCGCTGATTGTGGCTTTTGGCGCGGCGGAAACGCAGCGGCGAAAGGGGAACATTGTGGTGGATGTGCTGAGCCGCCATTTCAATGCGGTCGTACGGCAGGTGCTGCTCATGATTAACGAACTGATCTTCAGCGTGTTTTTTTCCTATGCGGGGTACTACATCCTGCGCAACGCCCTGATGCTGCGCCGAAGCGGAGAACTTTCGGAAACGCTGAAAATGCCTTTTTATCCGGTCATGATGTGTGTTGCCGTCGGATTCTTTTTATTGGCGCTCACTATGGGGATCAACATGGTTTTGCGAATCTTGCTGTTGCGGAATCCGGTGCCGGCGGAGGTAAAATCATGAGCGGGCCGGTACTGGGCGGGCTGGGCATTGCGGTGATGCTGGCGGCGCTGTTTTTGTTGGATATGTCGCCGGGGTTTGCGATGGCGCTCGTCGGTTTTGCCGGGATGGCGCTGATGACATCGCCCGAGGCGGCCCTGTTTGCGGTCGCAACAGAATGCTGGTCCGTTTTCTCCCGGTACGGTTTCACGGTGATTCCGCTGTTCATTCTGCTCGGCGAGTTCATTTATTACGCCGGTTACAGTGATCAGCTTTTCAGGGCGACACATAAATGGTTCGGGCATTTGCGCGGCGGGTTGGCCGTTACCACCATTCTGGCCTGCGCGGGATTTTCTTCTATTTGCGGATCCAACACCGCCACCGCCGCCACCATGAGCGCGGTCGCCCTGCCGGCCATGAGGAAATACAACTACCATCCGGTACTCAAAACGGGAGCGGTGGCCGCCGGTTCCACGCTGGGCGTTATAATTCCTCCCAGTATTGTGCTGGTGGTGTATGGCCTTTCCACCGGACAGAGTATTGGAAAACTTTTCTTCGGCAGTCTCATTCCGGGGCTTATTTTGCTGCTGGGGATGGTGGGCACCGTCAGCCTGATGTGTCGACGGCACCCCGAATGGGGGCCGCGGAGTCCAAAAACGACCTGGCGTGAAAAATGGGCGGCCATTCCGGAAATGCTCGATATCATGGTCCTTTTTATTGTGATCATGCTGGCGCTTTTCACGGGACTTATGACAGCTACGGAGGCGGCAGGAATCAGCTGCCTGCTGGGGTTGATTATGTGCCTGGTACGTCGCCGACTGACGTTTGCGCATTTCAAAATGGCACTGTCGGATACGGTTCGCATTTCCGGCATGGTCTTTATGATTATCGCCGGCGCCACGCTGTTTGGACGTTTCTTAACGCTTTCCAGGCTTCCGTTTATGCTGGCGGAGAGCATTGTGCAGCTGGGGCTGCCGGCGCCGGCGATTTTTTTGCTGATGATCGGTTGTTACATCATCGGCGGTTGCCTGATGGATTCGCTGGCCTTTTTGCTGATTTCCCTGCCGATTTTTTATCCGATTGTGCAGACGATGGGCTACGATCCCATCTGGTTCGGCGCGGTGGTCTGCCTGGTCACTACGCTGGGAGCCATCACGCCGCCGGTCGGCGTATGCTGTTTCATCATCGCCGGCATGGCGCCGCATATTCGTATTGAACAGGTGTTTCACGGCACCTTTTACTTCATTCCGTCCTACGCCTTCACCTTCCTCTGCATGATGCTGATGCCGAATTTCACCGTATTGCTGCTGGCCGGCCTGGTTCGGTGAACCGCACAACGGGCGAATAACGGTTCTCCCGCTTGACGGGCCCATGCGGCGGGCGTACATTGCATGTCCTGCAAAACGGAATGGGGATCAACGGGTTTTGCACAATCAAAACATTACATCCAAAACGGTAGGAGGGGACGATGAACAGTGCGGTAAAATGGTCCATGGTGGCGGTTATTCTGGCGGCGGGGATGGTGCTTTCTGCGGCGCTGCTTTCCAAATTTTTCATTCGAATAAAACATGAACAGGCCATTACCGTGAAAGGATATGCGGAGGCAGACGTCACCTCGGATATCGGTAAATTCTACTGCACCTGCACCGCCCGCGGAACGACATTGCAGGAGGCCTATGCCCAATTGCAGACGGCCCGCGATCACGCCCGTGATTACCTGCTCAAGGCCGGATTTTCCACCAATGAAATCGAAATGGGCACCATTGAAACGGTGAAAATTCTGAAAAAAGATGCCCAGGGACGGGAAACTAATGAAACGGAGTATTATGATGGATACCAAACCATTACGATTACATCCGTCCATGTGGAACGAATCCGCGATATTTCCACGCGCATCACCGAGCTGATCCGGGATGGACTCGATATCCGAGCCACGTCGCCCGAGTTTTTTGTCTCGGATTTGAAGGATACCAAGCTCAATCTGTTGGCACGCGCGACCGAGGACGGTTACCGCCGGGCGTTGGCGCTCGCAGGGGGCAGCCAGGGCCGAATCGGCGCGTTGCAGTCCGCCCAGCAGGGTGTTTTTCAAATTACGCGCCGGAACTCTACCGATACGTCCGGCTACGGCGAGTATGACACATCCACGATTGAGAAGACCGCCAAGTCCGTAGTGACGCTCCAATACGCCGTCGCACCGGCGCCCTGACATCGCAGGAGACCGTGCTATCATTCCATAAACGCCCCGGCCGAAAGCTATTCGACCGGGGCGTATTTTTTGGCTCTGCAGATTGTGAAAACAGACGTGTTCGCGCCCTGATTATTTCCCTGAAAAAGCTAAACAATGCAGAATAAAAGGGTACACTATTTGTAGTAAAACGTTTCTATATAAGGGCTGGAGAACCATGAATGCACGGAATAAAATCCTCATTACCTTAACGGTCACGGCATCCATCCTGCTGGGTGCACATCCGCTGACAAAAGCGGAAGTCCTGCTGCAATATTTCAATGCAAGCTGGAACGAAATCGCTGAGAAAGTGCCGGAACTGGCCGAGGCCGGATACACAGGCATCTGGCTCCCGCCGCCCGCCAAAGCCAACGGTGGATACTCGGTCGGTTATGACCTGTATGATCCATTCGATATCGGCAGTACGAGCCTTCGCGGAACCTATTCAACGCGCTATGGAACCGAGGCGGAACTGCACAATCTCGTGGATTTGCTGCATCGTTTCGGGATACGCGTCTATTTCGACAATATCATGAATCACCGCGCCTACGATATTCCCGGCTACAACGAGAGCACGCCGGTCAACGTGTATCCCGGCATGGTGGCGGAAGATTTTCACCTGCGAAAAACATCGGACGGCTTCTATCGGAGATGGGACAACTGCCGCGACTGGAGCGATGAGTGGCAGGTACTGAACCTGGGGCTGTCGGACCTGATTGATATTTCCCACGAATCGCCGAACTGCAATTTCGGAACGTCGGAAGGTTCCACGCACAGCAAACCCTCTTTTGTGCGGCATCCGAACAATCCGGAATTTTATGACCGCATGCCGAACACCAACGTCTCGTCCGATCTTTGGAATCCCTGGGATTGGTCCGGCAATACCAATGCCAACATCTACATTGGATTCGGCACCAACAATGGGCTGACAGCCGAAATGATGGCTACTTATCCGGGCTTCTTTTCAGAGGATGTCGGCGGTTATCTGATGCGCAACGCGCGCTGGATGATGGACACCACCAAGGCGGACGGCTTCCGCCTCGACGCCGTGAAGCATGTGCCGTACTATTTCTTCAGCCCCTCCACCGATCCCGCGAGCAGCGAGGGTTATCTGGGCAGTGTGCAATGGCAGTTCAATATGACACACGGCTACAGCGATTGGGCCAACCACCGCGACACCGTGTTCAGCGAGGACAATCCCCGTGATGATGCCCTTGTTTTCGGCGAACATCTCGGAACCCCTCCGTCTTATGACGGTTACATTTCCGCCGGCATGCGCCTCGTGGATAATCCGCTGCGCAGTGCGCTTTCCGGCGCGCTGGGCAACAATGGGCTGACGGGCTATGACGCCGCAGGCTACGGCGGTTTCAGTGCCGATGTCGGCGTGATGCACTCGCAAAGCCATGACAATGTACCCATCAGCATGGACCGCCGGCCGCTGGAACACTGCTTTTACACGCTGCGCGACGGACTGGGCCTGTTCTACACAGACGGCAACAACCACGCCGCCACGCTTTCCGGCTCCGGCGGCGCCTTCCCGCGCTGGGCGGATAATAATTTTCTCGGTCAATGGGGCGACAACCGGATGCCGAATCTATGCCGCCTGAATGAGGACGCCGGGCGGGGGTGGCAGCACGGTGTTTGGAGCAAGAATGATTTCGTCGCATGGGAAAGAATCGACTGGCGACAGGGCGGGGCGGACAATGCAAGCCAGGTCACCGCGCTGATTCTGGTGAATGCGGGGTGGGATTACGGCCAGCCGCTGCCGGCCGCCGCCATCAATAGTGTCAGTTATCCGCACACATCCGGCGGCGCTTATGGTTCGGATGCCTACCTGTATCAGTATGCCGATATTCCTTATATAGGATGGAACGAACATTTTTATACCTATGCGTCCGCGCTTTCCGAACACATCATTCCGGCCAATTGCTACTATGTTTTCGGCTATAAAAATCCCGATCCGAGCAGTATCTGGGCGGGCGATGTCATCAATGTGTATGAAGATGGGCAAATGGTGGACTATGTAAACGTGGATCGTGAAGACGGAGCCGATGGCGATCCCGGTTATAACCCTCACGGTCTCCCCGACGTCAGCGGTTCGGATTATACCTACACCATGCCGATTCCCCGCATTACCAAAGGCACCAATGTCGTCTTCTCGGCCCGCGTGGATGGTTCAGCCGGCGACGTGATGATGCGCCTCGACGGTGGTATGGATTTGAACGGGCAAACCAATGTCTATGGGGATCTGCGCGACAATCCGCCCGCTCTGGCCAATGATATTTATCTCGGCTTTGAAAGCGTGAATTTCAATCAGCGCATCTGGGCGGAAAAATTCGCGTCGCCCAATTCCCAAAACTGCCAGATAGGATCCGAAGGCTCCACCAGCTACCAGGTCACCATTGGTCAATCCAACGCCACCAACTACCCATCCTCCGCCAGCAATGAATACGGCACCAGCTATAATGAGTTGGCCTGGATCTGGCATGACCCCGCGAATTCCTCGGACACAGACGGCAGTGGAATTGTAACCAGCCAGTATTATCTGACCGGGTCCGCCATCACGATCTGGGCCAAAACGCCCAAAGTCAGCGGAACCACCGCCGCGCTTTATTACACCACCAACGGCACCGCCTGGCCGGAAGGCGCGGGCGGTTTCGGCGCGAACCCCTCTACCAAAGCCGTCGTCGGATCCTGGGTGCAAACCGGTTCCGGCGGTGAGACCGACTGGTGGAAGTTTGAAATTCCGCAACCGGCCGCCGGCACGGTGCTGCGGTATAAAGTCAGCGCCTACCACCAGCAGGGCGATGAAAACGGCTGGGAAGTGATCTGGCCGGGAAGCGCCTGGGATGTCGCGAAAAAGCTTACCATGATGGGGCAATGGAGCTCAGACGCCCAAAACCTGAAAACCAAGGCGTACCACAAACACAATGACTACAACAGCTGGACCACCAGCGGGCTTGATGACGGCTTCCACCTGATGACCGTCCGTGCCTTCCTGAACCGTACCGATGGCGCCGCCGTCTACAACACCTTCCGCCAAACCATCTATCTCGACACCGAAACACCGCAGGGCGAAGTCCTTTATCCGGATAGCGGAACCACCTCCATCGGCGGAAGTCAGTACGGCTTTATCCTTCGCACCGACTCCAGTGTACGCGATGTGTGGTATCACATCACCGATAGCAATGATTCCAACGATGGCGAGGGCAACGGGCTTAACACCAACGGCGTGATCGAATGGGCAAAAGCCAGTGCCGCCGGCGCCTGGACATCCGAAATGGCCAAAAACGCCGCCTATCCAAAACTCTGGCGCTTCACCTATGCGCGGATTCCTTCGGGCGGCGGCACAGCCACCGTCCGCATCCGCCTGCGCGAGTGGTCCAGTGCCGCAACCAACGCCTGGTCATCCTCCAATCCCGCGTTGGACAATGCCGCCAACCTGCATTACACCGAGCTGACCAAAACCCTCACCACCTGGGGCGACGCCGAAGATTTCTACTTTGACTGGCCGTCGGCCGACGGCACCATGGTCGAAGAGGGCTGGCAGTTTCGCATGAAATATACCGCCCGCATGGCGGCCGGTCTTTCGGACGCCGAAATATTCAGCCGCGTGAAAATCTATGTGAACGCCACCGAAAACGGCTCCACCGAGGGCGGCGAACTGCAAAACAACGATGACCTCGGCATGACCCACACCTGGAATTGGGGATCCGGCGGTGAGGGCGAAAATATTCTGACCTTCAACATGCCCAACGTGTATAACGGCATGGACGGCTGGCTCTACGGAATTCGTGTGGTCTTCACCAACGCCAACGGATTCGGCACCTTCAACAAAACGGCTGATCGCCTCGTACTGCACCGCGGCGCGCTGCTTCCAACCGTGATCATCACCACGCCTTCGGAAACGGACAGCGATGGCGCCGCCTACATCATTGAAATGCCGGATGTCCCCGCGTCCGTCATCGCGACGAATCCATCGCTGCGCCAAACGCCGATTGTGATTCAGACGGATGCCGCCGTGACCAACGTGCAAATCAGATTCAACAATCCGACCGGCTATACCGGTGCTGTCGCCCTGGTCAGCGTCACCACCAACGGCAGTACCCTGGATTGGGCCTACACCTGGTCCGTGACCAACGCAGGAAGCTATCGCTTCAATGCCTCCGTCTGGGCAAACATCGCCGGAACCGATCTGAGTTCACCCACCAATTCCGCGACCCGAAATGCCACCATCCGCTTCCGGGAAATCTGCGCCACGACCAATACGAATGATTACGATTGGGACGACGACGGCATGATCAACACCAACGAAAGCACCACCATCGCGCTCCCGTCCACCGACAACGAATATTGGACGCAGACCCAGGTGTTCAACTATTTCGCCACCGGCAAATCACTGGATGAATCGCCCGATTCCGATGGCGACGGCCTGCCGGACGCCCTCGAACTCGGATACCGCGCCGTGCAGAATGCCGATTATACGGACACGGATACCGACACCAATGGCGATGGCTTCCCCAACTTTATCGCGGACCTCGACCCGCCCTTCTATAACACGACCGACAACATAGGCAAAGTGCCCAAAGTGGATGGTTACGGCACGGGCGGCACGCGTACCAAACTGCTGACCGGCGGCGCGACTTCACCGTCCAATGCCGACAGCGATTACGACGGCCTGCCGGACGGTGTCGAAGATGCCAACCGCAACGGCTGGGCCGATGGCGATGGCGTTCCGATCCCGACCGACTGGAATCCCTGGCTGGAACGCGACTGGCCCGACGGTCTCATCGGCAACGGTGAAACCTGGGAAGAATCCTCCGCCAATCTTGCCGATAGCGATGCCGACGGCCTGAGCGATGGATACGGAGAAGATAAGGATTACAACGGACGCACCGACCTGTTCCTCCTCTATTCCAACGGCGTGACCGTGGAAATCACCCGCGAGATGTACGGCAGTCTCGGTATCGGTGTGGATGCGTATTCCTCCACATACAACTCCGGCCCCGCCACCGCGAAAACCTCACGGGCCATCAACTATAATGCGCTCTTTGCGGCGTATTCTGTCAGCGGCGGAAATGGCACACGGCAGACCAACGGCTGGCCGCGCCTGCTGATCCGGGAAACCGATCCGCTCTGCACCGACACTGATCACGACGGCCTGCCGGATGGATGGGAACGGCGCTACAGCCTCGATCCGCTCGACAACGGTTCCTATAACTTCTACACCGGAGCCTATGGCGCCTCCGAACACGGCGCCTCCGGAAATCCGGATAACGATACCTATCTGGACAGCTCCAGCCAGCTGCAACCCTACACCAACCTGCGCGAATATCAGAACGGCACCAATCCCCGGCACGATGATTCCATCGAAGATCCCGGCGGCGAAGGAACCATTAACATCGGAGAAGGGCCTTCCATCGGCACCGTCAACGCCACCACCTTCTACCGGGAATTCCTGGATTGGAAACTCGACGATTTGATTGCCCTGGATAACTACGATCAGGGCGGAAACTCGTCGGATATTTATCGCTGGGGCGACGGCTACAACAGCTCGCGCGATATGATGGCCTTCTATTTCCGCGACGGCGGTGCCTCCGGGGCGGGCGGCGACGACAAGCTCTATTTCCGCGTCGACTTCGATAACCTTCAGGCTCATGCCGAAGAAAGTTCCCTGAATGTCTATGTGGCTATCAATTACGGCAACTACGGCTCCGGAGAATACAACCTTCCGGACCAGGTCAACGCCGGTTCCGCCATGAAATGGAACGCCTGCGTGGGCGTTTATGACGGCGCCTCAGGAGTGCTGTATGTCGATCAAAATTCGGCCGACAACACGACGGAAATCGGCGGCGACCTGACCGCGGCCGGCGTGGTTTCCGCAGAAGGCGGCTACCTCGGCGCCTACTTCAATTCCGAATTGGATGCCGTGGCGTTCGCCATCGACCGCTCTGCGCTGATTGATGCCGGCTGGCTCGGTAACCCGGACTCGCTGACCTTCCAGGTCTATACCGTCCGCGATTTCACCGGCGACGACGGCGGCGCCGGCGACAAGGGCGGACTGAACGATTTCACCGATACCATCGGCGATGATTGGCTCTGTTCCGATTATTACCAGAACTACGACTACATCGCCGCCCATGGCGTATATTCCTATTGTGTCGGCCGCACCCCGGGCACCTATGTGTTCAATCACCTTGGGCAGAGTGCGAAGCTGGCACTCCTGGCGCACGGCAATCAGGCGCTCGAGCCGGGTTACACGATCCAGAATCTGGTGAACGACGGCAACGGCGCGGGCTATCACCGCCCCGTGGCCATTCACAACATCTATACCAACGCGCCGCTGAACCTGCACATCACTCCCACACTCGCCATGGCTCTGGAATGGGCGGACGTGGGAACCGAGAAAATCTGGTTTTCCGGCCCGGCCCTCAATCAGGAGATCAGAACCGGAGTCGCCGGCGGAAGCTTCCGCCTGCTGGGCAGTACATTTGGGGATCACGTCATGCGCTATTTCGATGCCGCCTTTAACAGCAACAGCATCGCCCTGGCGCAGTCCGTCCTGAACGAAATCTACGGCGGATCGCCCACCAGCGGCGTTACCTCTGCGAAAATCCTCTGGCTGTCCGAACGCGTGGCGGATCTGAATACGCTGAAGATGATTGAAGGCATGGGCTTTGATGCCACCATTCTGGACCAAACCCCGCACCTTTACGATTGGTACGGACGCGAAGCGGCACTCGGCGACAATGCCTACAGAATCAACCGCCTCTGGCTGGAAAGCAGCGGAACCTGGCCGTCGCTGGATGCCTTCATCATTTCCACCAGCGCGAATGACTACCGGTATGTCAATACCGACAACGGACTTCCCACGGAACTGCGCCAGCTCTTTAACCGGCGCGCCCGGGCCGGCGGTGGACAGATCTCCACGGTGCTGTATCAGTGGGAAAATTTCACCGACAACGACAGCGCGGATTCCTATGACAGAAATCTGCGATGGATCGCCAATCATCCCTGGATTCAGGTGGTCACGCTGGAAGATTCTCTGAATGGTTCCACGGTGAGCCGCGATGTGAAAGCCACCAATACGGTGACCGCGCAGGATTGGGCGCAGCATGCCTGCAACGAAAATTATGACAACTGGTATTATGGCTCCTCGCGCCATGAGGGGCTTGCCCCCAAGGTGTACGAAGTGCGCCTCGGCACGAACATGCCCTCTGCGATGCCCTATGGCTCTATGACCAATGGTGTCCTCTCGAACACCTGGGCCATCGTGCGAAGCATCACCAACGCCGACGTCCGTACACTGGCCATGCAAACGCTCTTTGCCTCCGTTTTTGAAACGGCCATGCACGGAGAATCGAACAACGATCTCTCCCGCTGGAGTTACGGCGAATATATTTATCCCGCCACCGATTGGCAGGGCCTCCAGGGCTTCTCATGGAAAGCGCAGGGCCAGACACGCCGTGCCGCAATCTATGCCGCCGTGGACACCTGGGCCGGACGCACCCTGAGCGCCGCCGAAGCGATCTCGTCGGACGTGGATCTTGACGGCGAGTCCGAATATATCCTGCAAAATAACAGCGTCATGGCCCTCTTTGAACGGAGCGGCGGGCGCATGGTCGGCGCCTGGAGTAAAAATGGATCGTCCGTCCGCCAGATGATCGGCAACTTTGTTTCCATGCCCGACTCCGGCGCTGAAAATGAAGGCGATGCCGTCACGCAAAGCAATGGCGATGTGGCGGCGCACCGTACATCCGCCCTCAAAGACTGGTGGGATGTTTCCGCCTCGACCAATCGCGTCAACGATCTGTACGCCGTCACCACCGGCAGCGGTACGCTCACGTTCACCAACAGCGGCATACGCAAAGTCATCTCGCTGGCAAGCGCGGCCACCAACGCGTTCAATGTGGCCTACACCATGAATGGAAAAACCCTGTATGTCCGCAACGGCCTTTCGCCGGATCTGAACACGCTGCTGCGGTCCGGTCAGGAAGTGCTGGTGGAAACCAACGCCTCCGCCACCTCGCTGCAGGTTACGGCGTTTGCGCCAGGCGCTGCGGATGGTGCGGGAATCATCCTGAACGTGACCTCCGGCGCCATCAATACAACCGCCACGGACAAAGATACGAGCGGAACGGCGACGTACAACACCGTCAACATGCGTAATCAGGCGCAGACCCGGCAGGTCGAACTCGTGGGCACCAACACGCTGACCTTCTCCATGGCGTTTATTACCGCCGATGCGCCTTCGGAGTCCGTCCCGCTTTCCTGCAATCCCGCCGGGCCCTACACCTGGGCCGTCGGTTCCACCAATTCCATTCTGCTGGTCACGGAAGCGGCAGCCACGGTCACGGCCTCCAATATGCCTGCGGGATCCGCACTGAACTCCAAGACCTTCTCCTGGAGTGTACCCAACCTGACGGTGGACGGAAGCCGCACCAATGACTGGGCTTATACCGTCCTGTTCACCGCTGTGCGCGGATCGGCCTCCACCAGCCTGAATGCCGTCATCACCGTACCGTGGGATTCCGATGCGGATGATATGGGTGATGATTGGGAGCGCCTGATGTTCGGCAACCTCTCGCAGGGAAAATATGATGATTACGACGGCGATGGATTCGTCAATTACGCCGAGTGGGTTGCCGGTACCGGGCCGAATGCCCCGGGTGAATATATCGGCTGGGAAACCCAGTTCCTGTCGGCGGACGGGAAGAGTCTTGTCCTGACGTTCCAGTGCGTCAGCGGCGCCACCTACCGAATCGAAACGGCAGACACCACCGGACTCGTGGCCGGCGATTGGACGCAGGCGGCATCTCTGATCAGCACCAACATCATGATGACCTGGGCGGACACGAATTATCCGTATTTCAATAGCCGCATGTATCGCATCAAGGTGCCGAATATCATTCGGTAATTCGAAACGTTATTCCGTGATAAACAAGCCGGTCCGCCCGAAAGAGCGGGCCGGTTTTTTATACGTCCGGAGTGCTCGCTCGGGACTCCTCAATGATCCGCAGTCGGCCGCTGTTCTGCCGAAGCACCGTCAGGTAGGAGTTGCTCGCGAAGGCCAGCAGCCCCGGCCCATCGGGAGCGTTCGCGCGGGCAAGATAGACAAGCGTGTAGGCTTGGTGAAAGGCCTCGTCGGTGAAGAGATCTTTAAGCGGGAGCCGCGCCCACTTATGCTGAATGCATCGCTGAACCTGCGGATGATCCAGCGTCAGCGGTGTGCTGATTTCATCGGGCCGAAGCAGCGCAAGCGGCATCACGTCCGGTTGAAGCAGATAAAAGACATCTTTGTTGAACGCCGCGTGATTTTTAATGCCCTTTCGTTCACCCGGCGCATGCCCCATGGCCACATTATTCAATCCCATCAGGTCGATCACTTCCCCGCGGTAAGCCAACTTGAAACCGCCTGCCGTGATGGCGCCCATGGAAGGCGGCGGTATGCCTTCAAAAAGCTGATTAAGCGTTTCCCCGAAATACCGCCCGTCATGAGCGACTTCAAAGTCCACATGCAGCTCGGTTTTTTCCAGTCGGTCCCACTTGGCATTGTTGGAGAGAAAAAAAGAACGCGTCAAAAACAGGGCCAGGAGCAGATTGACGGCGGAGAGCAGAAGGCGCTGATGCCCTTCGGTCATTCGCGCTCCCCATCGACTGAGCAGTCCTTGAACCAGACGCGAAACCAGATAGCACAGGGGAATCGGGAGCAGCGGCCAGACGGGCTGATAAAAACGGAAGGATGCAAAATGATCACCGCCCACCCAGATCGGTATCAACAGGCCGATTAGAATGGCCGCCGAACCGGCATAGGCCATGACGTCCCATTCATTCAAATGCAGCGTCCGTTTGCGATAGCAGGCAACCAGGCCGGCCAGCGTCCAACCCGCCGCGACCAGGACTGCGGCACTCAGCAAAACGGGGAGCCAGCCATTCGTTTCCAAAAATGCCGAAAAATAAATCCATCCTTCACGCAGACTGTAAAGCCGGTCCGGCGAAACCTTCGCGTAGTAGGTGTTGGGAAAGGGAAAGCCGAAATACAGCAAACGAAAAACGGTTAAGCCTGCCAGTACCGCGACATAGGCACAAGCCGCCGGGGCTGTTTTGCGCAGCGCCAGAAAAGGACGGCCCGAACCCGCCCGGGATACGAGAAAATGCAAACCAATAAACCCGGCGCCCCACGCCATGCTTTCCGGACGAATCAGGAGCAACCCGCCGATGGCCGCCGGAAAAACCATACGGTCAATCCGCCGTCCGGCAATGGACCCCGCCAGCGTACAAAGACACAGCATCAATCCCGCGCTCCAAAGTCCCGTCTCCATTAATGAAAGCACGCACCAGGAGAAAAATTCAGGCGCCGTAAACGTCCATCCACCCACTGCCAGAGCTGCTAAAGGGATAAAAAAGGCTTTTTTTGCGTCTTTTTCCTGTTTTCCAAGCCGAAAAATCAGCAAAGACAGTGAAATCGACACTAGGATACCGTTAATTAACAGCAGCGCCCGTTCCGGAGTTTTCAGGAAAAAAGCCACCGCGCAAACGAGCGCCCAGGCCAGGGAGGTAAAACCTTCAACCCGTTCGCCACCGGGGTTATAAACAAAGCCAAATCCCTGGCGGATGTTGCGTCCGTAAACAAAAAAAATGTTGGCATCATCAATCCCGAGCCCAGCGTGGGGGATCGCCTGGTACAGATGGTGGACCCCTAAAAACAGCCCAGTCATAACAAACACGAGAACAACGAGATAGATAATTTTATTCATACAGCTATTCA
>CAZISY010000042.1:0-10167 GCA_964542025.1 uncultured Verrucomicrobiota bacterium
GACCGAAGTCGGTGCCGTCCGCCACGGAGACAGCGTTGCCATTGGCGATGCCCGCGCCGTTTGTGCCCAACAGAACAAACGATGACATCAAGTAGGTGAAGGCATTACTCTTCACGGTACTTCCAAAACTGGTGGAGTATATACACACCGCTCCGGAAGTGGGCGCGTCGGAGAGACCCGCCACGACGACAACCTGCGTGGCGCTCTGGCTCTGAATGGCTGCCGCAATTCCGCACAGCGACACGTTCGTAATGTCCGATCCGCTGCCCAGGTTTGATCCGCTGATCACCACTTCACAGCCGCCCGTCCAGGAGCCCGACGCCGGGGTGCCGGCAACAATGAGGCCTGCCGGGTTGTAGGTGTAGGCGTTCGGAAGTGTCGTGGCGCCGTCATCTGAAGTTTGGACGGTAATGTCCACCAGCCCGGCATTGGTGGCGGCGGGCATCGTGATCGCGAACCAATTCGTGCCGGAAGAAGCGGGCGAGACGCCCGCGCTCCCGACGAGCACATTCGTGATCGTGCCGAAATATCCGTTGGTCACCGTGATGGTGTTACCGCCCGCGAGGGGACCGTTATCCGGCGTTGTGCAAAACACCTTGATGATGTTGGTGACGTTTGTTGCGGGATTGTAATTGCTGTCGCCCCCCTGCGAGGCCGTCACAACCACGTCCCCGACAGACAGGAAGGAGAGATTCGTCGCTCCGCTGATGGTTCCGGGCGGATCGGCCGTAAAGGTCACGGTCAAACCGCTGTCCGACGTGGCGGTGAGTCCGATCACCGCATTGGTTTTTTGCGGCACGATGGTCGGGAACGTAATGACCTGATCGGCCTTTCCGACCATCAGCGTACCGGTGGCGGCGCCCTGATAATTGGCATCGTTCACGGTGCCGGTCACGGCATAGGAACCCGCATTGGTCGGCGCGGCGGCCCCTCCGTCATAGGTCAGTTCGATCGTTAATCCGGCGGGGGTACTGGTGGCGCTTACCAACCGGGCCGTACCGTCATAGGTTTGCGAAAGATTGGCGAGATAGACGCCAGCCCCGGCCTTTGCAATCACCAGGGTACCGGTGGCACTGCCTTCGTAAAGGGCGTGTTCCACCGTGCCGGTCACGGCATACGCCCCGGGGAATTTTGGAGCGGTAAAAGCGCCGTCATAGGTGAGTACAACCGTCAGCCCGGTGGGGGTGGTGGTGGTTCCTGCGGACTTATAATCCCCATCGTACGTCTGACTCATATTGGTCAGCGCGACGGTGGCGGCGGCCTTTGTCACGGTGATGGAATTAGTCACGCGCGGCGCGACGAGATAATTACTGTTGCCGGACTGCATGGCGGCAATCAGTACAGTGCCATCCGATTGATATGTCAGATTGGTCATGCCAGCCAGCGTTGCATTCCCGCTCACCACCTCGAAGGTCACAGGCAGTCCGCTGGAGGCGGTGGCTGTCAGCGGGGTTGTGCTCGTGGCAATCTGCGCATCAATGACGGCAAATGAAATGGCCTGCGTGGATTTGTTCACCGTGAGTTCCACCAGCAGATCCACCGGACTGTTCGTCGCCGTCGGTGAAACAATGGTATTGGTGAGTATGTAGGTACCCGCGTTCATTCCGGCGACGTTCACGGTGCCGGTGTGCCGCCATTCCGCCCCCGACTCCACATAGCCTGTGACCGGCGCGATGGTAAACCAGTCGGCGCCCTGCCCGTAGGCAAGCACATTACTGAAGGCAAAGGCCACTTCGCCGGCATTCGTGAGCAGATAGGTCTGTGCCGGAGGATTTGTGCTGCCGTATGCGGCGCTGTAGCTCAGATAGGCTTTGCTGACCCAAATTTCGCCGGCATTGATCCCGGAACCCGCCAGACGCAGATCGAAGGTGGCGGGCAGCCCGTCGCATGCGATGGTCAGCGTGGCCTGATGTACGCCGGAGTTGGTCGGTGCGAATACCACCCAGCAGTTACTGACTCCTCCCGCACTCACGGTGGACGGCATGCCGGTGATGGTGAAGAAGGATGAGCCGTTGGTGACCCATCCGGTGATATTCATATCCGCATTCCCTGCGTTGCTGATGGAGAGCATGGCGGAGGCGAGCGTTTGGTTATAGACCATGCCGAATGCCGTGCCCGCCGCCGTGGAGGGCGCATTGGAGCTCGCGATTTCGGAGGCATCCGTTCCGTAGACGCGCAGCAGAGCACCCGTCACCATGCAGGTGTTGGTGATCACGGGCGCGGCCGTGTGATTATCATCCCCGGGTTGATAGGCCGCCACCCGCACTTCGCCCAGGGCGCCGAAGGAAAGATTCGTCCCGTTGGTGAGCGAGGCGTTGCCGCCGACCACGGCAAAGGTGACGGCAAGGCCGGCCGACGATGTCGCGCTGAGATGCGCCGTATCCTGCACGGCGAAGGAGGAACCATTCGTCGGGAGGAAAGCGCCAATCGTCTGCCCTGCTTTTTGAATGGTCAGCCGATCCACGGCGTATCCCTGAAACATGACATCATTCACCGTGCCGGTGATCCAATAGGAACCGACATTGGTCGGCGCCCACGCCTGGCCGTCGTAGGTGAGGTCCACGGCCAGATTGGTCGGCGCCGTCACGAAACCCGCCGTCTTGGCCGCGCCGTCATAGGTCTGAGTCAGGTTGGTCAGGGTGACCGCCGCACCGGCTTTGCTCACGGCGAACGTGTTGGTCACACTGGCTGCGGCAAAATAATTGCTGTTGCCCGCCTGCGACGCCGTGACGCTCACAGACCCTGCGCCGGTGAAGGTCAGATTGGTTCCACCGGCAATACTGCCCGGTGCGTCGGCGCTGAAACTCACGGCAAGTCCGCTGGATGCCGTGGCAGAGAGTCCCCGTTGATTGGTGGTGATTTGCGGCCCGATCGCCGGAAAATCAATGGTTTGGCTTGCCCGGGCAATGACCAGGGTTCCGGTGCCCGTACCCTGCCACATCGCGTCATGCACCGTACCGGTGACGGCGTAGTTGCCGGCATTGATCGGCAGGTTGGTGACGCCGTTGTAGGTGAGCACTGCGGTCAGACCAGCCGGATCGGTCTGACAGGCCGCGCTCTTCGCGTTCCCATCATAGGTTTGCGACAAGTCGTCCAGCGTCACAGTCGCAGAGGCCTTCGTGACGGTGATGGTATGTGCAACCAGGAGTGCGGCATTCCACAGGCTGTTGCCCGCCTGGTTGGCGCTGATGACCACGTCCCCATCGGACCGATAGGTCAGATTCGACTGATCCGTCAGGTCCGCATTTCCGCTCACCACCGAAAACGTCACCGGGAGACCGCTCGAGGCCGACCCGGAGAGCACGGTCGTATTGGTCGTGATCTGAGCGCCCGGATCCTCAAAGGTGATGGCCTGATCCCGTTTGATGCCCTCGCCCGCGACGGGCAGGTTGAACGGGCTCGCCGGATCATCGCTCACCAACTCAAGGGTGGCGGAGAAATTCCCGACGTTGGTCGGCGCAAAGATCAGCGCGAAATTGCTCACGCCGCCGACCGACACACTGTCCGGCACTTCGGCCAGTGCAAACTGATCCGCATCCGCCCCGGCAAACACCACCTGCGAAAGATGAAGAACGGCATTCCCCGAGTTGGAAATCGAGAGCGTGTTGGTACGGGTTGTGCCCCAGGCCAGCGGCCCGAAATCGGTCCCCTTGGCGAGCAGGGGCGGTTCCGCATTGGTCACAACGACGCCGTTGGTTCCCCGCATCACCAGGTACGGCGCCAGATAGGTGAAGGCGTTGCTCTTCACCGTCTCACCATAGCTCGTGGAGTATACGCGCACGTCACCGGGAATGGCCGCGTCGGAAACACCCGCCACTACGACGATCTGTGTGGCGCTCTGACTCTCGATGCCCGCCGCGCTCACACCGCACAGCGTCACGTTGGTGATGTCACTGCCGCTGCCGAGGTTCGTGCCGCTGATGACCACTTCATACCCACCCGTCCAGGAGCCCGTGACCGGGTTCACTTCCTCGATTTCGCCCGCCGGATTGAAGGTGTACGCATCCGCCAGCGGGATGTCCTCGCCCACGTCGCGCTGCACGATGAAATCCACCACGCCCGCGTTGGTCGAGGCGGGGAGCGTGATCGTGAACCAGTTCGCACCGGAAGATGCGGGCGAGACGCCCGCGCCCCCAACGAGCACATTCGTGATCATCCCGAAGTGGCCATTGCTGACGGTGACTGTATTGCCGCCCGCGAAGGGGCCGTTATCGGGGGTGACGCTGAAGACCTTCACGGTGTTGGTGACGTTCGGGGCCGCTTCAAAGTTGCTGTCGCCCGCCTGCGAGGCCACGACCAGCACATCCCCCACTCCGCTGAAGGTGAGGTTGGTGTCGCCCGCGATGCTGCCGGGGCCGGAGGCCACGTTGAACATCACCGGATTGGTCGAACCTCCGCCCGTGGCGGAAAGACCGATCACCGCATTGGTCTTTTGCGCGGCGACGGCCGGGAAGTCTATCATTTGATCCGCCCTGGCGATGGTCAGGGTGCTGTTCGTCCAGCCGAAATAGACGCCATCCACGACGGTGCCGGTTATGGCGTAGGTTCCGGCATCCGTCGGCGGATTGGTCGAGCCGTTGTAGGTAACATCCACGGTCAGGTTGTTCGGGTCGGCGCAGGCCGTCACGCTCTGCGGCACACCGGCATACGTCCTGTTGGTGTCGCTGATATACACGGGAGCGGAAATCTTCATGACCTCAAAGGTGTTGGTAATCGTCGGGGCCGGATTCCAGTTGGTGTCGCCCGGCTGCTTCACCAGCAGGATCACGCTGCCCGAATTGGTGAACGAGAGCGTGTTGCCGATCAATTCCGCCGGTCCGGAGGCGATTTCAAACACCGGGGAGAGACCGCTGGAGGCCGTGGCCGTCAGCGAGGTGACGGCATCGGCGGGCTGCGCTCCAAACAGCGTGAAGGTCAGCGTCTGATCGGCCCTGGCGATGGTCAGCGTATCCGTGGCGGAACCTGTGTAGTTGCCGTCAACAACACTTGCGACAGCTGTGTAGCTGCCCACATGGAACGGCACAGTGAATTCACCGTTGTAGCGCACTTCCACGGTCAAGCCGGTGGGCGACGTGGTTACGGCGGCGGTTTTGCCGGTGCCGTCATAGGTATAGGCCAGATTGGTGAGCATCACCGTGGCGTTGGCCCGGAAGATTTGCACCGTGGCCGTGTCGGACCCCGTGTAGCGCCAATCGGCGGACTGCGCAAGCACCGTGTAAACGCCCGCATCGGACGGGGCATTGGTGTCGCTGTTGTACGTGATGGAACAGTCAATACCTGCCGGATCGGTCTCCGCGCCGATGCCGCTCACAGGTGTGCCGTCGTACGCTTTACTCACCACGTTGGTCAGCGTCACATCCATGGCCGTTTTCACGATGAGGAAACGATTCGTGATGGTGGGCGCGGGATTATAATTGGCGTTGCCGGCCTGCGTCACCTCGATGGTCACATAGCCCTCATTCTGAAACGTCAGATTGGTGCCGCCCGAGATCTGCGCGGGGCCATCGGTCACTTTGAAGGCCACGCCCAATCCGGAATCGGCCGCCGCGGCAAGCCCGATAACCGATGTGATCATTTGCGTACTCAGCGGGCTGTAGATGATGGCCTGGTCGGCCTTGGCGATGTCGAGGCGCACGACCACATCGACCGGACTGTTCGACGCACCGGACGAGATGCGGTTGGTGGCGTAATACGTTCCGCCGCCGAGCCCCGTGATGTTTACGGCACCCGTCAGTGCGACGCTGCTTTTACCCGCCAGCGTGTCAGTGGCCGGTGTGAATGCCAACCAACTCACGCCCAAAGCCGTGTTGGTGTAGGTATAGGCCACTTCGCCCTTGTTCGTCAGCGTGATGGTCTGCGTGGCCGGATTGCTGTCCAGATAGGTGGCGGCGTAATTCAGAGAAACCCGATCCACGCCCATTTCGCCGGGCTTGAGTCCGCAGCCATCCACCGTCAGCGTCAGGGGGGAATTGTCCGCGTTATGCGCGATGGAGAACTCGGCGTCTTCGGTTCCCAGCGCGCCCGGCGCATACCGCACGGTGAAACTGCCTGCCGTGCCGGCGGCAATTTCAGCGTTCAGATTTAACAGTTCAAATGCGGAGGATCCGCTCGTGGAAACGCCGCTGATAACCATCGCGGCGGTTCCGCTGTTCGTAATGGCGAGCGTCAGCGTAAGAGCCTCATTGGTCGGCACCGTGCCGAACGACTGGAAGACCGCCGTGCCATCACCCGAGAAGCCGGTGTTGCCCAGCGGATTAATGATGGCGGCCCGCGGACGGCCCGACACCGTGATCGCAAAAGTTTGTGTGGCGTTGGTGCGGGTGTTCACCGCATGCACGGTCACCGTGGAAACTGTACCGACGTGCGCCGGCAGCGGAGTGCCCGATAGTTCGGCCCGCGGACGTTCCACCACCCGTATGCGATGGACGCCGGAATCGGCAAGGTACACCTGCCCCTTCGGACCGAGGCCGAGAGCGATCAGGCCGTAATCCACGCCCAGCGCCGCATCCAGCGCCGCGCCGCCATCCCCGGCAATTCCTTTTGTGCCGTTACCGGCAATCAATGTCACATTCGTCTGCGCGTCCATCGCGTAAATTTTCGCGCCAACACTCCAGGTGGCGCTCTGCGAGACATACACCGTGCCGTCATCTCCGACGGCAAGACCAAAAAGTTCGTCCATTCCCGATACGAAAGCCCGGACCTGGCCATTGGTATCCACATAGCGAATCTGGCTGTATTCGGTGAAGAAGACGCGTCCCCGGCCGTCCACCGCCACGCCGCAGCTGGAGAAGGTGGAAAGATTCTCCGCGAGGCTCCTGAGTATGCCGTTGGTATCCACCTTGCAGAGCGTCGTATCCACAATGAAATAGACATTCCCGGCGCTATCCACCGACAGGCCGTTGCCGGGGTTGATCAGGGCGTTGGTCGCAGGGCCTCCCACGCCGGAAAAACCGGTACCCCCGGTGCCCGCCACCGTACGAATGCGCCCATCGGCGTCCACCCGGCGGATCCTGTTTCCATCCTTCAGATAAATTCGATCCTGCGCATCCAGCGCAATCGAGCCCAGTTGACCCATTGGGGAGTTGGTGGCCACAGTGCCATCGTCCGAAAAACCAACGGTGCCATTCCCCGCTACGGTGGTTATCGTGCCGTCGAGCGCCACCTTGCGAATGCGGTAGTTGCCCTTGTCCGCCACGTATACATTGCCCCGGCTGTCCACCGCCACACCAATCGGGTGAGCGACGTCGGCATTGGTGGCCGCGCCGCCATCTCCGCTGAATCCGCTCGTGTACCCGGATTGCGTTGCCACGGACTTGCCCGCCAGGGTGCTGATCATGTAATTGCTTCCGGCTGGCGTGAAGGAAAGCCACGCAGGCATATTACTCGCCGAGTAGGTGATTTCAGCCGAGGGGGAGAGCAGATCCTGCGCTTCCGGCTCGTATTCATAAAGAATGCCCTCGATGGCGTTCGTGACGGGCAGCGAGAGGAAGTCCATGCCCGGCAACTGGCCCTGAGCCGACAGATTCAGCGTGAAGGGTGCGCCTCCCGCATCGTGCGAAATGCGCACCTGCGCGGTGAACAGGCCGCCTTCTATGTCCTGGAAAGTCACCGTGCAAAGCGCTGTTGCGCCCGCCGCCAGACTCGACGGAACGCCGGCCACCGTGAATTTGGGCGCGCCCGTCCCGTTGGTGGTCCAGCCGGAGATGGTCAGTTCGTCATTGCCCGCGTTGTTGATGGTGAAGGTATGCGTTGCGGGCGTATTGCGCGGCACAATACCGAAATCCCCGCCTCTGGACACTGTTGCGGGCTCGTCCTTGGCCAGCAGCGCACCATTCGCGCCCAGCATCGCAAAGCACGGCTCGGTGATTCCTGAGCCGGAGAGGTTCACCACCACTGGCGAATCGGGCGAATGGCCCGTGACCGTGAGCGTATCCGTTTTTACACCGTCGGAATCGGGCTCGAACGACACCGTGAAGCTGCCCGCGCCGCCCGCGGGCACCGTCGCCGGGACGCCCGACACTGAGAAATGCGTGCCATCCGACAGCACTGCCGAATCAATCGTGAGCACCTGATCCCCCGCATTCACAATGGCGAACGTACGCGAAGTGGTTCCGCCCGTCTGTGCGTCGCCGAAATTGTCGTCACCCGTCACGGCGATTCGCGCCGCCAGACCTGTGCCGGAGAGATAGAGCCGGTACGGCGTGGATGCATTGTTGTGAATATCCAGCCAGGCCGGAGCCGCGCCCGCTTCCTGCGGTGCGAAGACGACAGTGAAAGGACTCACGCCGCCCGCCGCGAGCGTGGACGGAATGCCGGACACCGCGTAGGCACCCGCGCCGGGCCCATTCGTGGTCACGGCGGCATTGGTCAGCGTGGTGCTGCCTGCATTCGTGATGCTGAAGGTGTTGGTCAGCGCACGGCCCCAGGCGATTGCGCCGAAATCGCCGCCCCTGGCGATTGTGGGCCCCTCGTTGTTGGCGATCACCGCTCCGTTGGTGCCGAGCAGCGAGATGGCGGGGGACGATTCGGGCGAAGCATCCACCAATCCCCACACCAGCACCCATCCATGAGTATTTTTTCCGGCATGTGAACCGCTCCCGCCGAAAGAATTGCCGTCGGATATCGTGGTAATGGCGCCGGGATAGGCGCGGGTACTGTAATCCGTCGCAAAGCGGTAGCCGGTACCGGGGCCATCACTCATGCCAAGGCTGATCGCATTGGTGGACGCGTTGAATGTTGTATCCAGCATGTCGCCGGACCCCATGACGTTGTCGCCGACACCCAGCAAAATGGCATCGCCGGTGTCATCCGTAAAAGGCGCAGGCGTTGTTGTTCCGGAGGAGAGGGCCACGAAACAGCTTCTGGACGTTACACTGCCTGAACCATTGAAGAGCGCCATGCCCGTTGGACTGTAGGCATGGACAAAATTCGGTTGCACGACCGCCCAGCCGAGGTTCGACCAGGAATGCTCAGTGGTGTAGATAATTCCCTGAATATTTCGCGAAACGCCGTTGGTTTCGCAGGCTTCAAGCAGGTATCCCCGGACGTTCCGATTCCACATGTTTGTGTTGGAGTAATGGTTGCCATCGGTTGTGTTGTTGAAAATTTCGGCCAGATTGGCATAAGCCATGCCCTGCGGCGTGGTGAACAGACTGCGAACGCCGGCATCGGCATTGGACTGCGTCATGGCATTCCAGCCGCGGTATCCGGCGATCAGGCCCCACGTCTTGCCGTCGAACTGCTTGGTGATCACATTGGAGATACCTCCGCCGCCCGATGACACCGGAATCCCCGTGCCCGCCAGATGCACCGTGAAGGGCGAGACTCCTGAACTGTTGACCGCGACGACGGACGCCGTATAAGTTCCCGCCGAGCCGGGCGTGAACGTGACCATGATGTTCGACGTGCCGCCCGCCGCAATGGTGGAAGGAAGTCCGCCAAGCGTGAATTTCGCCGCACCCGCGCCGTTCGTGGTCCACGACGCGATGGTCAAATCCTCCTCGCCCGGATTATACAGGGCGAACCCATTGGCCATGACCAGATTCGAGGACACGTTACCAAAATCAGTACCCACCGACAGCGCCGCCGGTTGGTTGTTCGTAATCACCTGTCCATCGCTGCCCAGCAGGATGAACTGCGCGGGACGCCGGTTATAGGTGAATGCCCCGGCAAAGGTGGTTGTGCCCCGGCTGGTGGAATGCACCACCACATCCTGCGGACCGGAGGCCGATGCCTGGGGCGTGGTGAAGGCCACCCAGTTCGCGCCCTGCCCTGTGATCGCGGCCGGTACTCCGCCCACCAGCACATTGGTGATGTCGGCCCCGCTGCCCAGTACGCCATTGGTGAGCACCACCGCGGTTCCGCCGAAATACGCGCCGCCCGTGGGCGAAATACTCCACGCGGCCCCGGCCAGATTGAGCCGGTACGGATTGCTGCCGGAGATGTTGTTCGCCAGGGCAACCTGCGCCGTATAGATCCCGGCGGCGGGCGGGGCGAACGTGACAGTCAATTCGCATGACTCCCGCGGCGCGAGCGTCACGGGCAGTCCCGCCGTGCAGGTAAAGGCGGAGGCGCCCGCCCCGTTCGTTTGCAGTCCAGTCAGTTGAACAATCACGCTTCCCGTATTTTCGAAATAGAACCGATTCGTCTGCGAAGCGCCTGCCGCCA